>DATBLG010000025.1:0-13362 GCA_036555485.1 Gemmatimonadales bacterium | reverse complement strand
GACGATGTCCGGGGGCCAGTTCCAGCGCCTCCTCCTCGCCTTCGCCCTGATGGGGCGGCCCACCGTTCTCTTGTTCGACGAGCCGACCGCCGGAGTCGATGAACCCGGCGAGGAAAGTCTGTATGCCCTGATCCGGCGTCTGCAGAGGACCGAGCGCATGACCCTGTTGTTCATCTCTCACGAACTGGCGGTCGTCTATCAGCACGCCGATCTCGTGCTCTGTCTGTCTGCGAGCCACCGACCCGCGTTTCTCGGCCCGCCCCAGGAAGTCCTCACGCCGAAACGATTGCGGGCCGCGTACCGCGCCCCGATAAGGTTCCACGTCCATGATGACCATCTCACCTGAGGCGCTTGCGCTGCCGATCGCCATGGCCGTGGCGGCCGGTCTGGTGGGGTGCTTCGCCGTCATGCGCCGTATGACCCTCGCCTCGGATGCCATCTCGCACGTCGCCCTTCCCGGGATCGGGGTCGCGCTCGTCCTGCGGCTCAACCCCGTTCTGGGTGGGGTCGTGGCGCTGGTGGTCGGGACCCTGCTCGTTTGGGCGCTCGAACATCGCACGCGTCTGCCGACCGAGGCCGTCATCGGTGTGGTGTTCTCGGCGGCGCTGGCGATCGGCAGCATGCTCACCTCGGGGGAAGAGCTGATCGAGGCGCTGTTCGGCGCGGCCCGTCGTCCCGGCGCGCTGGAAACGGGGCTCGGTTTGGCGGGGGCGGTACTCGTCGCGACGTACGTGTTGCGAGCCCGGCATCGTCTGGTGATCGCTCTGGTCTCGGCCGACCTGGCACGCACGGTGGGCATCAACATCCGCCGCCTCGACCTCGTGTACCTGCTCGGCTTCGCGCTCACGGTGGCGCTCGGGCTGCGGTACCTCGGCGTCCTACTGATGGGGTCCCTCATCATCATTCCGGCTACGACCGCCCGACACCTCGCCCGCAGTCTGGGGGGGATGCTCGCCCTGGCAACCGGCCTCTCCGTGGGATCCACTGTGCTGGGCACGCTCGGGGCCCCATTGTTCCATGTTGCGACCGGCCCGTTGGTCATTGCGATCGCCGCCGCCTTCTTCCTGGTCGGGCTGTTGTTACGTCGGCACAATTGAAATAGTGGCCGGCCGGCTGTATCTGAAGAATTCTGCAGACCGGCTTCCTGTTGCCTTCACGGTCGCGGTGTAGAATTGAGTCAATTCTTCAGGCGAGTCGGGGAGGTTCCCGGACCGGCAACGGAAGGGGAATCGTAGATCCGGGTGATCACCTCGCCTGAAATGATGAGGCCGATCGCGAGCCTCATCTACGTCGGGCTGGCGCTCCGACGTGCCGTGCAAGAGGCCGATCAGCGATTCGACTGACTTGCAGCGCTCGCACCGGCGAAACATCAGGCCCGTCAAGCCCGATGCGGATGGAGACCGGAGCTGCCAAAGCCAAGCCGCAACCCAACAGTGCGCGGCCGCTGCGGGAAGAAGAACGAGGAAGTCAATTCCTCGACTCCGGGTAACCGATGCGTCGAACGGCCCGCACTCCAAGCAGGGAGCGGCGGGCCGTTCGTCTTTCACGCGACTCAGCACACCTGAGCTTTGATGTGTGCAAAGCTACAGCGCCGTTGGATAGGTGTCCGGCACTTCACCCCGCTCCCACAGCCCGGTTCGCTCAAGAGGCTCGACGGCACGCGTCGCGTCGTAGTACAACACGGCGTCGAATTGCCTCGGCAGTGAGGCGTGGAAATAATGGCTCAGTCGCTCCGTCTCCGGGCGATAGATCACGCCGATTGCGCGCTCCAGGCGAGGCTCGGCGAGCTTGGCCGTGAGGGACCCGGGCGCCGTCAGATCGAGCAGCAGATTCGGAATCCCGACTTCGTGAAGTAGTGCCTCGTAGCTGTCGGGCAGGGCCGGCCGCACGACCTTTCGCTCGGCGGGGTGATCCCAGTCCGAGGCCGCCGTCACCGTGCCCTGATAGGTCAGAAACCCAATGAGGCGGGCGTCGCTGCCGTAGCGTTGGCGCACCAGCTGCCCCACGTTGAGCTCGCCGCCCGCTCCCATCTCGGTTGCCCGCGCGTCGCCTAGGTGCGAGTTGTGCGCCCACACGACGACTTTCTCGTCGCGTCCGCGCCCGGCGTGGAACGCGACCAGCGCGTCCAGCGTCTCGGCCATGTGCTGGTCCCGCAGGTTCCAGGACGCTACCCGCCCGCCAAACATGGCACGGTAGTAGCGCTCGGCGTTCTTCACGAGCCTGGCATTCTGCTCGGCGAAAAAGAGATCATCGGGCTCGAGGCGGCCATCCCGCCGGGCGTACTCTGCCGCGGAACGCCGCAGCTCCGCGAGCTGCTCGACCACCGCGGTCTCACAGGAGGGACCCAGACCGAAACCGGCCGCGTAGCCGTATTCCTGCGGGTCCTCCCCGTAATGATCGAAGCAGGCATAGCGATGGCGGGCACGCACCGCCGCGGCGGGATCGACGAGCTCGAGATACCGCAGCACGGCGTCCATCGAGGCGTGCAGGCTGTACAGGTCGAGCCCGAAGAAGCCAACCCGCTCCGCCTCGGGGAGCACATCGTTGTGCGCGCGCAACCAGCCAACGAAGTCGAGCACATCGGCGTTGCGCCACATCCACTGGGGGAACCGCTTGAACCCCCCGAGCGCTTCGGCGGCATCGCCGTCGCTGCCACGCCCGCGCACGTAGCGGTTGACGCGGTAGGCGTCGGGCCAATCTGCCTCGACGGCGACAGACGTGAACCCCTTCTCCCGAATCAGGCGCTTCGTGATCTCGGCCCGGAGGCGGTAGAACTCGTGCGTGCCGTGTGACGCCTCCCCAATGAGCACGAAATGCGCGTCTGCCACCAGCGTCAGCAGCGGATCGAAATCCTCGGGCGCGCCGACGAGGTGATGTGCTCGCTCACGGAGATCGTGCGACAGCGTGCGATCGGTGGCTTGCCTCATGGATCCTGCTAAGGGTAGTGTGCAATGCCAACTTCTAGCCACGCGCTGCCAAGGTCTCGAGCAGAAATAAGAGCCGCTGAGCACAGCCCTAGATTGGTCTGCTGGTATCAGCGGCTCCCGTCGTCATAAGCTGCAACCCTCGGCGCGCAGCGCTACGCGTAGGTCAACTCGTCCCGAACCTTCCGGATGCCAGGCGTGGCCCAAGCCGCTCGCACCGCCTCATCCCGTTCTGCCCATGAGTGCACTGTCCCACGGAGCGTGACGCTGCCACTGTCCGCGGTGTCGACCGTGATTCGCTGCGCCTCAGCCTGCGCACTCCGCGTTAGCGCGGCCTTGATGTGTTCCTTCACGTCGATCGCTCTCTTCGTGGAGGGGGAGACTGCGATCTGATTGGTGACGCCTTTGACCCCCACGAGGTAGCGAACTGCCCCATCGGTTGCCGAACGTTGATACTGCCAATCCACTGTCCCTTCGAGCGTGACCCATCCGTCGCGAACCGAGGTCTTGATCTTACTATGGGGCACCTCGACGTCCCAGCGCAGCGCGTCGGCCACGGCCTTGGCGAGGTCCGCGTCACTTCGAGCGTGCATATCGGGCAGGGCCACATCCATGTGTTCCACGAGGACGCTGACACCCCCCACACGCTCGGCGTCATGGTACGCTGCGATTTTCGAGGCATAGGTCGGCACGGATCCACTCAGCGTGACAACCCCGTCTTTCGCCGAGACGGTGATGGCCTTCTCGTCCACCCTCGGATCGAACGCCAATTCGTCCCTGACGTCCCGCTCAAGGTCCTTATCGCTTTTCGACTGCCACATACGCCAGCTCCTTTCCACAGGCCTGCACGCGGAGATCATCATGAATCGCATACTCGCGTGCGTACACAATTAGAACTCGGCGGGGATGAAAAACACCTTAACTCGGGATGAAACATCGGCGGTCGCATGAGATGCAGGAAGCCTGTTCCGTTTCGGGCCGCACAGACTTCGTGACCGAGTGCGCGTGCACTTTGCCGAACTGTGCAGCGGGAAGAAGAACGAGGAAGTCAATTCCTCGACTTCCGGGTAACCCATGCGTCGGACGGCCCGCACTCCCATCAGGGAGCGGCGGGCCGTTCATCTCTCATGCGAAGCAGCACATCCTTCACAGCCGCTTCATCGCGTCTGTGGTACCGTCACCGGAAGCTACCATGCCCGCCCCGGACGAGATGATGGTGTTCGCGCTCGAAGCGACGCGAGGGTTCGGCGAACGCGTGGCGCACGCGCTGGGTGGTCGCCGCGGCCACGCACGGCCTCTTTACGGGTGAAGCGAATGCGCGACTTGCCGAGCCTGCCCTCGAGCAGGTCGTCGTCACCGATACGGTTCCGGCGTTTCGGCTGACCGATCCGGCCGTGCGGGGGAAGCTCGTGACGCTCGAGGCGGCACCGCTGTTCGCAGAGGCCGCGCGCCGTATCCACGATGGCGGGTCGATCGTCGACCTGCTCGGCCCGTGACTCGAGAGCCCGTCCCCGTCACATCTGGCCAGCGTGTTGCGCGGCCAGCGCGACGTAGGCGCAGGCCCGGTTGAACCACTGCGAGGGGTACGAGACCATCCGGTCGTCCAGGTGCCAGGCAGCGAGCTTCGCGCGGAGCAGCGCGCGAACGCCCTGGTAGAAGTGGATCAGGTCTTCGGGGGGATCGTCACCGGTGAGTGCGACGTACTGCGCCAGCAGCGTTGGGCCCACCAATGGCGCGCCGAGCCGCTCGCATTCCATCCCAAGGTAGGCGAGCTCGTCGGCGGGGTCGAGGATGCGGAACTCACGGCTGAATTCCACGCAGTCGATGACGACGACTGGGGGGCCGAGCCACACGTGCTCGGGCCGAAGGTCGCCGTGGCCCTCGACGATCCGCCCCGCGAGTACGCGAGCGTCCAGCCAGGGCGCCCGCAGCTCTATGAATCGGCGCAGCGTCGCTGCAGTCCGACCGGTCACGTCGGCGGGCAAAGCGTAGCGCCGCTCGGCGAGAGAGCGCGCGTCGGCGTCGAGCTCGTCGCCGAGCCGCTGGCGGTAGGCCGCCGGTGTCAGCGCTGCTGGAGCGGCCTCGCGGTAGAACCTCGCGAGGCGCTCCGCCACCGCATGGAGCGCCGCACCGTCCACCGTCTGGGCGGCGATGGCGAAGTCGAGCATACGCTGGCGCGGCAGCCGGCGCATCTTCACGAGCCAGTCAACTGGGACCCCCTCGGCGCCAAGACCAAGCCGGCCCTCGCGATCCACCGTGAGGGGGACGACCTCGAGGTAGACCCCTGGAGCGAGACGAAGGTTGAGCCGGACCTCTTCCTCGGAATCGTGGTGCCGTGCGGAGCGGGTGCTGAAATCGAGGAACGGGTAGCGCACCGGCTTCTTCAGCTTGAAGGCGTGTCGGTCGGTCAGGAACACCCATGCCAGGTGGGTTTCGACCGGCTCGACGGCGGCCGGGCGCTCGGGATAACTCTCCGGGCGCTTGAGGAAGGCGACCTTGTCCGCGAGCTGGATCGCGACCGCCGCGCGAGTGGGCGACCGGCGAGTCGTGGGTTCCACCTGTTTGCCTTGAGTGCGTCGAGCGACTATGTCGTGGTCGACGCGTCGCGCCGCCGCCGTGCCCGCACGGCGGCTCGCGCTGCCAGTACGGTCGCCGCCGTCGTCGCGGCGATGGCGGCCGCTTTGGCTGTCGTCTTCAGCGCTGCCTTGAGTGCGCGCCCACGCTGGCGCCGTTTCGCGGCGTCTCCAGCCTTGACCAATGTGGCATCCGTCGCGACCGCCACCCGCTTCACCGCTGCCGCCACCTTCTTTCGCGTTACCATGGCCCGCCTCCGGATTCGCGTAGGGTAGGACGTAGCCCGGGCATCTCAGTCAGCTTCCCGGAACTCCTCTACCTCGACCTTCAGGTTGCCGATCTCTCTCCTCAGGTCGTCCAGCTCGGCGGTGTGCCGCTCCAGGCTCTTGACACGTCCCGCCAAGGTCTCGAGCCGACGCTCGAGGGCTTCGAGCTTCCGCAGGAGCTGCACTCCACTGGTATTCGTTGTGGCCACGTTCTTCTCCGGGTCGATCGAACTGTTGTAGGAACATCCTCGTTGGCGTAACATCGCCCGGCAGCATGAGCGAGGCCTGAAAAGAGTGTGAGGGGTGTGGCATCGGAGACGGGCCAGGGCGCCTGAAGCCCTCCCTCAGGCTCACCTCAGGCTCGCTTCATCCTGCGGGCGTTACGCTCGCCACATGAGCCAACGCGTCGTGATCCTCGGTGCCGCGGGGCGGGACTTTCACAACTTCAACGTCCATTTCCGCGGCAACCCTGCCTACCGCGTTGTCGCGTTCACCGCGGCCCAGATCCCGAACATCGCCGGCCGTCGCTATCCGACGGAGCTCGCGGGCCCCGAGTATCCTGACGGGATTCCGATCGAGCCCGAGGGCGAGCTGGAGCGCCTGATCGGCGAGCTCCGCGGGGAGCTCGTGGTCTTCAGCTACTCGGACGTTTCTCACGAGCATGTGATGCACCTCGCATCCCGGACGCTCGCCGCGGGAGCGGACTTTCTGCTGCTCGGACCCCACCACACGATGCTGAAGGCCGCCGTGCCGGTTGTGGCGGTGTGCGCCGCCCGGACCGGCGCGGGCAAGAGCCAGACCACGCGCCGCGTGGCCGCGCTGCTCGAGGAGCAGGGCATTCATCCCGTGGTGGTGCGCCATCCCATGCCCTACGGCGACCTCGCCCGGCAGGCGGTGCAGCGCTTCGCCGAGTTCGCCGATTTGGACCGCCACCGGGTGACGATCGAGGAGCGGGAAGAGTACGAGCCGTTGCTTCGCGCCGGCCGGGTGGCCTACGCGGGTGTGGACTACGAGCGCATCCTGCGCCAGGCGGAGCGGGAAGCGGACATCCTGATCTGGGACGGCGGCAACAACGACATGCCGTTCTTCGTTCCCGATCTGCTGATTGCAGTGGTCGATCCGCATCGTGCCGAGCACGCGGCGCACTACCACCCCGGCGAGACGGTGGTCCGCATGGCGAACGCGATCGTGATCAACAAGGTTGACACGGCGACCCCCGCGGAGGTCGCGACGGCGCGCCGTGTGGTGGGCGACCTGAACCCCGACGCGATGGTGGTGGAGGCGGCGAGCCCGATCTTCGTGGAGGGCGGCGGCGCCGAGATACGCCACAAGCGGGTGCTGGTGGTCGAGGACGGCCCGACGGTGACCCACGGGGGCATGCCCTACGGCGCGGGCTGGGTGGCGGCGAGGCGGTTCGAGGCGGCGGAGATCGTGAATCCGCGGCCCTACGCCGTGGGATCAATCCGCGACACCTACGCCACGTACCCGGGCACCGGACCTGTGCTGCCGGCCATGGGCTACGGTGAGAAACAGGTGCGGGAGCTCGCGGACACGATTCGCAACACTCCCGCCGACTTGGTGGTCATCGGCACGCCCGTCGACTTGGCGAAGCTCGTAAACCTCGACAAGCCGAGCGTGCGCGTGCGCTACGAGCTCGAGGAGCTCGGGGAGCCCACGCTCTCCGATGTCCTGGAGCGGTTCCTCGAGGAGTCGGAAATCGGGGCCGCCACGAGGACCGAGGCTGCCGCCCGCTAGGTCGAGATGCGCGGTTGCTGCTTCTCCAGCAAGCGCCCGATGGTCCCGGTCTCCTGCACGAGCAGTTCCAGGACGTCGTCCAAGCTGAGAATCCCGACCACTCGATCGGCTTCGCCGGTCACGACCAGGCGGCGCGCGCCGACGATCGCCATCCGCGAGAGCGCCTGCTCGATGGGCGTGTGCTCGCCGATCGATTGCACCGGCGCCGACATGAGCGCCGACACGGGCATCGCCTCGAGGTCGACCTTGCGCGCGACGCCACGGATCGCGATATCCCGGTCCGTCAGAATGCCGACGGCGCGATGCCGGTCTCCTTCCAGCACCACGATCGTGCCCACGTCGTACTCGGCCATGCGGCGGGCCGCCGCCCCGATGGTCTCATCTGGGGAAGCGGTCGCCACAACCCGGCTGCACAGGCGTCCCGCGGACATGTCGCCTCCCTATGCGTGTTGAGGGAACGGTTCGGGACGGCGGCGATGCGACCTCGCCGAGCCGGCCCTGCGCGACCACAGTGTTTCAGTGCCCGACTCCCGCGGCCCGAGACGCTTCGAGCAGCTCGCGCACCTGCTCGTCCTCCACGGGCTCGAAGTGGTGGTAGTAAAAGCCGATGGCCCCGAAGGGCTCCGGCTGACGGGGACACACGACCTCGTCCACATCTGCCCGCAGCGAGGCGCAGGCCTCGCGCGACCCCACCGGCACCGCGGCCACGAGGCGCGCCAGCTGTCGCTGGCGCAGCGAGCGGGCCGCCGCGCGCATCGTGGCCCCCGTGGCCAGGCCGTCATCCACCAGGATAACGGTGCGGCCGGCGACGGGTGCCGCGGGCCGGAGACACCGCAGCCACTCCTCCCGGCGACGCGCCTCCGCCATCTGCACGTCGGTAACAGCCCGGAGGTACGGCTCCGACACGCTCAGCAGCTTGATCACATCTTCGTTGAGGAATCTGCCGCCATCCGCCGTTACCGCGCCGATCGCCAGTTCCTGCTGGCCGGGGGCGCCCAGCTTGCGGGCGACGATGACATCCAGCTCCGCGTCGAGGAGACGCGCGACCTCCGCGGCCACCACGACGCCGCCCCGTGGGATGCCGACCACCAGCGCATCACGCCCGCGGTATGAGCCGAGCAACTCAGCGAGCGCTTTGCCGGCTTCGATCCGGTCGTGGAACGGAGCCAGTTCGGTGAATTTGACGCCCGAGTCGATGTCCATGTTTCGCCTCCAATTCCCTGGCAGTCTGACCGGTCCCGGCTGTGATTCGCGTGAACCCGGCG
This sequence comes from Gemmatimonadales bacterium, assembly GCA_036555485.1. Classification (GTDB taxonomy): domain Bacteria; phylum Gemmatimonadota; class Gemmatimonadetes; order Gemmatimonadales; family GWC2-71-9; genus DASTHG01. The sequence continues at coordinate 4,578 of DATBLG010000025.1, read as the reverse complement.
TGAGAACTCCTAGGCGGAGGCATTCTGCGGCGGGGGAGGCGCGGAGGCGGCGGCGATGATGGTCTGCACTTCGACCCGGTCCAGCGTTTCACGCTCGAGCAGGGCGGCCGCGAGCGCATCCAGAGCCGGCCGGTTGGCCAGGACCAGCTCCCGCGCGCGCGCAAAGGCGTCCCGCACCAGGCCGCGCACTTCGTCGTCCACGAGGTCCGCCATATGCGGCGACACCGCGCGGGGTGGGACCACTTCACGGCCCCAAAGCGTGACGTCGCCCTGCTCGCCCACGGTGATCGGCCCGATCGTGTCGTTCATGCCGAACTCGGTCACCATGCGGCGCGCCAGCTCCGTCGCCTGGCGCAGGTCGTTGGCGGCGCCGGTCGAGATCTGGTCCTTCCCGAACACGAGCTCCTCGGCGATCCGCCCGCCGTACGCGGCCGCGAGCCGGCCGAGGAGATAGGCCCGCGGGTGGCTGTGGCGGTCTTCCTCCGGCAAGGCGAAGGTCACTCCGAGCGCCCGCCCCCGCGGCACGATGCTGACCTTCTGCACCGGATCGAGGCCCGGAATGAGGACGGTCACGAGCGCGTGTCCGGCCTCGTGATAAGCGGTGAGGCGGCGCTCCTGGGGCGACAGGACCAGGCTGCGTCGCTCCATCCCGAGCATGACCTTGTCCTTGGCGTCCTCGAAGTCCTGTCGGTCGGCGCTCTCCTTGTTGCGACGCGCCGCGAACAGGGCGGCCTCGTTGACGAGGTTCGCCAGGTCCGCCCCGGAGAGGCCGGGCGTGGCGCGGGCGATCGCCGCCAGGTCGACGTCTTGGGCGAGCCGGATCTTGCGCACGTGCACCGCGAGGATCTGCTCACGCGCCCGGACGTCGGGAAGCTCCACCACGATCTGACGGTCGAAGCGCCCGGGGCGCAGCAGCGCGGGATCGAGCACGTCCGGCCGGTTGGTGGCGGACAACACGACGACCCCTTCGCTGGGTTGGAAGCCGTCCAGCTCCACCAGGAGCTGATTGAGGGTCTGCTCCCGCTCCTCGTGGGCCGTGGTGAGACCGACACTGCGCTGCCTCCCCACCGCGTCCAGCTCGTCGATGAAGATGATGGAGGGGGGATGGGCCTTCCCCTGCTCGAACAGGTTGCGCACGCGGGCGGCGCCGACGCCGACGAACAGCTCGACGAAGTCGGCGCCAGAGATGGAGTAGAAGGGCACTTTCGCTTCACCCGCCACCGCCCGCGCCAGCAGTGTCTTCCCCGTCCCCGGCGGGCCCACGAGCAACACCCCCTTGGGCAGACGTCCGCCGACGCGCTGAAAGCGCGTCGGGTCCTTGAGGAATTCGATCACCTCCTGGAGCTCGGCCTTGGCCTCGTCGGCACCGGCGATGTCGGCGAAGGTGACCTGCGGCTGCTCGCCGGCCACCGCCCGCGCCCCCACCTGCCCGAACGAGATGGCGCGCTCGGCCCCGCCACGCATCTGCCGCAGCGCGACGAACCAGATCCCCAGGAGCAACAGCCAGGGCAACGTGCCCAGCAGGATGGTGATCAGCGACGACGTCGCCCTGGCCGCACGAATCGGGACTCCCTTCGCCTCCAGGCGAGGCACGAGGGGGGCCGGATCCGCGAACGGCAGGGTGGTGCGGAACTCCCGCACCTCGCGGGTCCCGACCTGGATCGGAGCCTTGAGATCGCCGTTGAGCTGCTGGTCTGCGGTGACGATCTCCACCTCGGCCACGTTGTCGCGCTCGAGCTCACGGACCAAATCGGAGTAGGTGATCTCGGTCCGCTGATCGCGGGGGATGAAGACCCGGATCACCATCGTCGCGGTCATGAGAATGAGCAGCCAGGGCACCAATCGCCGGATGGCGGCGACCGGGCCCTGTGCTGGTGGCTTCCGGAGCGGGCGGCGGTTCGTAACCGTCTCTCGAATCGTGAGTCTGGGAGAATGAAGCCACATGCCGGCTGAAGGGAGCCTGAAGCAGGATAGAAGCCGTGAGGGAAGGGGCGGCGTGCAGCCCGCCGCTCCCGAGGAGAGAACGAGCCGGCCTGGCGGCCGGACGCGGTGGCGTCTCCCGGTCGGGTTGGTCCTCATGCGTGCATTGCTCATGGGCGTATGCGAGGCGCGCGATGGCAGTCCATTTGACGTGACCATGAAAGAGGACCATGAAGCTCTCTTGGGCGAGTCTTCACGACGCCAGCCGCGCGGCCGTGGCATCGTGACAGTTGTCCGTGCCGGGAGGGACCATGCGTGCGCAGACTCGGGATACGCTGATCGGTGGCTTGTGGGCGGGCATCATCGGGTATGGGGCGGTGGTCGTCGTCGTCGCCCTGCTGAACGTGCTCTCGGGGCGATCCCCGTTCCATACGGCCGCCCTGTTCGGCTCGGCCCTGTTCTATCACCTGCGCGACCCGGCAGCCCTGATTGTCGCGCCTGGACCGGTGCTCGCGTTCAACATGGTGCATATGGTGGTGTTTCTTGGTCTGGGACTCTTTTGCTCATGGCTCGTCTCGCTCGCCGAGCGGTTCCCCACGACCCAGTACCTGGTCCTCGTGCTGCTGCTGTTCGTCGCTTTTCACGTGTACTTCGCCATGGCTTTCCTCACCCGCCCCCTGCTGGGTGAGGTCGTGTGGTGGCATATCGGCGTGTCGAGTCTCGCGGCGGCTATCGGCATGGGGTGGTATTTGTTGGCCGCGCATCCACTTCTGAGGCGGGAGCTCAACGAGCTCCCAATGGGGGAGGCTCCACCGGCACCGTAGGGACCGTCGCTCTAGCCGGGGACGCTGATTGAGCCGATAGGCGCGACGAGGACCGAAGTGGTCGCAAGTCGCACCACTTTGGAAACGACGCTGCCCAATGCGAGCCGCTTCCAGAAGCCGTAGCCGTGACTGCCCAGGGCGATCATGTCGGCGGCGGATCTGTCCAGGTAGGCAAGCAGGGACCGCGCCGGCTCTCCCTGGAGCTCGACCGCCACCACCTCGACGCCGGACGGAACCACGAATTGTGAGGCCAGTTCACGGAGTCGAGCGCCGCTGGTCGTCCCCCGCTGCGAATCCGATGACGGGAGCCCTTCCGGTGCGACATGCGCGAGCTCCAAGACGTCGCCTGTGGCGAGGCACTGCGCGGCGGCCCGCGCGGCGCACATGCTGGTCGGGCTGAAATCCACCGCCACGACGACCCGACGCGGGAGCGCGCCGGCATCAGCCGGCACGGCGAGCACGGGTGTGTGGGCGATCTGAACCAGCTGCAGCGCCGTTTCGCCGCCCAACGTGCGGTCGATCACGCCGTGCGAGCCGAGGCCCATAATGATGAGTGTGGCCCCGCTCGTCCGCGCGGTGTCGGCGATCTGTAGGGCGCGGGTCCCTCTGGTGATGACCGGAGGCGCGTCTGCCACGTGGCAGCGGCGCAGCTGGGCGGCGACGCTGGCCCGAAGCTCCTCGCTGAGCGCCTCCCATTGCCCTGGGCCGGGCGCCAATGCCATGCCCCCCATGGCGAGTGGAGACATCTCCATGAGGGGAATCGGGTCGAGCACGGCCAGCACGTCGAGCGTGGCGCGGAGTCGCTGGGCGAGAATCGAGGCGACGCGCACGGCGCCATCCGCGCCGTGACCTCCGTGAGTGGCGAGCAGGATGCGGGACACGTTAGACGCCGGAATGACCTTCGACGGCCACCGGTGCCGACAGCATCCTGACCAAGAACTGCCCATGCACCGCGCCAACGATGATCCCCGCCGCGAAACACGTGAGGCCAAGGATCACGATCGCGATGGCCGCGCTGCTCTCGTTGGGCACGGCGCCCGCGCCAAGAAAGACCACTGGCATCCCGCCGGCCCAAGCGAGGGCGTTGGCCAACACCCAGCGGCTCGCCCGCGGGGCGTACCGGCGCAGGACGACCATCTGTGGAACGCCGAGGATCGGCCCGAGCACCAACCCCATCGCCGCGGCGAGCAGGTATTGGACGGGACCATCGAGCCAAGCGGGCGGCGTTCCGGCCGCCGCCGGTCCAGCAAGCGCCATGGCGGTGCTCGGAATCATCCCGAGCAGCCAGGCGACTCCCGCCCCGATCGCCGTAGCGAGGATCCACTGGCCCGAGCGGAAACCGGGGTCTCGCGCACGGAGCACGCGCGCCTGGGCGGAGCCCACGAGGAGCCCTTCGAAGAGCACGCCGCCCGTGACGGCGAGCAGCGCCGTTCCCAGGACCGCGACGACCGACGAGGGCTCTCCCGTGAGACGCATCACCCACCACCCCAGGGCACCGGTCGCACCGAGTCCGAGGCATTCGCTCCACCCGTTGGCGAGCACCCAGCGGCGATACAGCATCCAATCGAATCGGGGCGCGGGTCGAGCTGTTCCCATGGTCCTAGCGGCGGATGTCCGCCCACGCGAGTGGTGCCGTGCGCACCTCCGGGCCCGAGGCCACCAAGCGCCGGTGGGCGACGGCTCGGACGATGTCCAAGCTACTGAGGATGCCGACCAGGCGGCCCTCCTGCATCACGATCAGGCGATGGACCCCCGCTCGGATCATGTATTCCGCCGCGGTATACACATCGACGAACGGTGCAATGCTGCAGACGGTCGGCGTCATCGCGTCGGC
>DATBLG010000017.1:0-10716 GCA_036555485.1 Gemmatimonadales bacterium | reverse complement strand
CGGCCGGGACTCGGGCCCGAAGGACCTGGGTGTCAAGCGGTTTGGTGGTGAGTTTGTCACGGCGGGGAGCATCATCGTGAAGCAGCGCGGCACGAAATTCCATCCGGGGCTGAACGTGCGTCGCGCCTCCAACGATTCGCTCTTCACGGTCGTAAATGGACACGTGAAGTTCGAGCACAAAGACAAGAAACGCTACAAGGTGAGCGTCTACCCCGCGACCTGATCCCTCCGACGCTGCTCGGTGGCCGCTTAGTAGGTCGGTGGAAGACTGCGATACCGTTCGAGCAATTCCGTCTGCCGACTCCTGAGCGGAATCTCCCGCCCACGAATGTAGACATGCTCGACCGCAGTGGAGAACTCGAACGGATCGCCGCTCCAGACCACCACGTTCGCGACCTTGCCCACGTCCAGTGACCCGTACCGATCCGCCACCCCGAATACCTCGGCGGGGGTCAGCGTGATCGCGCGGAGTGCCTGGTCCCAGGTCATGCCGTAGGACACGGCGTTGCCGGCCTGCTGGCGCAGGTTGCGAGAGTTGTGTGTATCGGTCTCCAGTAACACGACTTTCACGCCGGCCCGGATGAGCCGCGCCGCATTCTCGTAGCGCACGCCGAGGGCGTCGTACGACGGGATATTGTTGAGGGGCTCGACGAGCACCGGTACCCCCGCCTGCGCGAGCTCGGCGGCGATCTCCCATCCTTCTTGTGCTCCCGCGAGCACCAACCGCAGTCTGAACTCGCGGGCGAACCGCAACGCCGTTTGGATGTCGCTGCGACGGTTCGCGATCACCACGAGCGGCAGCTCGCCGTGCAACACCGGGAGCAGCGCCTCGAGGTTCGCTTCGGAGGCGGCGAGCGGTTGGATTTGAGAGCGGTTGAAGTCAACTCGGCGGCGCTCGTACTCGAGCGCATCCCGGAATACGGCGCGCAGCCGCTGCGCGACGCCGGCACGCGAGCCACCGCCTTCGTCCTTAGTGCCCTCCGAGAGATCGGCCACAATCGCGACCGGCGTTTTCACGAGCATCTGCTCGATTGTCGCACCATCGAGATCGATCAGGACGGCCTGCCCGCTGACGAGGTGCCCGCTCGGGACGGCAAGCGTCGTGGTGATGCCCTCGACGCGCGTCACCGGAATCACCTGGGACGCCGGGTTGATCCCCTCGGCGACGTTGAAGGCGGCGGCAATCGAATCGCTCCGGAGCACCGCTTCACGCGTCGCGGCCACGGCGCCGATCTCGACCAGTCCCATCTGGCCCGCGCCGTCGATGAAGCCCGGCGTCACCCACTTCCCGGTCGCATCGATCCGCGTGGCGTCGGCCGGGATGGCCACGGAGGTCCCGATGGCGGCGATCTTGCCGTCCCGAATGAGCACGGTCGCTTGCTCGATTTTAGGGCCGGTGATCGGGAACACCGTGCCACCGGTGATGGCAATCGTTTGCGCCAATACGAGAGCGATCATCGGGTATCTCCCGCCCAGGGAACCTGACCGAGCTCGAAATCGGTGCGGGGTTGCCGCGCCGGATCGCCGCGGTCGTAGACCAGCCAACCGTCGTTGAACACCTGCAGTGCCTTGGCATAGACCGAGAAGGGATCCGCCGACCACACGACGACGTCAGCCATCTTGCCTGGCTCGAGCGTGCCGACGATCGAGTCGATTCCCAGGACCCACGCCGGGTTCGCCGTAATCCACCGGATCGCCTGGTCGCGCGTGATGGCGATCCCGGCCCGGATGCCGGCCTGCATGGCCTTGGCCGCTTCCTGGTTCAATCGCTGGATACCGCTCGGACTGTCCGAGTGAATCACCGGCCGTCCACCCGCAGCCTGGAGCAGTGCGGCATTTTCGTGTATCCCGTCCATCGCCTCTTCCTTGAACCCCCACCAGTCGGCCCACACCGAGGCCGCGGTACCCTCACGCGCCAACAAGTCGGCGATCTTGTATGCCTCCACGGCATGATGGAATGAACGGATGGTAAACCCGAATTCGTGCCCCAGGTCGAGCATCAGCGCCATCTCGTCAGCACGGTAACAATGGTTCTGGACCAGGATGTTACCGCGCAGCACTTCCGCGAGGGATTCGAGCCGCAAGTCACGCGTGGGTGCGTCGCCCTGGTGGTTGCGGTTCCACTTGTCCCACCGTTGCCGATACGCCTCAGCCTGGATGAATGCGGCGCGGTACCCCGCCATGTTGCCCATGCGCGTAGACGGGCCGCGGCTTCGGTACACGCGCTTGGGGTTCTCCCCGCAGGCCATCTTCAGTCCATGAGGCGCCCCGGGAAACTTCATTTCCTGCACCGTGCGCGCCGGGATGAGCTTGAGGGTGGCGCCGCGACCACCGATGAGGTTCGCGGAGCCGGGGAGCGCCTGAATCGTGGTGATCCCCCCGGCAATGGCGAGCGGGATCTGGGGATCCTGCGGCCAGAACGAATGTTCCGCCCACACTTCCGCCGTCACCGGATTGGTGGACTCGTTGCCGTCCGACTCGGCATCCGTACCGGGAGCCGAGTATACCCCAAGGTGGGAATGGTCGTCGATGATCCCGGGGGTCACGAATTTCCCCGTCCCATCCACGATCACGGCATCGGCTGGCGCGTTCACGGTCGTGCCCACCGCCACGATGCGGCCGTCGCGGAACAGGATCGAGCCGCTCGCGATCTCTTGCCCGGTGGCGGTCATGATGGTCGCATTGCGAATCACCACCGGCGGATTGGCGTGTCGGCGGTAGGTCGAGGGGTACTGTGGCCGGCCGACGCTCGTCGTGTCGGCCGGCGCCGGGGTTTGGGCTCCGGGACGCGCACTGGCCGTGGCACAAGCAGCGGCCAGCGGCATGGCCAGATACCACAGTGATCGCGCGGCGCGACACTCCCGGATCGCCCTCATTTGACCAGCTCGAACACCAACGGAGCGCCGATGAGCTCGATCTTCACGATGCGTCGCGGTGTGTCCTTGGCGACGAAGAAGACCGTCGGCAGTTGGCCGCCTGAGACGTCGAGGCGGAACGTCTGGAACGTGCCGGCGGGCACCGTCACGCCCCCGCCTTCGGACACTTTGACCTGAATCACTTTCCCCAGGCCCTTCCCGGATTCGAACACGTTCAAGTTGAACGTCGCGCCGATGGCGAGCGGCAGGGCGGGGATGATCATCGTCAGGGCGTTGTCGTCGTAGGTCCCGGGGGCGACCGTGGTATCGATCGCGAGGGTCTGCGGGGTGCCGCTCTGTTGCGGCGTGGTGGATCGTCCCGTGACTCTCCCGCCTGCGTAGATCAGGTGGATGTCGTTCGGTTGCTGACCCGCGGGGGTTTGGGCGCTCCCCGTTTGGTCGATTTTGGCCATACTGAGATCGGCCGGGTTGAACACCACCGTCGTCTGTTGTTGAACGGCCCCGCCCGCGATGTTGGTCGTTTCCGCATACACAAGCGAATCGGCTGTGGAGCGGATGCTCGCCGTCATGAAGCCGAGAGGGTTGCCCTGCACGACGACCTGAAAACTGTCTGCCCGACTCACGATCTGCGCGCGGTCCAGCGCCGGCGCGCTGGCTCTGGGGCGCAGGTCGTCGAGCGTGAGCGGCTTGCCGTCAATATCCACCAGCCGCACCGGGGCGATCGCCTTGAGCCGATCGTAGAGTTTCTCTCCGTCGCCCACGACCACGATGCTGAGCGCGGACCGGCGGTAGGTGCGGGCGGCTGCGACGCGGGCCTGGGTTGGGGTCACGGCGGCCAGTCGTTCGCGGTACAACCGCACGTAGTCGGGGTCGAGGCCCAGCAGTCGCGCGTTGGCAACGGCGGCCGCGATTTGTTGTGGCGTTTCGATGGTGAGCGGGAACGAGCCGACCAGGAACCCCTTCACGTTCACGAGCTCGGAGTCGGGCACGAGCTCAGTGCGCATGAGGTCAACCTGGCGGAGCAGCTCCACCAACGCACTATCCACGACTTCGGTCCGGCCCTCAAACGTCGCCTGCCAATTGCCGATGCCGCGCTTGCGTGAAAGACCGGCGTAGGCGCCGTAGGTCCAGCTCTTCTGCTCCCGGAGGATCAGGAACAGGCGCGCGTCGGCGCCACCCCCCAGTACCTGAGTGGCCACGCGGGCGGCGTAAGAGCCAGGGTCGGTCGGGAGGAAGGTCGTGTTGCCGAGCACAATATTTCCCTGGACCGAGCCGGGACGGTGCACCAATAGAATGTCCGTCGCGCTGCGAACCGGCGGGGCGGGCGGGGCCGCGATGACCGCTGGCCTCCCGGTCCAGCCGCCGAACGCCCGCTGCGCGAGCGCCCGGGCCCGGGCGAGCGTCGCATCGCCTGCGATGACGAGCAGCGCGCCCCCTGGCCGGAGCCGGGCTGCGGCAAAGCGCTTGACGTCGTCCTGCGTGATCGCTTTGTAGGAGTCCGGGGAAGGGCTGCGGCCGTAGGGGTGGCGGCCATAGATCTCTCGTTGGTAGAACCGGTCGGCCACGTTTTCGGGCTGGGACAGGGCGAGGGCCAGGGCCGAGAGTGCCTGGGTGCGGGCAAGCTCGAGCTCATCGGTGGGAAACGTGGCACGACGCACCACGTCACCCAGCAGGTCAAACGCGAGTTCCGCGTGGTCGCTCAGGACGTTGGCGGAAACCGTGAGAAAGTCGTCTCCGGAGAAGGCGGACAGAGAGCCCCCGACTCCCTCGATGGCGGCGGCAATCTGCTCGGCATTGCGGGTCGGCGTGCCTTTGGTGAGCAACTGCGCGACCAGCTCCGCCGTACCCTCTTTGCCGGTCGCATCGTTGGTCGCACCGGCGCGGAAACTCAAGTTCACCGAGAGGACCGGCTGTTCGTGGTTCTCCACGACCAACAGCGTCATCCCGTTCGGCAGCGTCACCTGTTGAAATGGTGGAAACCGTACCGGGGCGAGCGGCGTGGGAGCCGGCGGCCTCGTCGGGAACGAATCCTGGGCGACGGCTGAGACGGACGGTATCAGCGCGAGGCCGGCCGCGAGGGTGAGCGCAACGGGCTTCATTGAGCACCTCCCGGGTTTGCCGGAGCCGGCTTGATGACGAGGATCACCGCGTTCGCCGGATCGAGGTACTTGGCCGCGACCCGCCGGATGTCGTCGTTCGTAACGGCCATGAAACGATCCAGGTCCGTGTTGATGTCTGCCATGACGGCGTGAAACATCGCGTAGTGGTGCAGCTCTTCGGCCTTGTTGAGCACGGATTCCCGGTTCTCGATGAACTGCGCCCGGAATGTGTTCTTCGCTTTGGTGAGCTCGTCCGCCGTAATACCGCTGGCACGAATGGTGTCCAACTGGGCCGCCAGCAGGGAATCGACGCGGTCGACGCTGACGCCCTGATTCGCCACGCCGAACGCGAAGGTCGTGCCGGGACCGCGATGGTTGCCGGCGATGCCTGAGCCCGCGAACAGGGCCGCTTTCTCGCGACGAACGATGGACACGTTGAGCCGCGAGCTCTCCCCCTGGCCCAGGATGATGTTCATCAACTCTAGTGGCGGCGTGTCGGCGTCGTCGTGATGGGGGATGCGGTACAACCGAATGACGGCGGGGAGGTTGGCGTGCTCGTCCAAGAACTCCCGACGCAGCATGCCCGGGCTGAGCCGGTACTCGCAGGTGACCGGCGCGGGCGCGGGATGACTGGGAATACCGCCGAAGTAGCTGGTGACGAGCCGCCGCAGCTCGGTCGGATTGAAGTCCCCGACCACCACGAGCGTCGCGTTGTTGGGCGCGTAGTACGTGTCAAAGAACGCCTGCACGTCGCTGAGCTGCGCGGCGTTCAGGTCGGCCATGTCGCCGATCACAGTGTGGGCATAGGCGAAACAGGTCGTGCTGTCGAACGGCAGAGTCAGCCCTTCGGTGAATGCGCGCCCATAGGGCTGATTGTCCACCCGGAGGCGACGCTCTTCCTTCACCGTCTCGCGCTGGTTGTGGAAGTTCGAATCGGTAATGGCGAGCGAGCGCATCCGATCGGCTTCCAACCAGAGGGCCAGGTTCAGCCGGTTGGACGGCAGCACCTCGAAGTAGTTGGTGCGGTCCTCCTGGGTGCTGCCGTTGACACTGCCTCCGGCGCGCTGGACGAGTTGGAAGTGCTCGGCCTTCTTCACGTGCGCCGATCCCTGGAACATCATGTGCTCGAAGAGGTGGGCGAACCCGGAGCGGCCCGGTCGCTCGTCGCGGGAGCCGACGTTGTACCACACGTCGACCGCGACGATCGGCGTGGAATGATCCTCGGACGTGATCACCCGTAGCCCGTTGGCGAGCGAAAAGGTATCGAACGCGATACGCCCGGCCTGACCCGCGAGCGGACCGCCGCCGGCGGCCAGGGCGAGGCCGCACAGGGCGGCACGGCTGGTAACACGCATGAGAGAAACTCCGGACATGAAGGTCAAATCCTCAGCCGCGTGACGGCGCGGGAAACAGCGCCAACGCGTTCGTCTCGAGAACGGCCCGGCGATGCTGGTCACTCAGCGGCAACGTCAGGAACTGATCGATGTTCTTGCGCAGATCGTGCACTCCGGGGCTCGGCCAATCGGTGCCCCACAACACTCGGTCGGCGATATCGGTCAAGCGGGGAAAGTAGTGCAGCAGCTTCAGCGGCGGAATGCCGGACACGTCGAGGCGGACAATTCGATGACGTCGCAGGACAAAAAACGCCTCTTCCATATAGAGCGGGCGGCCCCCATGCGCCATGACGATTTGGAGATCGGGAAAGTCGATCGCCACGTCGTCCAGCTCCATGGGATTGCCGTACTTGGAGCGTGCCCCGGGAAAGATAGAGGTGCCGGTGTGCACCATGACGGGCAGGCCCCGCTCCTCGCAGCGCCGATAGATGCGGGCCAGGGCGTCCAGGCCGTCGGTGTAGGCATTGGCGGGAAACAGCTGGTGATTGGGATGGATCTTGAGGAGCCGGATACCCAGGTCCACCAGCCGGTCCACGTCACCGGCCGGGTCGGTCGTGAAGCGCGGATGCACGCCGCCGTAGGGCAGCAGGCGGTCGGGGGCCGCCTGCGCGTACCGCGCGGCGAAATCGTTCGTGGAGTTCGTGAATCCCATGATGTCCGGACTCGGATAGTTCACGAGACCGACCCGCCACACCCCCGCGCGGTCCATGACCTCGAGCAACGCCTTGGGGTCGTCCATCATCGACAGCAGAAACTCCCAATGGGCTTCTTTACCGGCGCGCATCACCGCCTGGACGTGCGGCTTCAAGTCGCGCCACGGCTGGATGTGGATGTGAATGTCGGTGATGCGGTAGGGGGGTGGGGGGCCGGGTGCGCCACGTTCCATGGGTCGGGCCAAACTACTCGCCCCCTCCGCCGAGGGCCAGCGGGCGGGTCCTCCATTGTGTCACACGCCCCGCAACCGGTGAGGTTACGGGGCGTGCGCGTGGTTGGATGCGATGTCTAGTGATGCTCGAGCATCTTGGGCGCGTTCTCGTGGAACGTGTACGAACCGGGGGGACATTTCACGGCTGGATTGGTGGGAGTGAACACGCCGGCTGGGTTTTCCTTCCACAGCCACACATGCAGGTCCCAGTGGTGCAGGGCCGCCGGCATGAACGGCTCATGGCCCTCCATTGGACCGTCGAACGGGTGTCCCCAGAGCGTGGGTCGGGCCGCCGAGACGCTCACGGGAACGAACCACTCGGCCGCCGCGAGCCGCAGTTTGTCGCCGACCGGTTCGTAAATCAGTACCTGGGGGCGGAGCGTGTCGATCTGTGGGCCAATTGCCCCCGGGTTCAGGAGATGCACGCCCATTCCGCCGGCGGGATACTGCATTTGCCCCGCACCACCGGCTGTCGGAAAGTCGACACAGGCGATGGTCGAGAAATAGCCATCGCGCACCGCGACCACCGGGTCCGCATACTTGTCGAGCGCGGCGCGCACCGACTCGAGTGCCGGCGAGAGCTTCGGAGGGGTGGGCGCTGCCTGAGCTCCTAACTTGGGTGGTGCCACGGCGAGCGAGAGCGAGACGGCGATTGGGATCAAGGCTCGAATGGAATGCACCGGATGGGAAACTGGCGCGGGCATGATGGCACCTCATTGCTGACGGGTTCTCATGGCGCGGTGTCGAAAAGACGTCGACCCGCCGGACAGCGCTACAAGAATCCCTCGCGCCGTTTGCTCTGTCAACCAGTCACTCGTTCCACTGATAGAACCCTCGCCTCGTTTTCTTGCCGAGCTCTCCCTTGGCCACCTTGTCCTTGAGGATCTGCGGCGGGGCGTAATGCGGCGCCCGCAACTGCTGAAACAGATACTCGGCGATGGCCAGGCGCACATCGAGCCCCACCAGATCGGTGAGCTTGAGCGGCCCCATCGGGTGGTTGTAGCCGAGCTCCATGGCTTTGTCGATGTCCTCCGGCGATGCGACGCCCTGCTCGACCATGCGCATTGCCTCGAGCCCCAGCACCACGCCGAGACGGCTCGAGGCGAACCCGGGCGAGTCCTGGACGACGATCGGCTCCTTCCCGAGCCGGCGGGCGAACGCCGCGGCCCGATCCACGGCCTCGGGCGGCGTACGGCCGTGCCGCACGATCTCGACCAATCGCATCACGTGGACGGGGTTGAAGAAATGCATTCCGATGAGTCGCGCCGGTTCGCGCACCGCGGCGGCGATCTGGCCTACCGACAGTGAGGAGGTATTCGTCGCGAGCAGCGCGTCGCGTCGCCCGGTACGCTCCACCGCAGCGAACAACAGCTGCTTGGTATTGAGGTTCTCCACGATCGCTTCGATGACGAGGTCGGCGTCGGTCACCGCCTCGTTGAGGTCGGGGGCATAGTGCAGCCGGCCGTGCACCCCCGCCCGATCTGCTTCGGTGAGTTTGCCGCGCTGCATGCCACCGACGATGAGGGCTTCGACCTTGCGTTTCGCGTCCGCCAGAGCTTCCGGGCGCGAGTCGGTGAGAGTGACACTGCATCCGGCCAGCGCGGCGGTGTAAGCGATGCCGTGGCCCATTGTCCCGGCGCCGATCACGGCGACGTGGAGCGCGGTGGCGTCGGGCGCAGTCATTTGGTCGGCGCGTCCACGGTGCGTCGGCCGACCGCGGGGACGTTGGTGCACAGCGCGTCCACGCCGGTTCTGGCGAGCTGGGCCATCTCCTCGGGATCGTCCACTGTCCACACGATGAGCTGTGCCGCGGCCACGTGCAACGTCGCCACCAGCTCCGCGTCCACCAAGCCCCGGTCCTGCCAGAGCGCCACGGCGCCGACGTCCTGCAGCGGCACGAGAGGTCGTACCGGATAAGACACGCTCAGCACGCCTCGCGGCAGGGTAGGTCGAGCGCGACCGAGCCGCGCCAGGATACGATGATCGAATCCATGCACCGCGTAGCCCAGCGGATTGGGGCCGGCATCGAGCACCGCGAACAGCCGGGCGTCGGCGGCGGGTGGGAGCGACTTCACCTCCACGTAGACCCGAAGTCGTGGATCGATGGCGGCGAGCGCCTCCTCGAGCAGCGGAGGAGACTCACCATTGGCCAGACGCTGGGCACGCACGGCGGCGGATTCGGAGGTCGGGATGTGCACGCCCCCGATCGTGTCGTCATGGTGGACGATGAGTGCGCCATCGCTGGTGGCATGCACATCGAGCTCCACGCCGTCGGCCCCGAGCCGCCCCGCGGCGCGAAACGCGGCGAGGGAGTTCTCGACTTCGACCGTCGACGCGCCGCGATGTGCGATGACCAGCGGCCGTCTCACTGGAGCAGGCTGTCCGCCTTCTTGGCTTCGATCCAGTCCGGCTCTTTCTCGATGTCGTGGACCAGGGCAATGTCCTCCGGTCGCGGCAAGATGCTGGTGCGGTACGCCGGGTACTGAGCCGGGTCCATCGGCACGCCGTCCACCGTGAAATGCTGGTGCGCGTACATGCCGATGCGCCGATTGAATTGCAGCTCGGGCACCTTGAGCCAGCGTTCGCGCTCGGGAATGAACATGTTGAGCCGTTCGATGAGCTTTACGATCTCCTGGCGATACAAGCCGCGAGCGTACTCGTTGAGCTTCGATTTGTCGGGTTCCACGATGGTATTGTCGCGTTCATCGTACCGGCCTTTCAGGCCCCATACATAGGCCCAGTGGGCCGAGGACGAATTGTCAGTGCCGAACAAGTCGAAGGCCGTGGGAATCCACTTGTAGAAGAATCGCTGGATCACTTCGGGCGGCATCTTGCCGGCCTTGACGATGCGCAGCAGCCCGTTGTTCCCGGTGCCAAGATGAAAGGACTCTTCCTTCAACATCGGGCCCATCGAGCGCGCCAGCGGATCGAACGCGCTCACCGACAACATTTTCAGCTGGAACTTGCCGTCGCGGTCGATGAACTGCGTGTAGGTGAAGAAGTCGAGCCAGTTGTCGACGATTTCGTTGAACGAGCCGAGCAGCCGCTCGCCCTCGTCCGCTCGGCGCTCGAGCAGCTTGGAGGCTTCCCGCTTCCCTTCGTCCCCGAAGTGCGCGCACAGGAGATAGGACATCTGCCACCCGTGCCGCATCTCCTCGGTCATGACGCGCTGCAGCGACAACAAATCGTAGTCGCTCGGCGCGTTGTGGAGCAGATTCCGCTGCTGCTCGACGGAAGCGAACTCCGTGTCGCCCTGGTACACGATCAGGTTCAGGAGCGCGTCGCGGATGCGCTGGTCGGGGATGTGCATCACGGTTGGCCACTTGGTCTGTCCCTTGTAATGGCCGAACTCGATGTGCTCCACCTCCGGGTCGCCGAACTTCGCGTCGAACTTGAAGTCGCGCAGCGCACCCTGCGGCAGC
>DATBLG010000047.1:0-2936 GCA_036555485.1 Gemmatimonadales bacterium | reverse complement strand
TGGGAGAGACCGATGCGGACCGCATCGAGCATCTGTTCCGGGTGCGCGAGGTACAGGGCAGGACCGGCGGGTTCACGGCGTTCATCTGCTGGCCGCTGCAGCCCGAGCACACCGAGCTCGAGCACCTCGGCAAGACCGATGCGGTGACGTATTTGCGCACCCAGGCGATCGCGCGCATCGTGCTCGACAACGTGCCCAACATCCAGGCGTCATGGGTGACCATGGGGATGAAGGTGGGGCAGGTGGCGCTGCGCTTCGGGGCCAACGACTTCGGGTCCCTGATGATGGAGGAGAACGTCGTGTCCGCGGCCGGCACCACGAACCGCACCTCGCTGGCCGAGATGCAGCGCCTCATCGCCGATGCGGGCTATGTCCCCAAGAAGCGCCGCCAGGACTACACGCTCCTGCCGGAAGCCGCCTGACTGACCACTGACCACTGACCACTGACGACTGATTTCATGCCTGACGTTCTCATCCTCGTCGGCTCCGAGAGCGACAAGCCCCGCATCGAGCCGGCCTTCGAGGTTCTCACGAAGGCCGGCGTGAGCTACGAATTCCACGCCTCCTCGGCGCACCGCGCCCCCGATCGCACGGCGGAGCTGGTCAAGGGGGCGAAGGAGCGCGGCTGCAAGGTGGTGATCTGCGGCGCGGGGTTGTCGGCGGCGCTGCCCGGGTTCGCGGCCTCGCTCACCGAGCTGCCGGTGATCGGCGTGCCGTTCGCGGTGGGCCCCTTGAACGGACTCGACGCGTTGCTCGCGACGGTGCAGGTCCCGCCCGGC
Organism: Gemmatimonadales bacterium; assembly: GCA_036555485.1. Classification (GTDB taxonomy): domain Bacteria; phylum Gemmatimonadota; class Gemmatimonadetes; order Gemmatimonadales; family GWC2-71-9; genus DASTHG01. The sequence goes on along the minus strand of DATBLG010000047.1, from coordinate 2,157 downwards.
GTGCCGGTGGCCACGGTGGGCATCGACAACGCGCTGAACGCCGCGCACCTGGCACTGCGGATCCTGCGGCGATGACGATGCGCGTCGGCATCGGATACGACTCGCACCGCTTCGTGGACGGTCGCCCGCTGATCCTGGGCGGCGTCGAGATTCCCCACACCCAGGGGCTCGACGGCTGGTCCGACGCCGACGCCGTGGCGCACGCGCTCACCGACGCCATCCTCGGTGCTTCGACGCTGGGCGACATCGGCCAGATGTTTCCGCCCGACAATCCCAAATGGAAAGACGCGAAGTCGCTCGACCTGCTGCGCCGCGCCAGCATCAAGGCCGCCGAGATGGGCTACTCGCTCACCCACGCCGATATCACCGTCATCGCCGAGCAACCGCGGCTCGCGCCCTACGTGGACGAGATGCGCGAAAAGCTCGCTGAGGCAGCCATCAGCGGGATCTCCAACGTGTTCGTCAAGGCGAAAACCAACGAGGGGATGGGGTTCATCGGCCGTGGGGAGGGCATCGCGGTGATCGCGGTGGTGTTGGTCGAGGAGGCGCGGACCTGACGGAGCTGATCCAGTTTCTCGAATCCCTCCCCGAGGGACCGCTGTACGCCATCATCGGCGTCTTCGCCGCCCTCGAGAACATCTTTCCACCTGCCCCCGCCGACGTCGCCATCGGTATCGGCGCGTTTCTCGCCGGTCGCGGCACCCTCGATGCCTGGACGGTGTTCGCGGTTACGTGGGTGTGCAACGTGAGCAGCGCGGCGCTGGTGTATGCCGTGGGCCGCCGCTACGGGGGTGCGTTCTTCGCGGGCCGGATCGGTCGGCGGCTCCTCTCCGAGCGGACCCTGGCCCACATCGCGGAAGCCTACGTCGAGCACGGCACCTGGGGCATTTTTGTCTCCCGGCTGCTCCCCGTGTGGCGCGCGGTGGTGCCGCCGTTCGCGGGCATAGCCCGGGTCCCGGCAGGCCGGTTTCTCGTCCCAATGGCCGTGGCGTCGGCGCTCTACTATGGAACGCTCACCTATCTCGTATCCACTCTGGGCACGAACCTCGAGGTGGTGACGCGCGCGCTCGCGCGGGTCAACATCTTCCTTGGGATTCTCGCTGCCGCGCTGTTTATTGTGTTCGGGGTATGGATCGTCCGCCGCGTGAGGCGCCGAGCGCACGGCTCCCAAGCACCGCCGCTCGATTCATAGGTCCGGGCCCGGTCGGTGGTATCTTCGCTCGCATGGTGGACGCCCCCGCTGAATCCGCCGCTCAAGCCCTGAGCCCTTCATTTCGCCTGGAGCAGTTCCGGGACTACCTGGCGCTCGAGGCGGGGAACAGCCGCCACACCGTCGAGAGCTACGTCCGCGACGTGCGGCGCCTCGTGACCCACGCCGCGGGCAAGGGGGTGTCCAAACCCGACGAGGTCACCGCCGCGCAGCTGCGCGAGTTCGTTTACGATCTCAAGGACATCGGCCTCTCGCCCGCCACCATCCATCGGCAGATTTCGGCGCTCCGAACCTATTTTCGGTTTCTCGTCGGCGAGGGGTACCTGGCGCGCAATCCGAGCGAGCGCATCGAGTCGCCCAAGCGCTGGCGCACACTGCCGACGGTGCTCACCCAGGCGGAGACCGACCGATTGTTGTCGGCCCCGACCCCCGAGGATCCACGTGGCACCCGGGATCGCGCGTTGCTCGAGTTTGCCTACGCGACCGGGGCGCGCGTCTCCGAGCTGGTCGGGTTGACACTCCAGGACATCTTGTTCGAGGAAGGGGTCGCGCGGCTGTTCGGCAAGGGCGCGAAGCAGCGGCTCGTGCCCGTCGGTCGCCGAGCACTCGGGGCGGTCGCGTTGTACGCGCGCGAGACCCGCCCGACGCTTGACCGGGGCAAGGGGCGCGGCATGCTGTTTCTCAACGCGCGCGGCACCCCGCTGTCTCGCGTCGGGGCATGGGGGATCATCACGCAGGCCGCGAAGCGGGCCGGTATCAGCAAGCGCGTCACGCCGCATACGCTGCGCCACACGTTCGCGACGCACCTGCTCGAGGGGGGAGCGGACCTGAGGGCGGTGCAGGAGATGTTGGGGCATGCGGACTTGGCGACGACGCAGCTCTATACTCATGTAGACAGGGAGTACTTGAGATCGGTGCATAAGCAGTTCCATCCAAGGGCCTAAAGA
>DATBLG010000064.1:0-9672 GCA_036555485.1 Gemmatimonadales bacterium | reverse complement strand
GGAGAGTGGAAGACGGGCGCTGCCGGAACAAGCGGCGTCACCGGTGCGGTCTCGTCACTGACGCGGTCGTGTGGCCGCGCGATGTTGATCGGGTAGGGCGCGAAGCCGCCCTCGATGAACGGATACTGCTGGTACTGTACCACCAACAGCCCGCCGCTGCGGGCGTAGTCGAGCAGGCGACCGTTGTGGGCAATGAGGGCCGGGTCCATTTCGTATGCGCGGCTGCCGACCACGATCGCATCGTAGCGCGACAGGTCGCCGTGGGCGAGGGTGTCGGGATCGAGCAGCACCACCGGCATTCCGACTTGCTCGAGCGCTTCTGGAACGCGATCCGCTGCGCCGCGCACGTACCCCACCCGCGCCAGTCCCGGCAGCAGGATTGGCGCGACCCGGATGTCCACCGTGGACGGGTGCACCGACGGCGTGGGCCGGATATGCGGGTAGTCGATGATGGAAAGCGCGCCGTCGCTCACCGCGCCATCGGCGCCCGTCGCCGTGGCGCGCAGGATCACGGTGCCGGTTACCGGGTTCGCGGGAGGCCGCACGGTGAAACTGATGCTGCGCGATTCGTCCTCCCGGCTGAAGGACAGGGTTTCCGGCAGGACCGGGGCCCACCCACGCGGCACGATCAACCGCACCGCCGCAGTGGCGGCGCCGCGCGAGCGGTTCGTCACAGCCACCGTGACCGCCCGCTGGGCGCCGATCGCCGCCACAGGCCACACGATGAGACTTGGCGTGACGGCGACGTCGAAATGCTCGGTGATCAAGAGGGGACGACGGATCTCCCCGTTCGCTTGATCGCGATAGCGATATACGACCTCGCGCATGAGGGTGACCGTTGCCCCACCGACGGTGCCCCGGACTTGTGCCGTGAGCGGCGGTGGCTCGAACGGCAGGCCGCGCACGTCCGCCGGAACGCCGGTCCAATCGTACAGCGCTCCCTGCATGGGTCGCCGCAAGAAATAGGGCTGCGACCGCTCGGCGTCCGGAGCCACAGTGACGACGAAATGGCGTACCAGCAGAGTATTGGGCGCCACAGCGCCGCCCGCGGCTTCCATCCGCTCCACCCGCCAGCCATTGGGTGCGATGAGCTCCACGGCCTCCACCGGCAAGGGGTCGAGACCCGCGTTCCAGACCGTCACCTCCACCTGCAACCGTTCACCGGGCGTCAGGATCGCGTCGTCGGCGATAGCGTCCACTGCCACGCCGGCGGCGCCCGCGAGCGCGCCTTCGAGGATTGCCCGTTGCTCCGTATCGCCGGGGCCGAGCGCCTGCATGGCACGGGTCAGATGGGGGATAATGCCAGCCGGCGCATAGGGGTTGAGTCCGGCGCGGGCCGAATCGATGAGCGCGCGGACCCTTTCGTGTCCGCGCCAGACAGTGTCCACTCCGTCGAACAGACCGCCTGAATCACCGACCTTCGACGCGACCAGGGCAAGGCGAGTTTGCGCGGGACCGGGATTCTGCAGCCGGCCCATGTCCTGCGACCGGTGACGACTGCGCCCCGCCATTGCAATCTGGTGGTAAGACTGACCGAGCACCGGATCCATCCCGCCGGTCGGGATCGTGAGGCTGGCCGTGGAGTCGAAAAACCCACCGCGGTAGAACTTGACGGGGCCCCAGGACGAGTCTCGCAAGACATCGAACGCCTGGCGCGCGAGGATGCCCGCCGCCTGATGCTGGCCGTGTCCGTCTCGCGGGGTACCCGTGAAGACTGACACGACGATCTGCGGTCGAAACCGCCGGATGGTCTCCAGCACGTCGCGGAGCAGCGAATCGCGTGGCCACAGACGAAACGTTTCGTCCGCGGATTTGGAGAAGCCGAAGTCGTACGCGCGAGTGAAGTACTGGCGAGCGCCGTCGAGCGATCGCGCGGCAAGCAGCTCGCCGCTGCGGATGATCCCCAGCTCGGGCCCGAGCTCCTGACCGATCAGGTTCTGGCCGCCCTCCCCTCGATTGAGCGAGAGGTACGCCGCCTGCGCGCCGAGACCGCGCGAGAGCCAGGTGAGGAGTTGCGTGTCTTCGTCATCGGGATGCGCACCGATGACCAGGACGCGCTTGTCGGCGCCGAGCTGTTCCAGCGCGTTGGCCAACGCCGCGACGCCGCCGGTGCCGGCGGGGCCAAGCTGCTGGCCCCAGACGGTGCCGGCGGCGCCGAGAGAGAGAGCCGCGAGGCCAAGGAGCGCGCGATGCACTAGCGAGAAAGATACACGGTGCCACCCTTCATAACGAACTGCATCCGCTGAAGTTCCGTGATGTCCTGCAGCGGATCGCCGGCTACGGCGACGATGTCCGCGAACTGTCCGGGCACGATCGATCCGAAGTTGTCCTGCTGACCCAGCAGCTCGGCGGCGAGCGAGGTGCCGGACTTGATCGCCTGCATCGGGGTCATCCCGTATTGGACGTAGTACTCGAACTCCCGTGCCTGGTTGATCCCGGTCCAGGGGAACCCGCCGACGTCGCTGCCCAGGACGATCTTGACCCCCTTCCGGATTGCGCGCCGAAACGCCGCGCGCTGGTACTCCACCATGGGGATCCAGATCCCGCCGCGCGGAGCCGCTACGTAGTGGATGACGGTGACGGTGGGCACCCAGTAGACGTTCTGCCGGATCATCACGTCCATGAGGGAGTCGGTCATGCCGTCCCCGTGCTCGATCGAGTTCACCCCGGCGCGCAGCGCCGAAGCGATCCCATCCGCCCCGATCGCGTGCGCCGCCACGCGCCGTCCAAGCCGATGTGTTTCGTCTACGATGGCGCGCGCCTCGTCATCGGTGTAATTGACCCAGCTCCGCAGGATCGAGTCCCGTGTGAAGTAGTAGCGGCGGTCCGCGTAGTATTTGATCCAGTCGGCCCCATGCGACACTTGCTCACGCACCGCGAGCCGGGCGCCCTCGACGCCGTCCACCGGCTGCACCCCGTGCGGCAGCTCGAGCTCCCAGTTCGGGGACAGAATCGGGTACATCCCCGTCGGCGCCATGGCGCGGGTGGAGGCGTAGATGCGCGGCCCGGGCACTTCGCCGCGGTTCACCGCACGCTTCACGTCCACATCGGCGAACATCGCGCCCTCGGTCTCGACGTCGCGCAGCGCGGTGAAGCCATGCTCGAGCGAGAGGCGTGCGTTCCGCGCCGCGAGGATCGCGCGGTACGCGATCGACTGGAACAACAGCTGCTCGTCGTACGCGGCGCTCGTCGAATCACCCTGCAGCAACAGGTGGGTGTGGGTGTCGATCAGCCCCGGCAGCACGGTCATCCGGGACAGGTCGATCACCCGGGCGTCGCCGGCCTGCGCCTGGATCTGGGCGAGCGGTCCGACTGCGCGGATCCGCTCCCCGTCGATCAAGATCCCCATGCCGGCTTGGGCCTGGTCGGCACGGCCGTCGATCAAGCGGCCGGCCTTGATGAAGATGCGTTGCGGAGACGTTGGGGTCTGGGCAGCCAGGTCCCGAATGAGCACCAGGCCGAGGAGCAGGACGACGCGACGCATGGGGATCTCCTTGTATTGGCGAGGCGAATCTCCCCCCGTACGGTGGCGTGTCAAGCTGATGGCTGACGGCTGAGGGGGCCTTTTTATAGATTAGGCAGATGACCACCACCGCTGTCGAACCCAAGCGCCCCGTCAGCGCCGACGAGGCACGCGAGGTCGCCGAGGCCGCGCGCGAACACGAGTGGGCGGCGCCCAGTTTCGTCAAGGATTTGTTTCTCGGGAAGCTGCGGATGGACCTCATCCATCCCTACCCGGTGCAGGACCCGGCGGACGCCGAGCGCGCCCGGCCGTTTCTCGAGCAGCTGGACCGGCTGTTGCGCACCGTGGACTCCGATCGCATCGACCGTGAGGGTGAGATTCCGGAACCGGTGATCCGGGGACTCAAGGACCTGGGCGCCTTCGGGATCAAGATCCCGCGTGAGTACGGCGGGCTTGGCCTGTCGCAGTTGTCGTACATGAAGGCGATCGAGCTCGTCTCCTCGATCGACGGCTCGATTACGGCCCTGCTCTCCGCCCACCAGTCGATCGGCGTGCCCCAACCGCTCAAGATGTTCGGCAGTGAAGCGCAAAAACAGAAATTCTTCCCCCGCCTCGCCCGCGGTGCGGTGTCGGCATTCGCGCTGACCGAGCCAAACGTGGGCTCGGACCCTGCCACGATGGAGACGTCCGCCGTCCTCTCCGAGGACGGTCAGGCGTGGATCCTGAACGGCGAAAAACTCTGGTGCACGAACGGCACGATCGCCGAGCTCATGGTGGTCATGGCCCGGACGCCGTCGAAGTCCGTGAACGGGAAAGAAAAGAAGCAGATCACCGCGTTCATCGTCGAAGCGAGCTCGCCCGGGGTGAAGGTCACCCACCGGTGCCACTTCATGGGCTTGAAGGCGATGTACAACGGGGTCATCACCTTCACCAACGTGCGCGTGCCCAAGGAGAACGTGCTGTGGGGTGAGGGCAAGGGATTGAAGCTCGCGCTCATCACGCTGAACACGGGGCGGCTCACGCTTCCCATTTCCGCAGTGGCCTGTGGCAAGCGCTGCCTCGAGATCTCGCGAGCCTGGGCGAACGAGCGCGTGCAATGGGGGCGCAAGATCGGCCAGCACGACGCGATCGCCCAGATGCTCGGGACGATGGCGGCCAACACGTTCGCGATGGAGGCAGTGGCGGAGCTGTGCGGGGCGCTGGCCGACCGCGGCGCATCAGACATCCGACTCGAGGCGGCGATCGCCAAGCTCTACAATTCGGAAGCGGGCTGGCGCATCGTCGACGACACGGTGCAAATCCGCGGGGGCCGCGGCTACGAGACAGCCGACAGTCTGCGGGCGCGCGGAGAAACGCCCGCGCCGGTCGAACGGATCATGCGCGATTTCCGCATCAATCTGATTTTCGAGGGGTCGAGCGAGATCATGCACCTGTTCATCGCCCGCGAGGCGGTGGACAAACACCTCCAGGTCGCGGGCGACGTGGTGATGCCCGGCAAGGCCCTGGGCCAGCGGCTCGCCGGCCTGGTGCGCTCAGCGCTGTTTTACGGTTGGTGGTATCCGTCCCGGTGGATCGGCTGGAGCTTCTGGCCGAAATACAGCGAGTTCGGATCGCTCGCGCCGCACGTCCGGTTCGTGGAGCGCTCGGCCCGGCGCCTCGCCCGGGGCGTGTTCCACGCGATGCTGCGCTTCGGCCCGAAGCTCGAGCTGCGTCAGGGCGTGCTCTTCCGCCTGGTGGACGTCGGCGCCGAGCTGTTCGCGATGGCGGCGACGTGCTCGCGCGCCGCGCATCTGGTGCGCGAGGACCCGACCGCGGGCGCGCATGCGATGCAGGTAGCGGATGTGTTTTGTCGCCAGGCGCGCGGCCGCGTGCGGGCGAAGTTCCAGGGGCTCTGGCGCAACGAGGATGTGCAGACCTACAACTTGGCGCAGGAAGTCCTCAAGGGCGAGCACATTTGGTTGGAACGAGGAATGGTAGACGTGAAGTACTAGGCCGCCTGGTGAGCGATCATGATGCTCTTCAAGCGTTCGGGGCTGTCACTCGTCGCGTCGCCGTAGGGTGAGGGATGGCCGGCGTCGTCCGGCACCACATTGAGACAGACGAACTCGTAGCCCCGCGCGCGGATGCGCTCCGACGCATGCTGGCTCGCCACAGGGGTGGCGATCGCCGTGCGCCGGCCCCCGAGCTCCGTCACCGCCCGCGCGGCCGCCAGTACCTTCCAGGGATAGATCACCTGCCCGTCGACAATGATGATCTGGCGGCCCTCGAATCGTTTGATCGGCCGCAGCGTGCGGTACAGCACGAGGTCCTGCCGTACGCGGGCGCGAGACTCTTCGATGGCCGATTGGAGCTTCTCGACCAGGTTCATGCCCGGCTGGAAGTCGGGGTCCATTTCCGCCGGTGCCGATTCCGCCATGGCGCCGATCGGCGCCAGGTTGGAGCCCAGGCGGATGTAGGAGGCGATGATGACGTCGAACGTCGCCCCCATCGCCCGAGCGGCGTTGGCCGCGATCTCGACGCCTTCCGGCGTCACTCCCAGCAGCAAGCAGGACACGTATCCCTGGGCGACCAGCAGCTGGCCCAAAGCGGCGCCCGCCGCGGAGCGGGTGGGATACAGGCTGTTGCGAGGAGGCGCTGGCACGCTGCCAAGATAAGTTGATTCAGCGTTCGGAACAGAGGAAACCGGTTACCTTATCCTCGGCCCACGCCCCCAGGACCCCATGCCAACCGAATCCTTGACCATTGTCGACAACCGCACCGCCAAGAGCTACGAAATCCCGATACAGGACGGGGCGGTGCGCGCAGCCGACCTCCGTCAGATAAAGACCGACCCCGACGATTTCGGGCTCATGAGCTACGATCCGGCTTACCTCAACACAGCCGCCTGCAAGAGCGCGATCAGCTTCATCGATGGGGACCGGGGCATCCTCCGCTACCGCGGGTACCCGATCGAGGAGCTCGCGGAGCGCAGCACGTTCCTCGAGACGGCCTACCTGCTGCTGAACGGCGAGCTGCCCCGCCCCACCGAGCTGGACAAGTGGGTGTTCGACATCATCCACCACACGATCATCCACGAGAACATCAAGAAGTTCATCGACGGCTTCCACCACGACGCGCACCCCATGGGTGTGTTCGTGAGCACGGTGGCGGCGCTGTCGACGTTCTATCCTGAGGCCAAGCACATCGACGAAGCGGACGCGCGACGCGACCAGATCCACCGCCTGATCGCCAAGACTCCGACGCTCGCGGCGTTCGCGCACCGCCACACTATCGGGATGCCGTACGCGTATCCCGACAACGAGCTCTCGTATGCCGGCAATTTTCTGAACATGATGTTCAAGGCCACCGAGGTGCAGTACCGGCCGCATCCGGTGCTGGAGCGCGCGCTGGACGTGTTGTTCATTCTACACGCTGACCACGAGCAGAACTGCTCCACCAGCGCGATGCGCGCGGTCGGATCCTCGCACGCCGATCCGTACTCGAGCATGGCGGCCGCAGCGGCGGCGCTCTATGGCCCGCTGCACGGCGGGGCGAACGAAGAAGTGCTGCGCATGTTGCGCGAAATTGGAGCGAAGAACCGGGTCCCGGCCTACATCGAACGGGTGAAGCGCGGCGAAGTGAAACTGATGGGGTTCGGGCATCGCATCTACAAGAATTACGATCCCCGCGCCCGGATCATCAAGCGGGTCGCCGACGAAGTGTTCGCGGTAACGGGCAAGAATCCGCTGATCGACCTGGCGCTCGAGCTCGAGCGCATCGCGCTGCAAGACGACTACTTCGTGACGCGCAAACTGTATCCCAACGTGGATTTCTACTCCGGGATCATTTACGAAGCGATGCGCTTTCCGGTGGACATGTTTCCGGTGCTGTTCGCCATCGGGCGCACTCCGGGTTGGCTGGCACAATGGGAGGAGATGCTGCTGGACAAGGAGCAAAAAATCGCGCGACCCAGGCAAGTCTATGTCGGGGCGCCGGTGCGGGAGTATCTCCCGATTGAAAAGCGATGAATTCGTAGAGAGAAAGGCGTAATGGGTTACGGCGCATGGAAAAGGCGTACTTTCGCGTACGCCCTTTTCTTTACGTAGCCGCCCGCTACGCCTTTTCTTTACGCCGTCTTCTTACCTGCGTCGACTCCCCCCACTCCGTCCCCGCACCGTCAGTGACCGGCGCGGCGTCGCCGGCTCGGCGTGTTTCGGCTGCAGCGGCGGCACCGACGGCTCGAAGCCGGGGACGATTTCCCGCGGGAAGATCTGTCCCACCAACTTCTCGATGTCCCCCATCAGAAGCCACTCATCCGGCGACAGCAGCGTGAGGGCGAGGCCGAGCGCACCGGCCCGGGCCGTGCGGCCCACCCGGTGCACGTAGGTTTCGGGATCGTTCGGCACATCGAAGTTGACCACCATGCGAATCCCGTCCACATCGATGCCGCGTGCCGCAATGTCGGTCGCGACCAGGATCTCGGCCGTGCCGGCGCGAAATGCATCGAGCGTGCGCGTACGCTGGCTCTGGGCCTTGTCACCATGTATCGCGTTCGCCGCGATGCCCGCCCGGCGCAGGAACGTCACCAGCTTGTCCGCCCCGTATTTGGTCCGGGTGAAAACCAGGGTCTGGCCCGCGGGTTTGGCCTGGAGAATCGCTGCAAGGACATCCCGCTTCTTCAGCTTGTCCGCGGCCACGATCACGTGCTCGATCCCCTCGGCGGTCTGGGCGCGTCGACCGATTTCCACCGAGGCATGGCCGGACAATGCCCGGCGCGCCAAAGCGTCCACCTCCGCCGAGATCGTCGCCGAAAACAGCAGCGTCTGGCGTTCGTCGGGAAGCGCGTTCAGAATGCGGCGCACATCCGGGGCGAACCCCATGTCGAGCATCCGGTCGGCCTCGTCGAGGACGAGGATTTCGAGCTTGGAATAGTCCACATGTCCGCGCTCCATGTGGTCGAGCAGCCGGCCGGGGGTCGCGGCGACGATGTCCACGCCACGCGCCAGCGCCTTGGTTTGGGGCTCCATCCCCACGCCGCCGTAGATCGCCGCGGCACTCACCGACACATGGCGCCCATATGCGCGCGCCATCTGCAGCACCTGCTCGGCGAGCTCACGGGTCGGGACGAGAATCAGCGCCCGCAACGTGTGCGGGCGTTTCTCCGCGGCCAGCCGCTGGAGCATCGGCAACAGGTACGCGGCGGTTTTCCCCGTGCCCGTCTGAGCCGAACCGATGAGATCGCGGCCCGCCAGAGCGAGGGGAATAGTTTCCAGCTGAATGGGGGTGGGGTGCTCGTATCCTTCTTCGAACACGGCACGAACGAGTTCGGGCGCGAGACCGAGTGCAGCAAACGGCATGTGATTCCTTTTAACTACGTATGGAAAAAGGCGTAAGGGGGAAAACCGCAAGGAGGACTACGTACGACCCTTCCGTACGCAGTGACCCCATACGCTTTTTTCCCTACGGCTTTTTCTGCTCGAACCTGGGGATGAGCCTACGGATGTGAGGCCCGCTCCTGAGCGGGACCGTCCTTCGGAAGGATGCCAGCTCGCGGTTCTCTTCAACTGCGAGCGGAAGTCTAATCAGGTCGGGAGGTTACGTCAAGGGACGCGCGGCTCCTCCCCCCACCACCACATCGCCGGCAGAGGAATCTGGCGCGGCCACACCTCGTTCAGCGTGTCGCCCTCGTACAACCGCCCGTTCTTCATCACATAGCGGATCTTCTCGGTGTTGTGGATGTCAGCCAACGGATCAGCATCGAGCACGATGAGATCCGCGAGCTTCCCGGGCTCGAGAGAGCCCAAGTCCTGCTCCATACCAAGCGCGCGCGCTCCGGCGCGCGTGCCCACCTGCAACACCTCGTGGTTGGTCATCCCACCAGCCGACATGGCCCACAGCTCCCAGTGACAACCGAGGCCGTCCAACTGACCATGGCACCCCATGCCCACGTTGCCACCGGCGCGGAGGATGGCGGCAGCGCTCGCGGCGATGCGCGGAAAGACGTACTGGTTTTCGCGGAACCAGGAACGCCGCTCGGCGCGCTGGTCGATCTCTTCGTGCGGCACGAAGCGGCGGATCTTCGCATTGTCGTGGATATCGTAGCGCTCGTAGAAATAATTCTCGCTGAACGGTCCGCCGTACGACACGAGCAGCGTCGGCGTGTACGCGATCCCCGACTGGGCGATCAATCCCACCGCATCCTGGTACAGCGGCATGATCGGGTAGCTGTG
>DATBLG010000052.1:0-2087 GCA_036555485.1 Gemmatimonadales bacterium | reverse complement strand
CACGCCGGCCGTGCTGCTCGTGGCGGTGCTGTTCGGCCTCGGTGCGATGAGCGGCTGGCTCGACGTGCTGCGCTTCCTCCATCAGACCCCGTTCGGCCAAACGGATCCGGTGTTTGGACGCGACGTGAGTTATTACGTGTTCACGGTGCCTCTCGTCACGAATGTCACCGGCTTGCTGTGGGTCCTCACGACGCTGGCGCTCCTGATCACGGCACTGTTGTATCTGCTGCGGCGTGACATCGTCGTCTTCCGACAACAGGCCACGGTCGGGCCTTCGGCCCGACTCCATCTCGCGACCCTGATCGCGCTGCTGTTCCTGTTGACGGCCCTGCGGGTGTACTTCGTCAGACTGCCGGGACTGTTGTACTCCACCACCGGTCCGCTGGTGGGCGCGAGCTTCGCCGATCTCCACGCCAAGCTCATCGGCTTGCGACTCGCGGGAATCGCGGCGGTGGTGGGAGCCGCCCTGGTGCTCTGGGGCGTCCGCGGCTCCCGATTGGCCCGCAACACGGTGGTCGCGCTCGGGATCTACCTGGTGGTGTCGCTGCTCGGCGTGCTGGTCTATCCGGCGATCGTCCAGCGACTGGTGGTCGCGCCGAACGAGCTGGCGAAGGAAGCACCGCAGCTCGCCCGTCACATCACGGCCACCCGGCGCGCCTGGGGGTTGGACAGCGTCGTCACACGCGACCTGACCGGCGAGGCTCGGCTCACCGAGGCCAACATTCGCGCCAACCGGGCGACCATCGACAACGTGCGACTGTGGGATCGCGACCCGCTGCTCCAGACATTCGGCCAGCTGCAGGAGATTCGGACCTACTACGACTTCGTCTCGGTGGACGACGATCGCTATTGGATCGACGGGCAGTATCGTCAGGTGCTGCTGTCACCGCGGGAGCTGAATCCGGCCTCACTCCCCACGCGGACCTTCATCAACGAGCGGCTCACCTTCACGCATGGCATGGGACTCACGCTCGGGCCGGTGAACCAGGTGACGGCGGAGGGACTGCCGGTCCTCTTCATCAAGGACCTGCCGCCGGTGTCCAACGTGTCCCTGCGGGTCACCCGCCCGGAGATCTATTTCGGCGAGCTCACCGATTCGTGGGTATTCGCCCGCACGGGACAGCGCGAGTTCGACTATCCGTCGGGCGACGAAAACATCTTCGCCAACTACGAGGGAGCCGGCGGCGTGACGGTCGGCTCCTGGTGGCGTCGCCTCGTGTTCGCGGCCTACTTCCGTTCCCTGAAAGTACTGCTCTCGAGCGACATCACGAACGACAGCCGCGCGATGTATCTCCGCAACATCCGGGTGCGGGCGCGCACCGCGCTCCCGTTCTTGCTGTTCGACGGCGACCCCTACCTCGTCATCGACGCGGCGGGACGACTGCGCTGGATTCTCGACGCCTATACGGCGACGAGCCGCTACCCGTATGCCCAGCCGATCGCCGGTGGCATCAACTATCTGCGCAACAGCGTGAAGGTCGTCATCGACGCGTTTGACGGCACCATAGCGGCATACTTGTCCGACCCCGCCGATCCGTTGGCGCGCACTCTGGCAGGGGCCTTTCCCGGGATCTTCCAACCGCTCGACTCGATGCCCGCGGACCTGCGGCCGCACTTGCGGTATCCCCAGGATCTGTTTCAGGCGCAGAGCGATATGTACGCCACCTACCACATGGCCGAACCGGAGGCGTTCTATCACCGGGAAGATCAGTGGCAAAAGCCGGTGCTGTCCCAGGGAGCGGAAACGCAGGATCGCTTCCTCCGCCACATCGTGATGCGGCTGCCAGGCGAGCGGGAAGCGGAGTTCATTTTCATGGTGCCGTTCACGCCGCGGGGCAAAGACAACCTCGCCTCGTGGATGGTGGTGCGGAATGACGGGGAACACTACGGCCAGCTGGTCGTGTATCGCCTGCCGAAGCAGAGCCTGGTGTTCGGACCGACGCAAATCGTCAACCGGATCAACCAGGACGCCGAAATCGCCCGCCAGATCTCGCTCTGGGATCAGCGCGGCTCCGAGGTGAAGCGCGGCGAGCTGCTCGTGCTACCGATCGAGCAATCGCTCATCTACGTCCAGCCGTTGTATCTCC
>DATBLG010000166.1:0-1908 GCA_036555485.1 Gemmatimonadales bacterium | reverse complement strand
GTCGGCTCGTCGCATCCTGGGGCGGAAGTACGTCCCAAGGGTTTGGCTGTTCGCCAATTAAAGCGGTACGCGAGCTGGGTTCAGAACGTCGTGAGACAGTTCGGTCTCTATCCGCCGTGGGCGCAGGGAACTTGAGAGGAGTTGCTCCTAGTACGAGAGGACCGGAGTGAACGAACCAATGTTGTACCAGTTGTCACGCCAGTGGCATTGCTGGGTAGGTATGTTCGGTTGGGATAAGCACTGAAAGCATCTAAGTGCGAAGCTCGCCTCGAGATGAGGTTCCCCACTGGGTTAACCAGGTAAGACCGCAGCGAGACTAGCTGTTTGATAGGCCGCACGTGTACGCGCAGCAATGCGTTCAGCCAAGCGGTACTAATGGTCGAGGGCTTGACCTATTTCACGCGTCTAGCACGCCGCTGGACGCGCATCGGACCACCGATACCGACGGTGGGATCCGCGACAAGATCGACGCTTCCAGTCACCTCGGTTCGGCCGCCCGCGCGCGGCCGCCAAATGAAGATCATCCCGGTGACGCTAGCGGAGAGGCTCCACCCGTTCCCATCCCGAACACGGAAGTTAAGCTCTCCAGCGCCGAAGATACTTGGGGGGCAACCTCCTGGGAAAATAGGTCGTCGCCGGGATTTTCATTACCGCGAACCCAGCCCGCCAATCGTCCCGGCGGGCTTCGTGCCATTCGGGGCATCGCCCGCCGAGCGACCGGCGCTATCCTCCTGAGGTGGAGCGCATCTGCCCGTTCCTGGCGCTCGAGGGTGACCGGCGCACCGTCATCGGCGTGTTCGATGCGGAGCACCGTTGCGGCGCCGTCCAACCCCGAACGTCGCTCACCCGCGAGGAGCAGCTCTCCACGTGCCTCGTGATCGAGCATCGCTCGTGCCCGCGCTACCTCGACGCGGAGGAGGCGAGGAGCAGCTTGACCGCCGGATCGCCGGCACCGGCCATCGACGCGCGACTGCTTTCCACGCGACTCGTCCTGGGTCCCGACGCCGGACGCTCTCGCTCGGGGGGCGCGCGGCCGGCGGCGAGCCGCTGGGGGCTTGGCGCTGCCGCCGCCGTCGTCGGAGCGGCGGCCGTGACGGCGACCGCCACCGGCGCGCTCGATGGGCTCCCGTTCGGCGCCACGCCATCGGAAACTGCCGTGCCCAGTGCCACCCCGGAGCCCACCGCGCAGCCAGCCGTCGGCGGCCCATCGCCGAGGCCGCCGCTGGCGACCGCCAGTCCCACCCCGACCGAGGCTCCCACCTCGACGCCACGTCCCACCCGGGCGCCCGCGGAGCGGACGCCCACGCCGGCCCCCCAGCCGCAGACCTACACCGTGCAGCCGGGCGACACGCTGGCCGCCATCGCGGTCCGTTTCGGGACGACGGTCGAGGCGCTCCAGGCGGCGAACGGTATCGACGACACCGACGTCATCCTCATCGGCCAGGTGCTCGTGATCCCCTAGAACGGTGGCTGGCAGCCGCGGCAGAAGGTCGTGGCCTCGGACCCGCCGATCTGCCGCAGCTCTCGGCCGCAGCGCGGGCAGGGCTGACCGCCGCGCAGGTGCACCTGCAGGAACTCGCGATGCTGCTCGTGGATGTCCGGCGGGACGAGGAGCCGCAGGCGCTCGGTCGCCTCGGCGAGCACCTCGCGCATGGCGGCGTACAGCCGATCGACGTCCTCGGGGCGCAGGCTGCTTCGCCGGCGCAGTGGCGCCAGCCTGGCGCGCCACAGGATCTCGTCCGCGTACGCGTTCCCGATGCCGGCCACGAATCTCGGGTTGCGCAGCAGCGACTTCAGCTCGCCGGGATGCCGGCGGATGCGCTCACGAAAGCGCTCCAGGGTGAGGTCGGGATCGTCGGCGTCCGGTCCCATCTCGGTCCAGCCGGGGATGGCGTCCAGGCCGTCCGG
>DATBLG010000091.1:0-12862 GCA_036555485.1 Gemmatimonadales bacterium | reverse complement strand
CACGCCGCGGCCGCCCGGGCCGACGAGCAGGCAATCATCGCGACGGGGCAGCCGCTCGTGTCCAAGGTCGAGCGGGTCGAGACGCTCGATGGACGCGTGCGGTGGTTCTCGACCACCAAGATGGTGCTGCGCGGTCCCTCGGGCGAAGTGGTCGGCACGATGGGCAGCTCGGGTGAGATCAGCGACATGATGCGAGCCGAGGAAGAGCTGCACCGCACCCTGTCGTTGCTTTCGGCGACGCTCGAATCCACAGCGGACGGGATCCTCGTGGTCGATCTCGCGGGGCGGATCACGAGCTACAACCGGAAGTTTGCCGCGATGTGGCGCATCCCGGAGGGCGTCCTCACCACGCGCCAGGACGAACGCGCGCTGGAATCCGTCATCGACCAGCTGAAGGATCCCGATGGCTTCCTGCGCGGCGTGCGAGAGCTGTACGCCGACCCGGACACCTCGAGCTTCGACATCCTCGAATTCCTGGACGGGCGGGTGTTCGAGCGCTACTCGCAGCCGCAGCGCATCGGGGGATCGATCGTGGGGCGGGTGTGGAGCTTCCGGGACGTGAGCGAGCGGCGCCGCACCGAGGAGCAGAACCGCCTGCTGGCCCACACCATCCAGAGCACGGGCGACATCATCAGTATCACCGACCTCGACGGGCGCTTCACGTTCATCAACCGCGCCTTTCTCACGACCTACGGCTACGGAGAGAGCGAGGTCATGGGCCACCCCGTGTCCCTGATCGATTCGCCGCGAAACCCCCCGGCGCTGCAGGTCGAGATCCGTGAGGCGACGCGACGCGGCACCTGGCGCGGCGAGCTGTGGAACCGTCGCAAGGATGGCACCGAGTTCCCCATCGCCCTCACCACGTCTCAGATCCGCGATCCCGACGGGCGGGTCGTGGGTCTGGTGGGCGTCTGGAACGACATCACCAAGCGGCGGCGCGGCGAGGCGATCCAGCAGGCGGTGTATCGCATCGCCGAGTCGGCCAGCGCGGCCGACGGCCTCGAGGCGCTGCTGCGCGGGGTGCACCGCATCGTCGGCGAGCTGATGCCCGCCGAAAACTTCTTTGTGGCGCTCTACGACCGGACGACCGGGCTGGTCACGTTCCCGTATTTCGTCGACCAGGAGGACACCGCCGACGCGCCGCGCCCGCTGCGCCGGGGACTGACCGAGTACGTGCTCCGCACGGGCCGCGCGTTGCTCGGGACGCCCGAGACGGTTGCGGCGCTGGAGCGCCGCGGCGAGGTGGAGCTGGTGGGGGTGCCCTCAGTGGACTGGCTCGGCGTGCCGCTCAAGGTGGGCCAGGCGACGATCGGCGTGCTCACGGTGCAGAGCTACACCGAGGGGATTCGGTTCGGCGCCGAGGAGCTCGAGATTCTCGAGTTCGTGTCAGCGCAGGTGGCGATGGCGATCGAGCGCACCCGCTCGGCGGAGCGCCTGCAGGCGAGCGAGGCCAAGTACCGGCAGCTGTTCGAGGGCAACCCCGAAGCGATGTTCGTCTACGACGCCGAGACACTCCGCTTCCTCGCGGTGAACGAGTCGGCCGTACGCCGCTACGGCTACTTGCGGGAAGAGTTCCTTGGCATGACGCTGCTCGACATCCGCCCCGAGGAGGAAATCGGCAAACTGGTGGAGACGCTGGCCCAGTACCGGGGCGGCACCGCACGCGCCACCGGCCTGCGCCATCGGCACAAGGACGGCACCCTGGTCGACGTCGAGGTGACCTTCGACGACATCGATTTCGAGGGGCGCCCGGCGCGGCTCGCCGTGGTCGAGGACGTCACCGGAGAGCGCCGCCTTGAGGAACAGCTACGCCAGGCGCAGAAGATGGAGGCCGTCGGGCAGCTGGCCGGTGGCATCGCGCACGATTTCAATAATCTGCTGACCGCCATCGTCGGCTACGCCACCCTGCTGGAGCGGGCGATGCCGGCGGGCTCCGAATCGCGCGAGGACGTGCACGAGATCATCGGGGCGGCACGGCGCGCGGCGAATCTCACGCATCAGCTCCTGGCGTTCAGCCGCAAGCAGGTGCTGCGTCCCACGGTGCTCGACGTGAACGTGGTGGTGCGCGACATGGAGCGCATTCTGCAGCGCGTGATCGGCGAGCACATCACGCTGCGCACGTCTCTCGATCCGGGCCTCGCCCCGGTGCTCGCCGACGCGAGCCAGCTGGAGCAGGTGATCATGAATCTGGCGGTCAACGCGCGCGACGCGATGCCGACGGGTGGTCACATCACGATCGAGACGGCCAACGTGCCGCTCGATGCCGAGCTGGCGAGCGTCCATCAGGACGCGCAGCCCGGCGAGTACGTGCTGCTCGCGGTCAGCGACACGGGCACGGGCATGGCGCCGGAGGTCAAAACGCACGTGTTCGAGCCCTTCTTTACTACTAAGGAAGTAGGCAAGGGTACGGGACTCGGTTTAGCCACCGTGTACGGCATCGTCCGGCAGAGCGGGGGCTTTCTCGCCGTGGACTCAGAGCCCAACCGCGGGGCGCGGTTCCGCATCTATTTCCCCCGTGCCGAAGCCGGCCAGGCGGAGACGGCGAATACGGCTCCCGAGCCGGCGGCAGCCGGCTCGGGCACCGTGCTACTTGTGGAAGACGAGGCGGGGGTGCGCCGTCTCGCGCGGGCCGTCCTGACGCGCTACGGCTATCGCGTGATCGAAGCGGCCGACGGCGCGGAGGCGCTGCGGCTGGCGGCCGACCACGCGGAGCCGATCCACCTGCTGCTCACCGATGTGGTGATGCCCGGGATGAGCGGGCCTGAGCTCGCGGCCCGATTCCGGTCGCTGCGACCCGACACGCAGGTGCTGTACGCGTCCGGCTACACCGACGAGGCGATCGTGCACCACGGCGTGCGGGAGGGGGACGACAAGGTTCCGTTCCTCCAAAAGCCGTTCGAGCCGGACGACCTGGTGCGGCGGGTGCGCGCGCTGCTGGAAGGGAAGTGAGCGATCCGGCCGTCAGGAGGCGAGATCACGCCACACGAGCGGCGTGAGGTCGCGCGAGCGCTGCCGCGCAAACTCCTGGGCCGCCGCAAGCTGGCGCCGGTACTCGGCCTGCCACTCGGCGGGCATGTTGGCGCGGAAGTAGGCGGCGGTCATGACGTCCCCGCGGGGCGCCGCCGCAGCCCCGTAACCCACCTCCACCACGTCTCCCAGGAAACAGGTGGAGCTCCCGGTATCCATCGCGTTCACAATGCGACACTCGAAATGCGCGTGGCACTCGTCGAGCACCGGCGCTCCAAGACGACCGGGCCGATGGGCTACGCCCGCGAGCTTGTCGCCGTCGGTCCCGTGAACGAAGCCGAGACGGTGGATCAGGTCGAACTGATCCTGTCGCAGCAAATGCAGTACGAATCGGCCACCCTGGAAAATCAGGTCATGGCTGAAATTGAACTTGTGGATCATCACCACGAGGCGGGGGATGGTTGGCACGATCGAGGCGCGGATGGCGCTGTCGATGATCATCCCGTTGCGCGTTCCCTGGTGTTCCGAGGTGATGGCCACCACGGGAGAGGTGAGGTTGCGCAGCAGCTGGTAGGTGTCCTCGGGACTGACCATGTATAGTAAGGTAAGGCCTATGCCGACCCTCGCCGAGCGCTTCCATGCCCACTTGCGTCGCCGCCGCCTGTTCCCGGGTCCCGGGACGGCGCTGTTGGCCGTGTCCGGTGGGTCCGATTCGGTGGCGTTACTCGATCTGCTGGCGGGTGAGGCCGGGGCACTCAAGCTGCGGCTCGTGGTGGCGCACGCTGACCACGGGATTCACGAAGGGAGTGCCGCGGTTGCGGAATTGGTGGAGCGGCTCGCCACTCGCTACCACCTGCCGTTCGAAGTCGGCCGACTCCATCTCGGAGCCGCCGCGAGCGAGACCGTGGCGCGCCGCGCGCGCTACGCGTGGCTCGAAGCGACTCGGCGCAAGTGCGGCGCGGACTGGCTGGTCACGGCACACCACAAGGACGATCAGGCCGAGACGGTCCTGTTGCGCGCGCTGCGCGGCAGCGCTCCTGCCGGGCTCGCCGGGATTCCAGCACGGACGCGCGCCGGCATCGTGCGGCCGTTGCTCCCGTTCACGCGCGAGGAACTGGCGACCCATACGCGCGCCCGCCGCCTGCCCGTGCACGACGATCCCGCGAACGCCGATCCGCGTCACTTGCGCTCGTGGCTGCGCAGCGCCGTGCTCCCGACGCTCGTCGCCAGGCTCGGGGTGCGCGTGCGCGACGACCTGGTGCGCGTCGGGCGGCGCGCCGCGGCGGAGCGGCGTGCCTGGGACGCCGCCCTGGACCGATTGCCAGGACTCGATCTGCGCGACGGACCCGACGGTTTTGACGTTGCCCGGGCCCCGCTCCGGGAGTATGATGCGTCGCTGGCGGTCGCCGTGCTGCGCGCGGCCGCGCGACGCGCAGGGCTCGTGCTCGGGCCGCGGCGGGCGCGCGCGCTGGTGACGCTCGCCGGCCGGTCTTCGGGCCGCCGTCTGTCCCTGGGCGGTGCCTGGACCGCGGAAGTCGCGTTCGATCGGTTGCGGGTGCGCCGTGACTCGGATACGTCGGCCATCGTCGTTGCCGCACGCGACGAGCGCGGAGCGGCTGAGTTCGGCGACTTCGCCCTGCGTTGGGCGCCGGCGACGGTGCCGCGTCAGATCGAGCGCGCGGCGTGGCGCACCTGGATTCAAGGTGACGGGTGGGAAGTGCGACCGCCGCGGCCGGGGGACGTGATCGAGCCGCTCGGCGGCGTGGGGCGGCGGCCGTTGCGCCGCCTGCTCATGGAGGCGCGCGTGCCGCGGAGCGAGCGGGCCGGGTGGCCGGTCGTCGCACGTGGTCAAACCATTCTATGGGTCCCCGGCATCTGTCGGAGTGCGGCGGAGGTGCCGGCGCCGGGAACCCGGGCGGTGCGAGTGGATGTTACCGAGCACTGATACGCAGCGGCAAACCGGGGGCACCAAGCTCGCCCGCATCGTGTATGAAGAAGCGACGATCGCCACCCGCGTCGCCGAGTTGGGACGCGAGATCACCGCGGCGTATCCCGACGGCGATCTGCTCGTGCTCGGACTGCTGAAGGGGAGCTTCATCTTTCTCAGCGATCTGGTGCGCCGGATCGATCGGCCGTTGCAGGTGGATTTTCTGGTGGCGGCGAGCTACGGATCCGGGACAGTGTCGAGCGGCGATGTCCGGCTGCTGTACGACCCGGAGACGGTCCTCACCGACCGGCATATCTTGCTCACGGAAGACATCGTGGACACGGGCCGGACGCTGAACCGCTTGGTCGAGCTGCTGCGCGAGCGCCGTCCGCGCAGTCTGGAGATATGCGCGTTGTTGCATAAGCACGTGGCGGACACCCTGGTGCTGGACGCCAAATTCGTGGGATTCGACGCCCCCAAGGCCTTTTTAGTGGGGTACGGGCTGGATCACGCGGAGAATTTCCGGCACCTGCCTTATATTGCGAGTCTGACCTGATATGGCGAATCGCACCCCCCCGCCTCCGCGGGAATTCCAATGGAGCCGCATGCTGCGGACGCTCTCGTTTTGGGCGTTCCTCATCGTGGGCACCGTGTTGCTCGTCCAGCTGGCGGCCCGCACGCGGCAGGATAGCGTCGAGATCTCCTACAGCGAGTTCACGGCACAAGTGGAGATCGGGAACGTCAAGAAAGTCGAAATCACCGAGCGCCAGCGCATCAAAGGCGATCTGAAGTCGCCGGTCCAGGTCAATCGCCGGGCGGCCGACCACTTCTCCACGTTGCTGCCGTTCGAGTCGAGCGACGCCTGGGTCAGCACACTGCGCGCCAAAGGGGTGGAGGTGAGCGCCAGGGACATGCGTCCCTCCTTCGGCGTCATCTTCCTCAACTTTCTTCCGTATCTCCTGATGCTCGGGCTGATTCTCTTCATGGTCCGCCAGATGCAGCAGGGGGGAAATCGCGCCTTCGCATTCGGCAAGTCCAAGGCCAAGCTCCTGTCGGGTGACACGCCCAAGGTCACCTTCGCCGACGTCGCCGGTTGCGATGAGGCGAAACAGGAGCTCGAGGAGATCATCGATTTCCTGAAGGACCCGCAGAAATTCCAGCGGCTCGGCGGGCGGCTGCCCAAGGGTGCGCTGCTCATCGGTCCGCCGGGCACGGGCAAGACCCTCCTGGCCAAGGCGGTCGCCGGCGAAGCGGCGCGCCCGTTCTTCTCGATGTCGGGCTCCGATTTCGTGGAGATGTTCGTCGGCGTGGGCGCGAGTCGCGTGCGCGATCTATTCGAGCAGGGCAAGACGCACGCCCCGTGCATCATCTTCATCGACGAAATCGATGCCGTGGGCCGGCACCGGGGCGCGGGACTCGGCGGTGGCCACGACGAGCGGGAGCAGACGCTCAACCAGCTGCTCGTGGAAATGGACGGCTTCGAGTCGAACGAGGGCGTGATCCTGCTGGCGGCCACCAACCGGCCCGACATCCTCGACCCGGCGCTCCTCAGGCCGGGGCGGTTCGACCGCCAGATCATCGTGGACATGCCGGACATGAAAGGCCGCGAGCAGATCCTGCGGGTGCACACGCGCAAGATTCCGCTGGCCCAAAACGTGAACCTGGAGCCGATCGCCAAGGGCACCCCTGGTCTGTCGGGCGCCGAGCTGTCGAATATCGTGAATGAGGCGGCGCTCCTGGCGGCGCGGCGCAACAAGGCGGCCGTCGACATGGTCGACCTGGACGACGCCAAGGACAAGGTGATGCTTGGTCTCGAGCGGCGCAGCATGGTGCTGTCGGAGGAAGAGCGGAAGCTCACCGCGTACCACGAGGCGGGGCACGCGCTCGTCAGCCTGCACGTCCCGGGCGCCGACCCGATCCACAAGGTGACCATCGTCCCGCGCGGCCGCTCGCTCGGCATCACGCATTGGCTGCCGGAGGAGGACCGGCACAACTACACCAAGCAGTTCATCCTCAGCCATCTCGCCACCGCCTACGGCGGCCGGGTGGCAGAAGAGCTGGTGTTCGGGCCGGAGAAGGTGACCACCGGCGCCGCGATGGACATTCAGCAGGCCACCGACATGGCGCGCCGCATGGTGACGCAGTTCGGCATGAGCGACGCCGTCGGCCCCATCGCCGTCGGCGACCGCGAGGCCGAGATCTTCCTGGGCCGGGAAGTGACGCAGCGCCGCGAGATCTCGAACCGCACCGCGGAGCTGGTGGACACCGAGCTGAAGCGCATTCTGGGCGAAGCATTCGAGCGCGCCCGGCAGATCCTGATCGAGCATCGATCCGCGCTCGATCGGCTGGCTGCCGCGCTGCTCGAGCGCGAAACGCTCGATGGCGACGAGGTGGTGCTCGTGGTGGCGGGGAAGACCTTGCCACCCGTGGCGTCGCCGCCCGCGCCGCAGCCCCCAGCCGCCGGCCCACCGCCCGCGCGGGAGAAACCCGCACCGCTGCGCGGACCGGTGCTCGGCAATCCACCGCCGGAGCCCGCCGGCGCGTGAGCGGGCACCCGGCCCGATCGACCGCGCGGGGGCCGGGGAGCCGAAGCTGAGTCAATGGCCGGTCCCGACCTCGCCAAACTCCATATCGATCGTGATGCGCCCTCACCCGGGGTGAAGCGCGCGTTCAAGCGCGCAGTGTGGCTCGCGGGAGGCGCGATTGTCATCGTGGCGGCGCTGGTCCTCGCGCTGCGAGGCGGGGGCCCGGTACCGGTCCAGGTGGTGACGGCGTCGCTGAGTGTGGAGGGCGGAACCGGTGGAGGGTCGGTCGGCGTGGTGGCGAACGGGTACGTGGTGGCGCGCACCAAGGCAGCGGTGTCCGCCAAGATCCCCGGGCGCTTGGCGTCGCTCTTGGTGAGCGAGGGGGCGTTTCTCCGGAAGGGGGCGGTGATCGCCCGGTTGGAGAACGCGGACTACGCGGCGGCGGTTTCGGAGAGCGACGCGCAGCTCGCGAGCGCGCGGGCCACGCTGCTCGAGCTCGAAGCGGACCGGGATCAGGTCCAGCGCGATTTCGTGCGGGTGCGGGAGCTTCACACGCAGAACCCCAACCTGGTATCGGCGCAGGAGGTCGAGACCGCCGAGAGTCGCACACGCCAGGGGGACGCGCGGGTGAGCGCGCAGCGCGCGCGTGTGGATGCCGCGGCCGCCATGCAACGCCTGGCGCAGGCCAACCTCGAGAATACGATCATCCGCGCCCCGTTTACGGGGACCGTGCTGCGCAAGGAAGCGGAGGTGGGCGAGGTCGTCGCACCGTCGGTGGGCGGGGGCCTCACGCGGGGAGCGGTCGTGACCATGGCCGACCTCACGACGCTCGAAGTCGAGGTGGATGTCAACGAGGCGTACATCGCTCGGGTGACCGGCGGGCAGCGGGCGCGCATCACGCTCGACGCCTACCCCGACACGGCCTTCCGGGGCGAGGTGCGCCAGGTGGTGCCCACCGCGGACCGCCAACGGGCCACGGTGCAGGTCAAGGTGGGCATCCTCGATCGCGACCCGCGCATCTTGTCAGAAATGGGCGCCCGCGTGGATTTCCTCGAGCTGGAAACGTCGAGTGCCGCGCCGGCGGCGCCGGCCGCGACCCGCATTCGCGTGCCCGCCGCGGCGGTCCGCAGCTTCCAGGGACAGACGGTGGTCTGGATCGTGCGCGACGATCGATTGGTGATGAAGGCGGTTCAGGCCGGCCCGGTGAGCGGCGGGTTCCGCGAAGTCCGATCGGGCCTGGCCGGAGGCGAGTTGCTGCTGGTCAGCGGCGTGGAGCAGCCCCGGGACGGCCTCCGTGTGGAGGTTCAGACTCAACCGTAGATTTGAGAGCTCCGTTTACTGCGAGAGAGAAACACATGGCACTGGTTGAAATTCGCGACGTGCACAAGTCGTTCCAGCGTGACACCCAGCGCATCGAGGTCTTCACCGGGCTCACCCTGGACATCGACGATGGGAGCTTCACGGCCGTGATGGGCCCGTCGGGCTCGGGAAAGTCCACCTTGCTCAACCTGATCGCGGGCCTGGACAAGCCGACCAGCGGCACGGTTCAAGTGGCAGGCGCGGTGGTGAGCGCCATGGCGCCGGGAGAGCTCGCCAGGTGGCGGTCGCGGCACGTGGGCTTCGTGTTCCAGTCCTTCAACCTCCTGCCGGTGCTCACGGCCTATCAGAACGTGGAGCTGCCGCTCCTCCTCACCCGTCTCACCAAAAAGGAGCGGGACGAGCGGGTCAGGATCGCCCTCGGCGTGGTGGGCCTCGAGGACCGGATGCACCACTACCCGCGGCAGCTCTCGGGCGGCCAGGAGCAGCGCACGGCGATCGCCCGCGCCATCGTGGCTGATCCGACGCTCACCATGTTGGACGAGCCGACCGGCCAGCTCGACGCCAGGAGCTCGCAGGAGGTGTTGGCGCTGCTGCAGCGGCTGAATACCGAGTTCAAGAAGACCATCATCATCGTGACCCACGACGCGCACGCGGCCGAGCGCGCCACGACGACCTTGCACCTCGAGAAGGGGGATCTGGTCGAGAAGGGGGTGGTAGCCCGATGACCCGCGGACGTCTGGTGTGGGCGAATCTCATGCGCCACAAGTGGCGCACGCTGCTGACGACCGCGAGCGTCGCGGTCGCGATGTTCCTGTTCGCGACGCTGCGCTCGTTCGGCACGACGCTCGACTCGCTGAGCCAGTTCGGCGCTGCCAACCGCATGGTGGTGCGCCACGCCACCGCGATCGTGTTCCCGCTGCAGATGAGCTACGTGCAGCGGCTTGCGACGGTGGAAGGGGTCAAGGGCGTGTCATGGGCCAACTGGTTCGGCGGCTGGTACCAGGACCCCAAGGTGTTCTTCGCCAATTTTGCGGTGGACGGCCCCTCCTTCCTGGCGCTCTACCCGGAAATCGTGGTGCCGGAGGAGCAGAAGCAGGAGTGGCTGCGGGACCGCGCCGGCGCGGTCGTCGGCGTGGACCTCATGGAGAAATATGGCTGGCGCGTCGGGCAGAACGTGGTGCTCAACGGCACGATCTTCCCGGGGGAGTGGCAGTTCACGATCCGCGCCACGTACACCTCGAAAACGCGTGCATTCGACCAGCGGTCGTTCATGTTCCACTACGCCTATCTCGACGAGCGCACCAACCACCAGGCGCAGCCGGGGTGGTTCTACCTTGACATCGCGAATGGCGACGACGCGCCGCGTATCGCCGCCACGGTGGACGGGTTGTTCAAGAACTCGAACGCCCCGACCAAGACCATGACCGAGCAGGCGTTCCAGGCCAGCTGGATGGGGATGTTCGGCAACGTGCGGACGCTGATGAACGCCATCGGGCTTGCCGTGGTGTTCGCCATTCTGCTGGTGACCGGCAATGCGATGATGATGTCGGCGCGTGAGCGCACGCGGGAAGTGGGCACGCTCAAGGCGATCGGCTTCAGCGACGGCACCGTCGGCCTGATCGAGCTGGCCGAAGCCGGATCGGTGGCGCTGACCGGCACACTGCTCGGCGTCGGGGCCGCGACGCTCTTGTGGAAGAACATCCGGGTGGCGGCGATCGAGCAGTTCATCCCGGGCTTCCAAGTTGCGGCCAACACCATGTGGATCAGCGCGGCCATTGCCCTGACGTTGACCCTGGTGAGCGGTCTCGTGCCGGCCCTGCGCGCGTCGCGCATGAGCGTCGTCGCCGCGTTGCGGACCGTCGAATGAAGATCCCGCTCATTTACAACGTCCGCAGCATCATGCAGCGGCCGGCGTCCACGGTGATGACCGCTGTGTCCATCGGCCTCGTGGTCGCGGTATTCGTGGCCATGCTCGCGCTGGCGACGGGGTTCCGCGCCGCACTGGCCAAGACCGGTTCGCCGGACAACGTCATCGTGCTGCGGCAGGGCGCCAACGACGAGCTCTCGAGCGGGATCTCCCGCGAGACGGCGCGCATCATCGCCACGTTCCCGCACATCGCCGCGGGTGAGGACGGCCTGCCCCTCGTAAGCCCCGAGATCTACGTGCTGCTGAACCCGGACCGGAAAACCGGCGGCATCGGCAACGTGGTGGCGCGCGGCGTGGACGACCGCGCCTTCGGGGTGCGCAAGGGCGTACGCATCGTGGCGGGGCGCAAGTTCAACAGCGGCGCCAGCGAGGTGATCATCGGTCAGCGTATCGCCGAGCGGTTCGTCAATATGGACATCGGCGACTCGCTCGAGTTCGGGGGGCGGAAATGGGCGGTGGTGGGCCACTTCGCCTCCGACGGCTCGGGGTTCGAGTCGGAGGTGTGGGGCGAGAACGAGCAGTTCATGCCCGTGTTCCGCGGCCAGGTCTACCAATCGGTGATCTTCCGTCTCGCGCCGGGGGCCGCACTTGACGAGGTCAAACGCGTCATGGAGTCGGACCCGCGCATCCAGGTATCGGTGCGCGACGAGCAGGACTTCTACACCTCGCAGAGCGGCATCCTGTCCACGACGCTCACCATCATGGCCGTGTTCATCAGCACGATCATGTCCGTCGGCGCGATTTTCGGCGCGATCAACACGATGTACGCCGCTGTGGCGTCGCGTTCGCCGGAAATCGCGGTGATGTTGACGCTCGGCTTCAGGCCGCGCTCCGTCCTGGCGTCGTTCCTCGCGGAGGCCGGGGTCATTTCACTGATCGGCGGGGTGCTGGGCTGCCTGTTCGCCCTGCCCATCAACGGCCTCGCGACGAGCACCACCAACTGGCAGTCGTTCAGCGAGGTAGCGTTCGCATTTCGCGTGACTCCCGGCCTGCTCGTGGCCGGCGTGGTCTTCGCCGTCGTGATGGGATTGGTAGGCGGGTTCTTCCCCGCGTGGCGGGCGGCGCGCTTGCAGGTGGTGCAAGCGCTGCGGTAGCCCGCGGGCGCGAGGGGTAAGGGTCCCCGACCAGTGAAGGTCAGTCTGCTCGCGCCGCACACGGCGTCGGCCGTGCGCGAGGCGCTCACGGCGCGCGGGTGGGATCCGGAGCGGTCCCGGTTTGCCGCAGTCGGTCTCCGGCCGCTCGTCTTGCTGCTCGACGGGATCGGGGAGCTCGAGCGGGAGGCGCTGGTGCGGTGGGGTGCGCGCACCGGCGCTGATGTGCTGACCGGCGAGGGGTGGGCGCTGGTCGCGGCGGCGGCGAGCCGGCTGGCGCCGCTCGCCCGTCCCGACCGGGCGCCTCCCGGGCTCGAGTCCCTGACACCAGAGCTGGCCTCGTTTTTCACCTCCTATGCGGAACCATCCCGTTGCTGGTCGATCGGCGGCGGCACCATTGCGCTCGACGCGCCGGTGCTGGTGGGAATCCTGAACGTCACCTCGGACTCCTTCTCGGATGGTGGGCAGTTCACCGAAATCGACGCGGCCCTTCGACACGCTGACCAGCTGAAGTCGGACGGCTGTCAGCTCATCGACGTCGGTGGGGAGTCGACTCGTCCCGGCGCTGGCCTCGTGCCGGTCACCGAAGAAACCGCGCGCGTGGTGCCCGTGGTCCGCGCCCTCGTCGATCGGGGCCTGGGCCCGGTGTCGGTCGATACGCGCAAGGCCGATGTCGCGCGCGCCGCGCTCGAGGCGGGCGCGGCCGTGGTAAACGACGTGTCGGGGCTCGTCTTCGACCCGGCGCTCGGTGGTGTGGTGGCGCGCGCGGGTGTGGGCCTTGTCCTGATGCACATGCGCGGCACCCCCGACACCATGGACGGCCTGGCACGGTACGGGGAGGTCGCGGTGGAGGTCGCCGCGGAGCTCGGCGCGGCCGTCGAGCGGGCGATCGATGCCGGGGTCAACCCGGAACGGATCGTCGTCGATCCGGGGTTCGGGTTCGCCAAAACCGCGGAGCAGAATTTCCGTTTGCTCGATGAACTGGCCACGGTCGTCGCGCTCGGCTATCCTGTGCTCGTGGGACCGTCGCGCAAGCGGTTTCTGGGTGCGGCCACCGGCCGTCCGGTGGCGGACCGCGACCGCGCGAGCGCCGTGGCGTGCGCGC
>DATBLG010000072.1:0-28708 GCA_036555485.1 Gemmatimonadales bacterium | reverse complement strand
CCTGCACCCGCGCACGCGCACGCAGATGTACAGCGGCGCAGCCAATTGGGACGAGATCGCCCGGCTCGTTGCGGCGCTCGAGATTCCCGTGATCGGGAATGGGGACATCCGGACGGCTCACGACGTGCAAGCAATGCGGCGTCACACCGGTTGCGCCGGGATCATGATCGCACGGGGCTCGTTCGGGAATCCGTGGATTTTTGCCCAGGCGCGGGACCTGCTCGAGGGACGGGCAATGCGACCGCTGCCGTCGGCCGAGGAGCGCTTCAGCGTGGCGCTGGAGCATGCGCGGCTGGCGCTGCGAATCCAGGGCGACACGCGCAAGACGGCGCTTGAGTTCCGCAAGCACCTCGGCTGGTACACCAAAGGGCTCCCCGGCTCGGCGGAGCTGCGGCAGCGGCTGTTCACGATCGAATCGATGCATGAAGCCGAGGCGATGTTCGCCCGTTATCTCGTGGACCAGGACGTCCTGGAGGGGGTAGCGGCGGCGTGACCAACGACGACCTGGCGAGGCTGCTGGAGCGGCTTCCCTTCGCCACCATCGATCACCTCCGGCCGGTTACACAGGGACAGCAGGAGGTGATTTTTTCTCAGGGAAAGACGGTCGAGCAGCTCGTGACGATCGCCGAGCGGCTCATGGCGGCCAGTGGGTCGTTTCTGGCAACGCGCACCGAGGCCGCGCACCGCGTGGCGTTGGCGGAACGCTTTCCTCGCGCCCTCGTCAACGAGTTGGGCCGGACCGTGTATCTTCCTCCCGATCCTGAGCCCCCACCTACTGGGCGGGGAACGATTCTGGTCGTAACGGCGGGCACCGCCGACCTCCCGGTGGCGGAGGAGGCGGCGGTGACGGCCCGGGCGTTGCGGAATCGCGTGGAGCGGCTCACGGATGTCGGCGTGGCCGGGATTCACCGTGTGCTGAGCCAGGCGAACGTCCTGCGCGGCGCGGCCGTAGTGATCGTGGTGGCCGGGATGGAGGGAGCGCTGCCAAGCGTGGTCGGAGGTCTCGTGAAGGTGCCGGTGATTGCCGTGCCGACCAGCGTCGGATACGGCGCCGCATTCGGCGGGCTGGCGGCGCTGCTTGGCATGCTCAACTCCTGCGCCGCTGGCGTGACCGTCGTCAATATCGACAACGGCTTTGGTGCGGCGGCGGCCGCCAGCCGTATCAACCACCTGTGAGAACCAAAGGCGGCTGGCTCGGGAGCGGTCTGCGACTGTCCGGCCTGGCGCTCTGCGTGGTGGCGATCTGGCGCGGCGGGCTGTGGGCGCTGTTCGGGGCCGCGGGGGGATTCGCGCTCTCCTACGGGTTCGGTATTTCGCGGGCGATGCGTGGCTGGCTTCACGAGCAGGCTCCCGTCACTCCGTCTGATCTGGCTCACACGCTGGACCTGCTGCGTCGTGCTCACGACGCGACGGGTGGTTGGGCGGTCGGCCTGGACGAGGGGGAGGTGGAGGCATACGGCGACCCCAAGCCGCCCGTTTCGGTGCGCGAACGGGGTGCCGCGATGGTCCAGCTCGCGTCGGTCGATGGCCGGACGCACGTGGCGCGGGAGGGCGAAGGCACCTACGTGGCGGTGGGCGACTTCCCGTACGGCGCCGGACTGTTGCTCGCGGAGCGGGACGCGGATCCCGAAGTGGCTCAGTCGGTCACCGAAGAGCTGCGGCGGATCGTGGCAGCGATGCGACTCGCCGAGTTGGAAGTGCCCGAAGGCCAGTTCCAGCTAGTGGCCCGACAGCTCGCCCTGATCGCCGCGGGAGCGCAGACACTCGAAGGAGTCGCCAAGGCGGGGGCGGAGCTGGCGCAACAGCTGGCCCAGCGCGGCACCGCGGTTGTGATACAGGACCCCAACACACAAGTGGTGCAGGTGCTCGCGGTGTCCACCGCGACGGATCGACGCCTGGCCGGGTTGACGCTCTCCCCCGAGGCCCCCGTGATCCGTGCCATGCAAATCGGCCTGCCGGTTATGACGCAAGCGAACGAAGACATCTTTGGTCCCGGCGTGCCGGAACGGCGGCGCCAGGAGCGGGCGGGGTCGGCCTACCCGCTCATGGACGGGCACTTCGCGATCGGCGCCCTGGTGCTGCTCGGTCCCGCGATTCTGCCGGAGTCCCCGCTGGCCGAGCAAGTGGGCCAGCTCGTGTCGGAGCTGGGACCGCGGCTCGCGGCCGCCCGAGCCGTCCACGAGGCGGAGCAGCGGGCCGTGCTCGACCCGCTGACCGGCCTGCGCAATCGGCGCGAATTCGAGCGCCAGATCGAGGCGTTCAAGGCAAAGCAGAAAGACCGCACCCAGGTCGAGTCCGTCACCCTGGTGTACGCCGACCTCGATCGCTTCAAGGCGCTGAACGACGGGTTGGGCCATGCGGCCGGCGATTCGGCGCTGCGCCACATCTCCACCGTGCTGCAGAAGCAGATCCGCGACCGCGATCTGGTAGCGCGCATCGGCGGCGAGGAGTTCGCCGTGTGGTTGCCGGGCACGCCGCTCCCGGAAGGAATGGAGGTGGCCGAGCGTATCCGGCGCGCCGTCGAGACCGAAGCGTGGCATTGGAACGGTTCGCGTTATCCCTTGACCGTTTCGTGCGGCGTGGCCGGGTACCCGGAGAGCGTCGGCGACGTCAACAACCTTCGCGGCACGGCCGACGCGGCGCTGTATCGAGCGAAGCAGGAAGGCCGGAACCGGGTTGAGCAGGCCGCCCCCTTCGCGAGCTGATCTCCAATGAAGCCTAAGGACATTGTGAACGCGTACCGGGTGAAGGAGGGCGATGGCTTCCGTCTGAGCACCATCGACCCCGACGACACGCGCGGCTTCAAATCAAAGGAGCAGGCAGCGGCGGCACTCGCGGACGGTGTGGCCTCCCTTGCCGACCTTCAGGAGAAGCTGTATGCGGACAATCGCTGGGCTGTGCTGCTCGTGTTCCAGGCGATGGACGCTGCCGGCAAGGACAGCACGATCAAGCATGTCATGTCGGGGGTCAACCCGCTCGGATGTCAGGTGTTCTCCTTCAAGGCGCCGTCGCAGGAAGAGCTCGATCACGATTTCCTGTGGCGCACGACCCAGTGCCTGCCGGAGCGTGGGCGGATCGGCGTCTTCAACCGGTCGTACTACGAGGAAGTCCTGGTGGTCCGGGTGCATCCCGAGTTCCTCGACAAGCAACGGTTACCGGAAGGGCTCGTAACGAAGGCGATCTGGCGGGAACGCTTCGAGGATATCAATGCCTTCGAGCGCTACCTGTTCCGGAACGGGACCCTGATCCTGAAGTTCTTCCTGCACGTATCGCGGGAGCAGCAGCGCCAACGCTTTCTCGAGCGGCTGGAGCAGCCGGCCAAGAACTGGAAGTTCTCGATGGTCGACCTCGACGCGCGAGCGCGGTGGCGCGACTACATGGCGGCGTACGAAGACATGATCCGTCACACCGCGACGGCGCACGCGCCGTGGCACGTCGTGCCGGCCGACCACAAGTGGTTCACGCGCGTCGTCGTGGTGCAGACCATCATCGCCGCGCTGGAGCGGCTCGACCTCGCGTTCCCCACGGTATCGCGCGAGCAGCAACGGGAGCTCAAGGCGGCTCGGACCGCACTCGAGCTTGAAAAGGATCGCCCGCGCCGCTAGGTTGTCGGGGTCGGGGGCGACAGGCTTCGACGGGTTTGGCGAGGATATCGTGGCGTGCCCAGGGTGTCAGTCACCTGGTAAATCCACTGGCAACTTACACAAGCCAACTCTGAACTGGCTCTGGCCGCGTAAGCTTCGGCTTATGCACCTGCGTGAGTGGCAGCCCGCCTGAGGCGGCGCTCACGTATCGCAAAATCGGGCTGGCGTGATCCGGGGCCCGAACGGATCGTGCGAGAGTTGAAAAGGGCTTGTTGCCGCTGGGGCCGGCGAGGCGCCGAGGCGGTGAGACCAAATAAGCGTCGCCTACGCACGTAGCAGCGATTTCGGAGTCTTGCTCGGACCGGGGTTCGATTCCCCGCGCCTCCATCGAGACTGGCAAGGGGGAAGCAGGGCAGGGCACTTCGGCCCCACCCGCCTCCCCCTTTGCACGTCCACAGTCACCTCGCCGGAGGGCCATGACGGAACCCCAGGACGCCTCCACCGGGCCGCTGGACAAGCCCAAGTCAGAATGGCACGCGCTGCTCGAGCCCGCCGCCTACGCGGTTCTGTTCGAGGCAGGGACCGAACGGGCGTTCACCAGCCCGTTGAACGACGAGAAACGGACCGGGGTGTTCGTGTGTGCCGCGTGCTTCCTCCCCCTCTTCGCGTCATCCGACAAGTTCGACAGCGGGACCGGTTGGCCGAGCTTCTTTCGCCCCATCGAGGGCCGGTTGGGAACGAGCCGGGATCTCAAACTGCTCGTGCCACGCACCGAGTACCACTGCATTCGCTGTGGCGCGCATCAGGGACACGTATTCTCCGATGGTCCGCCGCCAACGGGTCAGCGCTACTGTAACAACGGCGTCGCCCTGAGATTCATCGCCGAGGGGGAACCGCTCCCTCCGTTGCGCTCCTAGATCGCGAGGACCGTCGGCTATGTTTATCGGCCATTTCGCCGTGGGATGCGCCGCCAAGCAGTTCGCTCCCAAGGCGTCCCTCGGGCCGCTCCTGGTCGCACCGCTCCTCGCCGACCTGTTGTGGCCGGTGTTCTTGTTGTTGGGCATCGAGCAGGTGCAGATCAATGTCCCCGGCGCCAATCCCTTCCTGACACTGACGTTTCTCTCGTATCCGTGGTCGCACAGTCTGTTGATGGGCGTTGCCTGGGCCACCCTGTTCGGCGGCGCCTACCACCTGATGACAGGATATGGGAGGGGGGCCGTCGTGATCGGCCTGGCTGTGGTCAGCCACTGGTTGCTCGATGCCATCACCCATGTTCCCGATTTGCCGCTCTGGCCGTGGGCCTCGCCGTTGATCGGGTTCGGACTATGGAACTCCGTACCGGCTACGGCGATCGTCGAATCTCTGATGCTGGCCGCCGGCGTGTGGCTCTACACGAGCCGGACCACCGCGCGCGACCGCATTGGGCGTTACGCCTGGTGGGGTTTCGTGCTGTTCCTGATTGTCGGCTATGGGATGAACCTGCGTGGTGTGGCGCCGCCGAGTGTTACGACCTTGGCCTGGACCGCCGGCATCGTGGGCGGCCTGACCATCCTCTGGGGCTGGTGGGCGGATCGCCACCGGACCGCGGCCGGTGGTGGGTGACGCGGATTTCGCGTAGAGGCGTATATTGGGCGCCCGTGACCCTTCTTCACTAACCGCGGAGGATCGGATGGGTGCGGTAACGGATCTGATCAATGTGCTCTTCTCGCCCGGCGAAGTGTTCGAGCGAGTGCGAGAGAAGCCGAGATTCCTGCTGCCGTTCATCGGGTTGGCGATTCCGGTGATGGTCATCCAGTTCTTGACGCTTCCGTATGCTCAGGCGGCGATGAGCTCGGTGTACGCCCAGATGGCGACAACCAACCCGCAAGCGGCCGAGGCGGCTCAGAAATTCGCGTTCGTCGGAGTGTTCTTCTGGCCTATCATCCTCGCGATCGTGCTGCTGCTGACCGCGCTGTTCCTGTGGGTGTTGGTATCGGTGCTGGGGGGTGAAGGGAAGTTCGGCACGCTGTTGTCGGTGTCGACCTACGCATCGATCACCTTCGTCCTGGCGCAGATCGTCGGCCTGGTGATCCTGATGGTGAAGGGCAAGGAGAATCTCGTCTCGCCCGAGGATCTGCAGCCCGCCATGGGGCTCGATCTCATTCTGCCGGCGTCGGGGCGATTCTTGAACGCCTTTCTGAAAGGGATCAACCCGTTTTCCATCTGGGGAACGATCCTGACGGCGATCGGGATCGCGGTAACCCACAAGCAGTCAAAGGGCGTTTCCTATGCGGCAGCGATTCTCTCGACCCTGTTCATCCTGGTAATTTTCTCAGTGCTCGGCGCGACGTGTGCGCCGCAGGCACCGGGCAACTAGACCGTCGCTTTGGTGCGGTTGATGACGCCCGCCTCCTCGAGGGCCGCCTGGGCCGCGGCGAGGCGGGCGATCGGCACACGGAACGGCGAGCAGGAGACGTAGTGCAGGCCGGCGTGGTGGCAGAATCTCACTGACGACGGTTCCCCGCCGTGCTCGCCACAGATCCCTACCTTGAGGTCGTTGCGCGCCTCTCGACCTCGCTTGACCGCGAGCTCGATCAGGGCGCCGACCCCGTCCTGGTCGAGCACCTGGAACGGGTCGTCCGTGAGGATGCCGCTTTCCACGTAGAATGGCAGGAATCGGCCGGCATCGTCGCGGGATAGCCCGAAAGTCGTCTGCGTGAGATCGTTGGTTCCGAACGAGAAGAACTCCGCGTCCCGGGCGATCTCGGCGGCGAGGAGGGCGGCGCGCGGCAGCTCGATCATCGTCCCCACGAGATAGGGTACCGCCCGCCCCTGGGCGTGAAACACTTCCTGCGCGACGCGGCGCACGATCTGGGCCTGGCGGCGAAACTCCTCCGCGATCGAGACCAGCGGGATCATCACCTCCACCACCGCTTGCTTCCCCCGCGCGACCACGCGGCAGGCCGCCTCGAAAATGGCCCGCGCCTGCATTTCGGTTATTTCGGGGTAGGTGATTCCCAACCGGCAGCCACGGTGGCCGAGCATCGGGTTGGATTCCTTGAGACCGTCCACCAGTTTCTTGAGGCGCGACACGGGAACCTTCATCGCTTTGGCGAGCGGCGCGAGTTCGTCCTTCGTATGCGGCAGGAATTCGTGCAGCGGGGGATCGAGCAGGCGGATGGTAACGGGGTAGCCCGCCATCGCCTCGAAAATGCCTTCGAAGTCGGCGCGCTGCATCGGCAGCAACTTCGCGAGGGCCTTGCGACGGCCGGCCTCGTCGGGTGCGACAATCATCTCCCGCATCGCCGTGATGCGGGCCCCCTCGAAAAACATGTGCTCGGTGCGACACAGGCCGATCCCCTCGGCGCCGAACTCGCGTGCGCGTTTCGCGTCCGGTGGCGTATCGGCGTTCGTGCGCACGCGCAGGCGGCGACGCGCATCGGCCCACCGCATCAGCTTTTGGTAGTGGATGTCGATTTTAGGCAGGACGAGCTTGGCGGCTCCCAGGATCACCCGACCGCTCGTACCGTCCACCGTGAGGATCTGTCCCTTCTTCACGATCCGGCCATTGGCCCGGAAGCGCCCCGCGGCGGGATCCACCTCGATGTCCTTGGCGCCCACGACACAGGTCTTGCCCATGCCGCGCGCCACGATGGCGGCGTGGCTGGTCATGCCGCCGCGCGCGGTGAGGACCGCCTGCGCGGCCACGATGCCGTGGAAGTCTTCCGGACTCGTCTCGGGACGCACCAGGATGACTTTGTGCCCCTTCTTGGCGAGGGCCTCCGCGTCATCGGCGTCGAACACCGCCTCGCCGATCGCCGCCCCGGGGGAGGCGGGGAGCCCTTTGGCAACCACGGTCACGCTCGCGCGGGGATCCACCATCGGGTGAAACACCTGATCGAGATCCTGCGGGGGTACTCGCTGCACCGCTTCGTCTTCGTTGATCAGCCCTTCGCCCGCCATTTCCACGGCGATGCGAACCGCGGCGAGGCCGGCGCGTTGGGCACGTCGCGTCTGCAACAGGTACAGGGTGCCGTGCTCGAAGGTGAATTCGAGGTCCTGGACGTCCCGGAAATGTCGTTCGAGCTTTTCCGCGGCGCTCTGGAGCTCGCGGTAGATGCGCGCGAACTTGCCGCGCTTCAGCTTGGAGATGGACTCAGGCGTTCGGGCTCCGGAGACGACGTCCTCGCCCTGGGCATTGAGAAGAAAGTCCCCGTTGAGGACCGCCTCTCCGGTCCGGCAGTCGCGGGTGAAGGCTACGCCGGTCCCTGAGTCCTCGCCCATGTTGCCGTACACCATGGCCACGATGTTCACGGCTGTTCCCAGGTCGTCGGAAATGCCGTGGACGCGACGGTAGTCGAGCGCGCGGCGGGTCCGCCAGCTCTTGAACACCGCTTCGATCGCTCCCCAGAGCTGCGTCAGTGGATCCTCGGGAAAGGGAACGCCGCACTTGGCGTGGATGATCGCCTTGTAGTCGGCGACCAGTGCCTCGAGATCGGTGGCAGGGAGGTCAATGTCGCGCGCTGCCTTGCGGCGCCGCTTGACTTCCTCCAGTACCGCTTCGAAGGGCTCCTTGCCGAGATCAAACACGACGTCGCCGTACATATGAACGAAACGGCGATACGAGTCGTAGGCGAAGCGTGGGTTGCCCGATCCCGTGACCAGGCCGCGCACCGTTTCATCGTTCAGGCCGAGGTTCAGGATCGTCTCCATCATGCCCGGCATCGACACCGCGGACCCGGAGCGCACCGAAACGAGCAACGGGCGCTGAGGGTCGCCAAAACGCTTGTGCGTCGCCTGCTCGAGTTTGATGAGGTGCCGCCGGACCTCTTCGCGCAGCTCGTCTGGAAAGGTGCCGTCCTTGAGGTAGCGGAGACACAGCTTCGCGGAAATGGTAAAGCCCGGCGGGACGGGCAGACCGAGGTTCGCCATTTCGGCGAGCCCGGCACCCTTCCCGCCCAGGATATCGCGCATCGCCGCGGAGCCGTCGGCGCGGCCCGGTCCGAAAGCGTAGACGAATCGTTCGTGCGACGGCATGGCGATGGTGGTTAGGCGCCGACGGCGACCAACGGAGCCGCGTGGCGCGTTTGCGCGTGGTCGTCGGGGATCGGCGTCGGGTACTGCCCGGAGAAGCAGGCGTGGCAGAACTCGGCCGGCTCGCCGCCCGCGGCGCGCAGCATCCCATCCAGCGAGAGGTAGCCCAGCGTGTCCACCCCGAGGTGGCGGCGAATGTCCTCAACATCGTGGCTCGCCGCGATTAGCTCCGACTTGGTCGGCGTGTCGATGCCGTAGTAGCAGGGCCCGGTAATCGGCGGCGAGGCGACACGGAAGTGGACGGCACGTGCCCCAGCGCCGCGGATCATCTGCACCAGCTCCTTGCTCGTCGTGCCACGCACGAGGGAATCGTCCACTACGACGACCGACTTTCCTTCCAGCACCTCGCGGACAGGGTTGAACTTGATTTTCACCTTGGCATCGCGACCGGCTTGGGTCGGATTGATGAATGTACGGCCGACATAGTGGTTGCGAATCAGGCCGTACTCGAGTTTTAGCCTCGATTCCTCTGCGAAACCAAGCGCCATCGCGTTGGAGGAATCCGGCACCGAGAAGACACTATCGGCGCCGTCGGTCGGGTGCTCGCGCGCCAGCTCCCGGCCCAGGGCGCGGCGCACCCGGTCCACGGAACGTCCGAAGATCGTGCTGTCGGGCCGCGAGAAATAAACCAGCTCGAAGATGCAGCGACGGTGGGGCTTCGGCTCCAAGGGGGGGAGGCGATCGACGTCCGCGCCCTGGATGCGCAGAAACTCGCCCGGTTGGAGTTCGCGCAGCGGCGTCGCTCCCACCAAATCGAACGCGCAGGTCTCCGACGCCACCACGTGCCCGTTCCCGAGCCTGCCGAGCCACAACGGACGGAAGCCGCGCGGATCCACGATGGCGTACAGGGTGCGGCCGACCGTCACCACGAGGGAGTACGCTCCCTCGACGCGTTCCAGCGCATCGAGCAGTTGGTCTTCGGGCTCACGGGCCTCGGATCGCGCGATCAGGTGGATCAGGACTTCACTGTCTGAGGAGGTCTGGAAGATCGAGCCCTTGTCCACAAGGTCCGCACGCAGCAGCGCCGCGTTGGTCAAGTTGCCGTTGTGTCCCAGGGCAAGGGGGCCCTCGCGGTACCGGGCGAGAATCGGTTGCGCGTTGGCGAGTACCGAGCTGCCTGCGGTGGAATAGCGCGTGTGACCGATGGCGACGTCGCCGGGGAGCCCCACGAGCACGGTCTCGGTGAACACGTCGGAGACGAGACCCATGCCACGGTGCGAGCGGGCCACACCTTCGCCGTCCACGGCCACCAGGCCCGCGGATTCCTGGCCGCGGTGCTGCAGGCTGTAGAGGCCGAGGTAGGCGACGCGGGATGCGTCGGGAACGCCGGAAACGCCGATGATGCCGCACATGGGACTGTCAGTCCCCCAATCGCCGAGGGAGAGCAGTGAAATATACGTCGCGCAGCGAGGCCACGGGCAGGTCGATCGCCGCATCGCGCAACCTCATGCGCACCGGACCATCCACCGGGCCCACCGTTCCCACGATGCACGCCGGCACCCCGTGCTCGGCGGCGAGCGCCGCCACGGCGGCGGCTCGCGCCGGCGCGCAGGTGATCACAGCGCGGCCGTGCGACTCGCTGAACAACAGGTCGTGGGCCGGCAGCGGTGTGCCGTACGCGGTGAGATCGGCGTCCAGTCCGAAACCGGCCTCTTGATAGGGCCCACCCATCGCAATCTCGGCGAGCGCCATGCCCAAACCACCGTCCGAGCAGTCGTGCGCCGAGTGGAGCAGTCCCGTATCCGCGGCGGCGATGAGGAAGTCCACAAGACGCCGCTCGGCGGGGAGGTCGACGACCGGTGGCTCGCCGCCGGCGCAGTCGAAGAGCGCCTCCCAATAGGCGGACCCACCCAGCTCGGTATGCGTCTCGCCGAGCAGCAGGATGCGATCACCCACCACTCGTGCATGACTGGGCACGGCTCGCTCGGCGTGTTCCAGCACCCCGACCATCCCGACGACCGGGGTAGGATCGACGGCGCCGGAGGGGCTTTCGTTGTAGAACGAGACATTGCCCCCGGTGACCGGCGTGTCCAGGGCGCGGCAGGCATCGGCGATACCGCGGCACGCCTCGCGAAACTGGAAAAAGACGGCGGGGCGCTCCGGGTTGCCGAAGTTCAGACAATCGGTGATGCCGAGCGGGCGCGCGCCGGTGCATGCGACGTTGCGCGCCGCTTCGGCGACAGCGGCCTTCCCGCCTTCGTAGGGCCGCAGTCGGACGTAGCGGGCATTGCAGTCGGTGGTGAGCGCGATGGCGAATTCCGTGCCTCGCGGGCGTATCACGCCCGCATCACCGCCCGGTGCGATCACCGTGCCAGCCTGCACGGTCGAATCGTACTGCTCGAATACCCACCGTTTGGACGCGAGGGGGGGGTGATCGAGCAGTCGAAGCAGCGCTTCGGATGGCGTGGGGATGGGCTGGTCGGGGCGGGGGTGGAGCGTCCGCAACGTCGCCACACTGGAGTCTTCGGCCGCTTCCGGGTCGTACGACGGACAATCCTCGACCAGCCGTTGCCCGGGAATCTCCACCACCACCTGGTCGCCCCAGGTGCAGCGGTAGAGACCATCGTCGGTGACGTGGCCGATCGGGGTTGCGGCCAGCTCCCACTTCGCCGCGATCGCTTCTACCTCGGCCACGCGATCGCGCTTCGCTACGACGAGCATCCGCTCCTGCGATTCTGAAAGCAGAATCTCGTACGGCGTCATCCCCGGTTCTCGCGTCGGAACTTTCGCGAGGTCGATCTCGACGCCGACCCCGCCACGGGCCGCCATCTCCGCCGAGGACGACGTGAGACCCGCGGCGCCCATGTCCTGAATCGCCACGATCGCGCCCGAGGCGATCAGCTCGAGGCTCGCCTCGAGCAGCAGCTTCTCGGTGAACGGGTCGCCCACTTGCACCTGCGGCCGACGTCGCTCACTCTCGTGCGACAGCTCCTCGGATGCGAACGACGCGCCGTGGATCCCGTCGCGTCCGGTGCGCGCGCCGACGGCCAGCAGCACGTTGCCGATGCCCTGCGCCGCCGCGGTGATGAGGTCGCGTTCGCGCAGCACGCCGACGCACATGGCGTTGACGAGCGGATTTCCGGAATAGCCCGGGGCGAAATCGACTTCGCCTCCGAGCGTGGGGACGCCAACGCAGTTGCCGTAGTCGCCGATGCCCCGGACAACGCCGGCGCAGAGGTACCGGTTGCGCGCGTCGTCCAGGGGGCCAAATCGCAGGCTGTTGAGCAGGGCGACCGGGCGTGCGCCCATGGTGAAGACGTCGCGCAGGATGCCCCCAGCGCCGGTGGCCGCGCCCTGATAGGGCTCGACCGCCGAGGGATGGTTGTGCGATTCGATCTTGAAGGCCACTGCCCAGCCGTCAGGGAGGCGCAACACCCCCGCGTTCTCCCCCGGGCCCTGAACCACCTGCGGGCCGGTGGTGGGGAACGTTTTCAGGACGGACTTGGAGTGCTTGTAGGAACAGTGCTCACTCCATAACGCCGAGAAGATTCCCAGCTCAGCGAATGTCGGGGTGCGCCCCAGCAGCGCTTCTATGCGGCTGTATTCGTGGTCGGTCAGGTTGTGATCGCGGACGAGCCCCGGGGTGATCGGGGGATCGCCCGGGAAGCCGGCTACGCTCCGCGTCACACGTCAGACGCTTTGGCGCCGCTGACGCCTTTCAGGACGGCGCCGAAGACGCGGTTGAACAGCCCACGATCCGAGTGCTTGAGGAGCGATTCCGCCTCTCCGGCATCGAACCACAGACCGTGGCAGTGGGTGCACTGGTCGATCTGCACCCCTTGCCAGTCCCCGGTGATCAGGTCGTACCCGCACTTGGGACATTTCATGTAATGCGACTTCCGCTCGGCCTCGCCGGCCTGCCGTTCCATCGCTTCGCGCTGCTGGCGCATCAACTCCGCGTCGCGGCGGGCGAAATATTCGTCTTCGTTGCGGCTCGTAGGGTTGGTCATAGGGCGTCAGTCGACCTATTGGATGGTGGCTGCGGGTGTCGTACCCGGCGGCGAAGACGACTGTCCACTGTAGCCGTGACCGGCCCAGCGGACCACTGCGTCAACGACCTGGCCGTCCTGCAGGATCACGATGTCGGTGGTCCCGCAGCTCAGCTCGCAGCCGTTGGGATAGTGCAGATAGGTGAAGGTGCCCGCGTGCCGCCGAGCCGCTGGCGCGCCCCACAGGGCGATCACATCGTCCTCTCCCATCCCCGGAGCCACGGTGCCCGTATCGGACGAATTGTAGGGCTCGTCACGCCCCGTGCGAACTACGGGAGCCTGGTCGCGGGCCGGCTCCGGCTCCGGCGCCGGCGTCGCGGGCGTGGGTGGAGCGACGGCCGTGTCGCCCTGGGCAGCGGCGGGAGCGGATTTCGAGGTATCGCGCGCGGCAACCGGTTGGGTGGCCGGCGTCCGGTTGCGGTTTCTGCGCTTGTCGATCGCCTGCTTTATGGCGTCACACCCCAGTGTGGTGCCCGCCACCAGCGCGTACACCACCAGCATGCTGCGTCGCATGAGCAGCCTCCATGGAGAGAAAGACACGAGCGCCATCGGTTCCGCCCAGCGCAGGCGCGTTGCGCCGTTCGGGATGGGGCATGATACCGACTACGTTGCGGCCGGCGTTGCACACGCCCGCGATTGCGCGCGTCGAGCCGTTAGGGTTTTCCCCGACGTAACGCCACACCACGCGTCCCTCGGCTTCGAGCTCAGCGGTCGTGCGCTCGTCGGCGACGAACCGCCCGTCGCCGTGCGCCACCGGCAGCACCAGCTCCTCGGCGACCGAATAGAGATGTGTGAACGGCGTGTCCGTCGCCTCCACCAATACCCGTACCGGCCGGGAAAGAAACCGCAGCCGTGCATTGCGCATGAGGGCACCGGGCAACAGCCCCGCCTCGCACAGGATCTGGAAGCCGTTGCAGATCCCCAGCAGCGGACCGCCGGCGCGCGCGTGCGCCGTCACCGCGGCCAGTACTGGCGAGAAGCGCGCGATCGCGCCCGAGCGAAGGTAGTCCCCGTAGCTGAACCCGCCGGGCAGGATCACCACGTCCGCCTGGCGGAGATCCCCGTCCTTGTGCCAGACGTAGTAGGGGTCTGACCCGGCTGCCCGTGCCGCGTCGAGCGTGTCGGCGTCGCAATTCGAGCCGGGGAAGACCACGATCGCCACGCGGCGCATCAGGCGGCCTCCACCTGCAGCTGAAAATCTTCAGTAACCGGATTGGCGAGCAACCGGTCACACATCGCCCGCGCCCGCGCCGCGGCATCGTCACGCGAGGTCGCGTCCACTCGTAACACGAGGTGTTTCCCGACGCGCACGTCGCCGACCTCGGCGAAACCCAGCGCATGGAGCGCGTGCGATACGGCCTGGCCCTGGGGGTCGAGGAGTGAAGCGCGGGGCATGACGCGGATCTCGATGCGGAAGGCGCTCATCCGGCCCGCCCCCGCGGCGAGATGCCGCGCGAGCGCGGACCGAACGCATCGTCCACCCGGTCGGCCTCCGTGTCGGCGATCACGATTGGCCCGGCGATGTCCGCCTCGCCCGAGCCGTTGCCGTTGTCGAAAAATCCCAGAATGGCGGCCCGCGCGACCCCGTAGATCATGTAGGCGATCCCCAGCGGGAAGAAGAAGACATCGTGCTCCAGGATCCCGAAGAAGAGGATAAGCAGAATGATGACGAGGCCCAAGAGTCCCTTCAGGCTGCGCAGGCTGGCACGCGGCAGGGTGGCGTAACGCACGTTGCTGACCATCAGGATGGTGCAGGCGATCAGCAGGAAGTTCAACAGCAACGGCCAAGGCAGCGCTCGTAGCTGTTGGTACAGCTCGGTCTGGGTGAACGGGTAGTAGGTGGCGAGAGTCATGCCGGCCGCGGGAGACGGCAGGCCGACGAAGTAGTCCTTGGCCCGACCGGCCTGGGTGATGTTGAAGCGGGCCAGCCGGATGGCCGCACCCATCACGTAGAAATAACAGAAGATCCACGCGGCCGCGCCCGCCGTGGCGAAGTGAAGCTCGTACATCAGGTAGGCGGGTGCGACTCCGAAGCTGACGACGTCCACGAGGCTGTCCAGCTCCGCGCCGAAGCGCGTTCCGGTATTCGAGAGCCGGGCGATACGTCCGTCCAGCGTGTCGAGGATGCCGGCGAAGACGATGAACCAGCTGGCGCGGCCGAACTCGCCTCGCGACGCGAGCGTCATCGACCAGATTCCGAAGAACAGGTTGAACAGTGTGAACAAACTCGGCACGATCACGACCACGCGCCGCACACCCGTCCGCCGCTGCGCCGGGCCGGTCACGGGGCGCTCCCATATTCCGCCAGCACCGTCGCTCCCGCTGCCACGCGGTCGCCGACGCGGACCTTCACCACGGGGCGGGTACCGATCGGCAACAACACGTCAACGCGCGAGCCAAAGCGGATCATGCCAAGTCGCTCCCCTTGTTCGACGCGATCCCCGACGCGCCCGTCCGTCACGATCCGGCGCGCGATGAGTCCAGCGATCTGCCGCACCAGGACGGGTCCGTGTGGTCCGGCCACGCCGAGCGACGACTGCTCATTGTCGAGACTCGCCTTGTCT
The DNA here is from genome assembly GCA_036555485.1 of Gemmatimonadales bacterium. Taxonomy (GTDB): domain Bacteria; phylum Gemmatimonadota; class Gemmatimonadetes; order Gemmatimonadales; family GWC2-71-9; genus DASTHG01. The sequence goes on along the minus strand of DATBLG010000072.1, from coordinate 13,498 downwards.
TCGGCGGCGTGCAGAAACTTGCCGGCGTGGTAATGGCGGTAGGCGACGGTCCCGGACACGGGATAGCGATTCACGTGGACGTCGAACACACTCATGAAGATCGAGATTCGCGTGGCACGGGCCTGGAGGTAGGTGGGCTCGTCGGTCTCAACCACGCTCACGATCTTGCCGTCGGCCGGCGCGATCACGACTCCGTCGCCGCGCGGTCCGGCCCGCTCGGGATTGCGAAAGAAGACCAGCAACCAGACGGCGAGCGCCAGCAGGACGATTTCCGGCACCCACCACCAGCCGCCCCACCGCAGCGCCGCCCACGCGCCGAGCGCGGCGAGACCCCAGCCCAGCGCGATGAACGGCCACCCCTCGGGAGCCATCCTCACGCGCCGACCTCGAGCGATTGGCCGGTCAGCAGGCGGAAGGCTTCGCGGTAGCGCGCGCTGGTGGCGGCGATCACGACCGGCGGCAGTGGCGGAGGTGGGTCGTTGCCATCCCACTTCCCTTGGGCCTTGAGATTCGCCAGAAAATCCCGCAATGGCTGCTTGTCGAAGCTCGGCTGACTCTTCCCGGGTTGGTAGCGGTCCGCCGGCCAGAAGCGGGATGAATCCGGGGTGAGCACCTCGTCGATCAACACCAACGACCCGTCGGCCGCAGTTCCGAACTCGAACTTCGTGTCGGCGATGATGATGCCCCGGCCGGCGGCGAAGGCGCGGCCTTCCTCGTATAACGTGATGCTTGCCTGTTTCAGGGCCTCCCCGAGCGTGGCCCCCAACGCCTGCGCCACGCGGGAGAACGTGACGTTCTCGTCGTGGCCCGACTCGGCTTTCGTGGCAGGAGAGAAGATCGCGGGCTCGATCTTTGCGCTTTCGACCAGCCCTGGCGGCAGCGGCTCGCCTGCGAGCGTGCCCGATTTCTGGTACTCGGCCCAGGCCGAACCGGAGAGGTACCCTCGCACGACGCATTCGAAGGGAATCGGGGTCGTGCGGCGCACCAGCATCGCCCGGCCGGTGATGGTGTGGCGGTGCGGAGCCAGCGACGGGACCCGCGCCACGATTTCGGACACCTCTGCCGTGATCAGGTGATTCGGCACGACCGGTGGCAGGTGGCGGAGCCAGTAGGCGGAAAGCTGCGTGAGCACCGCTCCCTTGAAGGCGACCGGTTCACGCATGACCACATCAAACGCGCTGACGCGGTCGCTCGCCACCATCAGCAGGGTGCTGGCGTCCACCTCGTACATTTCCCGCACCTTGCCGCGTCGCAGCAGGGGCAGGGGGAGGTTACTCGCGACGAGTGGCGTGGCCGTCGTCATACCTGGACCTCGGCGGCGCTCGCGGCGGGGGCGACCGTCTCGATGCGGCGCAGCACCATCGGCAGCACCTCGTCCAGGAAGTGGTCTACCTGTTGGGGCGCCCGGCCCACGTATTGAGACGGATCGAGCTCGGCGGGTCGCATCGCGACCCCCACGGCGCGAAACGCGGGATCGGCGCTCAGGCGGGCCAGGAGATCGTTTGCCGCCCCTTGCTCGGCCACCGCTTGCGAGACGGCGAGACTGTGACCGCGAATCACCTCGTGGAGGCGCTGTCGGTCACCACCGGCTTTCACGCCCCGCATCAGCAAGCGTTCGGTGGCCAAGAACGGGAGCGCGTCCTCCACGTGCCGGCGAATCACCGCTTCACGCACCTCGAGTCCGGCGGCCACGTTCGTCGCCAGCACCAGCATCGCGTCGGTTGCGAGAAACGCTTCGGGGATCACCAGCCGCCGGTTGGCACTGTCATCGAGGGTTCGCTCGAGCCACTGCTCGGCCGCCGTATGCCACCCGTTGCCTTCAAGCTCGATGACGAACCGCGCCAGGCCGGTCATGCGCTCGGCGCGCATCGGGTTGCGCTTGTAGGGCATGGCGGACGAGCCCACCTGCTCGTTTTCGAACGGCTCGAGCAGTTCGCCCTCGTGTTGCAGCAGCCGCAGGTCGGTGGCGAACTTGGCGGACGACGCGGCGATACCGGCGAGCGCGGCGAGCACCTGGGCGTCCTGCTTGCGGCTGTAGGTCTGGCCGGTGACGGCGAACGCCCGGGAGAACCCGATCTTCGTCGCGACGCGCGCGTCGAGCTGGAGGACCTTGTCGTGGTCCCCGTCGAACAAATCGAGGAAGCTCGCCTGCGTGCCCGTCGTCCCCTTCACGCCGCGGAACTGGAGCGTGTCGACACGGTGCAGCAGCTCCTCGGCGTCGAGCACGTATTCCTGCATCCAAAGCGTGGCCCGTTTGCCGACGGTGGTGAGCTGGGCCGGCTGAAAATGGGTGTAGGCGAGGCAGGGGAGGGCACGGGTACGCCGCGCGACGTGCCCCAGCGCGATCAGCACTGCCGCGATGCGTCCCAGCAGAAGGGTCAGGGCCTCGCGCATCAGGATCAAGTCGGCATTGTCGGTGACATACGCGCTGGTGGCGCCAAGATGCAGGAACGGTCGGGCGGCCGGGGCTTGCTCGCCGAGTGCGTGAATGTGCGCCATGACGTCGTGGCGCGACCGCTTTTCTAGCTCCGCTGCGCGCGACACGTCGGCGTCGTCCAGGTGCGCCCGCAGCTGGGCGACGGCATCGGCCGGAATATCGAGTCCGAGCTCGCGCTCGCTTTCCATCAAGGCCAACCACAGGCGACGCCACAAGCCGATGCGGCGCCGCTCGCTCCAGAGCGCCTGCATCGCGGGTGAGGCATAGCGGGATGAGAGTGGCGATTCCCAGCTCACACAGCGGCCTTGGCGCGCGCCGCGAGTTTGCTCCAATCGGAGAGGAACTGATCGAGTCCGCGATCGGTCAGCGGGTGCAGCAACATCTTGCGCAGCACCTCCGGGGGGAGCGTCGCGACATCGGCGCCGATCATCGCGGCTTCCACCACGTGGCGCGGGTGGCGCATCGAGGCCGCGAGGATCTGTGTCGCGATCGCGTAGTTGTCGAAGATCTGCCGCGCTTCGCGAATCACGTCCATCCCTTCCTGACCCACGTCGTCGAGCCGGCCGATGAAGGGACTCACGTACGTCGCGCCCGCCTTCGCCGCGATCAGGCACTGGACGCTCGAGAAACACAGGGTGACGTTTGTGCGGATGCCGTCCGCCGTGAGGCGTCGCACCGCCACCATTCCTTCCTCGAGCATCGGGATCTTCACGACGATGTTGTCGGCGATCTTGGCGAGGGCCTTGCCCTCGTTGGTCATCCCTTCGGTGTCGATCGCCACGACCTCGGCCGACACCGGGCCTTCTACGAGCGAGCAGATCTCCTTCAGCACATCGCGCGGATCGAGATCGCCCGCCTGTTTGGCGAGCAACGACGGGTTCGTCGTGATGCCATCGATGAGGCCCGCCTGCGCGGCCCAGCTGATGTCTTTGAGGCTGGCGGTGTCGAGAAAGAACTTCATGCGTGCGCCTCGGCGTAAAGGTCGGCGGGGTATCGCACCGTCTCGAGGTACAGGCCCTGGGGCGGGGCCGGCGGACTCGCCGCCTGATTGGTGGTCGCGGTGAGCAGCTGGGAAAGGTCGGACAGAGGTCGCCGCTCGAGCCCGATGTCCACCATCGTGCCCACGATGAAACGCACCATCCGGTGCAGAAACCGGTCCGACTCGATCGTGAACGTCACGCCCGTCCCGTCCGCTCGCGGCGCCCACTGGGCGAGCGCCACGCGGCATCGGTAGTCGGGCCGGGCAGCGCCGGAGGCCGCGAGACCGCGGAACTCGTGGACGCCCGGCAGCAGCAACGCGGCTTCGGTAAGTCGAGCCAAATCAAGCGGACGCCCCAACGCCCATTCATACGGCCGCCGGAACGGCGAGCGCCCGGCATTGTCCGTCCCGATTACGTAGCGGTACCGCCGCGCTGTCGCGCTCCTGCGCGCGTGGAACCCGGCCCGCATCGCGTGCACGTCCTCCACCCAGATGTCGCGGGGCAGGAGAGCGTTCAGCGCGCGGTGCAGCCCGGGTGGGTCGGCACTCCACCGCTCGTCCGCCCCAAATCCCACTCCCTGGCCGATCGCGTGTACACCTGAGTCGGTGCGCCCTGCGCCCGTCGCTACGGTCCGGCGGCCGATCAGACGCTCGAGTACGGCTTCGAACTCCGACTGCACGGTACGCCCGGCGGACTGCCGCTGCCAGCCGACGAACTGCCCTCCGTCGTAATGAACCACGGCGAGAATGGGCCGGCTGGTCACGAGCCAAAGATAGAGAAGGGGGGAGGGCCATTTCAAGGCGCTTAACCCATTGTCCCGTTTGACAAAAGACGATTTTTCGGGCTAGCTTCCGCAACCGTCTGCCCACGCATGGCCCACTCTACCGCCGCACCCCTCGAGCGGGCCATCCACGCCCTCGCAAACCGCGAATCCCTGAGTGAGTCTCTCGCCGCGCTGGTATTCGGCGCGGTGATGCAGGGAGAGGCGACTCCCGCCCAAATCGGTGGCTTGTTGCTGGCGCTCCGCCTCAAAGGCGAAACCGCCGATGAGCTGGCGGGCGCCGCGCAGGCGATGCGAAACGCCATGGTGCGGGTGAAGATAGACGCTCCATACCTGGTCGATACGGCCGGGACCGGTGGCGGTGCTGTGACCACGTTCAACATTTCGACTGGGGCCGCGCTGGTCGCCGCAGGAGCCGGCGCTACGGTGGCCAAGCACGGCAACCGATCGTTTACGTCCCGCTGCGGGTCGGCGGACGTGCTGGAAGCGCTCGGCGTTTCGGTGGGGCTGGACGCGGTCGGGGCGGCGCGTGTGCTGCGTGAGGCGGGCGTGGCCTTTCTGTTCGCGCCCACTTTTCACCCCGCGATGCGGCACGCCGCCCAGGTTCGCAAGGAACTCGGGGTGACCACACTCATGAACCTGCTGGGCCCGCTCGCCAACCCAGCGTGTGTGCAACGGCAGGTGATCGGCGTGGCCGACCCCGAGCGCGGTCCCCTCATGGCTCAGGCGCTCGCTCGCCTGGGCGTGGACCATGCGCTCGTGGTGCACGGCCAGGTGGGAATGGACGAAATCTCTCCGGTGGGAGAAACGGACGTCTGGGAAGTGCGCAATGGTCGGGTGGACTCGTGGACCATTGCGCCGGGACGGCACGGGTTGGAGGTCCCAAGTGTGGACGCGCTCCGAGGAGGCGAGCCAAAGGAAAATGCGGGCCGGCTGGAGCGTCTACTGGATCGTGGTGACGACCGGGCCGGCCGGGCAGCGGTATTGCTGAATGCCGGGGCCGCGGTGTACGTGGCGGGTCTCGTCTCAACCTTCGAAGACGGGCTCGATCGAGCCAGGGCAGCCCTCGAGTCGGGCGACGCGCGGGCGGCCCTCGAGCGGCTGCGCCGCGCGAGCCCTAGTACTTCCGGATGACGCCGAGCACGACGCCCTGGACGATCACGTCGCGTTCGTTGACCCGCATCGGCGCCATGTCGGTGTTGGCCGGTTGCAGCCGGATCCAACCGCCGGGCTCGCGATAGTATTTCTTGACGGTGGCGCTCTCACCGCCGACCAGGGCGACCACGGTTTCGCCGTTGTCGGCGTGAGCGCGTTCGTGTACCACGATGAAGTCGCCGTCCTTGATTTGCTCGTCGATCATCGAGCGACCGCGAACCCGGAGCACGTAGCTGCGCCCGCGTCGCGGCAGCAGCGCATCGGGGACGGAGATGGTGTCGGTCGCGTCGCTGATGGCTTCGATCGGCGTACCGGCGGCGACGAGACCGAGCAGCGGCAGTTCGGTCGCCCCGGTCTGGCCGCGCGGCGGGACGATCTCGATGGCGCGGCTCTCGTTGGGGGTGCGGCGGATGTGGCCTTTGCGCTCGAGGTTGGTGAGATGCTCGTGAACCGTCGCCAGCGACTGGAAGCGGAATTTCCCAGCGATCTCTTCGAAACTGGGGGCGTAGCCGTGATCGGTGATGTAACCGGTCAGGTAGTCGAGTATCTCGCGCTGGCGACGGGTCAGGGGCATCGTGTCTCCCGAAAATTAGCCGAAGTATAATGTACCCGAACATTGACCGAACGCAAGGGTGACGACGGACCGGCTGGGCAGTATCCTGGCGGCGGCACGGGGGCGTGTGGAACGACTGCGACCCGCGGCGCGCGAGCTCGAGCGTCGCGCGGCTCAGGCCCCGGCACCGCGGCCATTTGGAGACCGGCGCCCGACTGGCACGGTTGGGGTGATCGCCGAGGTGAAGCGGCGCTCGCCTTCCGCGGGGGTGATCGGGATGACGCTCGATGCCGTGGCGCATGCGCGCGCATACGCCGCAGGCGACGCGGTCGCAATCTCGGTATTGACCGAGGAACAGCATTTTGGCGGGTCGCTCGAGGACCTTTCCCGAGTCGCGGAGTCGGTTGAGCTGCCGGTACTGCGAAAGGACTTCATCCTGGACGAGCTGCAGCTGCTCGAGGCGCGGGCCGCCGGCGCCGCGGCGGTCCTCGTGATCGCGTGTATCCTCACGCCCGTGCGATTGCGCGACCTGGCGCGCGAGGCGCGGCGGCTGGGACTCGGCGTCCTCGTGGAGGTGCATACGACGGCCGAACTGAACACGGCCCTCGCGGTGGAGGGCGCGACCGTGGGCATCAATTGCCGTGACCTGGACAACTTCGCGGTCGACCTCGCCACCGCCGAATGGTTGTTGCCACTGGTCCCGCCTGAAGTGGTGGCTGTGGCGGAGAGCGGGATTGAAACGCGCCGCGATGTCGAGCGCATGGCGGCGGCCGGGGCCGACCACGTCCTGGTGGGAACGGCGCTCTCGCGTTTGGCCGAGCCCGGCTCGGCGGTCCGGGCGCTGAGCGGTGTCCCCCGTCACTCACGGGCGAACCTCACGTGACGATTCCGGAAAACGCCTTCGGGCCCTACGGAGGACGGTTCGTCCCGGAGACGCTGATGGCGGCGCTCGAAGAACTGTCGCGGGTATACGAGAGCGCGTGCGCCGACGCGGCGTTCTGGGAAGAGCTCAGCCTGCTCGGGCGAGACTACGTGGGTCGCCCGACGCCGCTCACGGAAGTCCCGCGCCTGGCGGCGGAGGTCGGTTCCGGTGTCACGGTCACCCTGAAGCGGGAGGACTTGAATCACACCGGCGCGCACAAGATCAACAACACCCTGGGCCAAGTGCTGCTTGCCCACCGCATGGGGAAACGCCGGATCATCGCCGAGACCGGTGCCGGGCAACACGGCGTCGCCACCGCCACGGTGTGCGCGCGCTTCGGCCTGGACTGCGTCGTCTACATGGGCGAGGAAGACATGCGGCGCCAGAGGCTCAACGTGTACCGCATGGAGCTGCTCGGGGCCCGCGTCGTTCCCGTGACCTCCGGGACCCGCACGCTCAAGGACGCGACCAACGAAGCGCTGCGCGATTGGGTCTCCAACGTCACGGACACGCACTACATCATCGGCTCCGTGGTCGGACCGGACCCGTTTCCGCGCCTGGTGCGCGACTTTCAGTCAGTGATCGGACGCGAGGCGCGCGGGCAAACGCTCGAGCGATATGGGCGATTGCCGAGCGCGGTGGTGGCGTGCGTCGGTGGCGGTTCGAACGCCATCGGAATGTTCACGGCCTTTCTGCAGGACCGCGAGGTCAAGCTCGTGGGCGTCGAAGCAGCGGGGGAGGGGCTCGAGACGGGGCGTCACGCTGCGTCGCTTGCCCGCGGCCGGCCGGGGGTGTTTCACGGCAGCCGAAGTTATCTGCTCCAGGACGCCGATGGCCAGGTGCAGCCGGCGCATTCGGTGTCGGCAGGTCTCGACTATCCTGGGGTGGGGCCGGAGCACGCTTTCTTGAAGGACAGCGGCCGCGTATTGTATGAGGCGGTGACGGATCATCAGGCACTGGAGGCATTTGCGGCTCTTGCCCGGTTGGAGGGGATCGTGCCCGCGCTGGAGAGCGCGCACGCTGTCGCGTGGGTGTGCGGCGCGGAACGGCGTTGGACGCCGGGCGATCTCGTGCTGATCAACCTGAGCGGACGGGGAGACAAGGACGTCGCCCTGGTCGCCGAGCTGACGGAGCCCCGCGGGTGAGCGACGCGTCCGGAACCGAACTGGCGCTTCCGCCGGCGCAGGTCGAGGAGATGTTGACGCTCGTCGGCAAGGCGCTCCGTGCCGTTCAGCTGTACCTCCCCAACAACCCGGTGTACCAGCGAGCGATCGAAAACGTGCGAGTCGCCTGCCGCAAGATTTGGGAGGCCACGGACGAGCTCGTCCTGGACGTCGCCGAGGCCGAGCTGCGCTGGGAGGGGGACGTCGTCTACAGTCACGATCAGAAAAACGAGAGTATCGCCTGGACGCTGTTCAAGGACGGTGTCCGCTCGGTCACCCTCCGCCCCGGCGTCGAAGACACCGAAATCGTGCGGTTCATGCAGGTGATGCACCAGGCGCGGATGCTCCAGGCCGAAGCGGCCGACGACCTGTTGACGCTGCTGTGGCAGGAGGACTTCCAGCTTCTCGCCTACACGTTCCGCGAGCTCTCCTTCGATACCGCGTCGATCGAGGCGGACCAGGCCGCGCCGGCGCCGTCCGCGGTGGAGGTGCGGCAGCAGGTGGAGCAGGAAGCGCCGCCACAGCGCGAATCGGTATCCGTCGATGAATTCGACACGACCCTCTATTTCCTCGAGGACCACGAGATCGCCTATCTGCAGAGCGAAGTGGAGCGCGAGTACGCCCAGGATCTGCGTCACAATGTTCTGTCGATGCTGTTCGACCTGCTGGAGCTCCAGACATACGGCACGGTGCGGGCGGAGCTGATATCGATCGTCGAGAACTTCATCCCCTATCTGCTGGGGTCCGGCGATTTCCAATCGGTCGCCTTCATCCTGCGGGAGTTGGGCGTCCTGCTGCAACGCGGTCGGGAGATCATCCCGGAGCATCGGACGGCACTCCTGGCGATCCCGACCCGGTTGTCGCAACCCGACGCCTTGTCGCAGCTGTTGCAGTCGCTCGACGAGGCGACGGTTCATCCCACCGAGGACGAGCTGGGGGAGCTCTTCAAAGAGCTCAAGCCCGAGGCCCTGCTCACGCTCGCCGGATGGGTCGCCCGCCTTTCCAACGAGCGGGTGAAATCGCTCGTCAAACGTTCGGCGGAGCGTCTCGCGACCCAGAACCCGGGCGAGGTGCTGAAGGCGCTGGCGAGTCCGGACGCGGCGACGGCGCTCGAAATGGTGCGCCTCGCCGGGCGGTTGCGGCTCGCAGCGGCCCCTGAGGGGATGGAGCGGCTGCTCGACGGCGGCGACCGCGAAACGAAGCTCGCCGTCGTGGACGCCCTCACGTCGATCGCCAGTCCGACCGCGTTGCGGATGTTGGAGCGCGCCGTGGATGACAGCGATCGGGACGTCCGCGTCGCGAGTGTGCGCTTCCTCAGTAGTCGCGGCCACCGGGGAGCGTTTCAACGGATTGAAGGCGCGGTGACGGGCACCAAACTCCGGCACGCCGACCTGACCGAGAAAATGGCGTTCTTCGAGGCCTACGGCGCGATCGCCGGCACGGCGGGCGTTCCAGTACTTGAGAAGATGCTGTTGCCCCGGGGACTGCTCGGCCGACGCGAGGACCCCGCCACGCGCGCCTGTGCCGCGATGGCGCTCGGCAAGATCCGCAGCCCCGATGCGCGAACGGTGCTCGAGCGCGCCGCGCAGGACAAGGAGGCGCTTGTCCGCAACGCGGTCAGCAAGGCGCTCCGCGAGATGGGACGATGAGCGGCACGCCGCCGACTCCTCCGGCTGACGCGCCGCCGCCGCGGCGACCGTCGATCGTCGAGACCGTCAACACCACCGACGGATTCCTGCGGCACGCCGGACGGGAATTCCTGGTCGTTTTCTATACGGCCCTGCGTTCGCTCAAACTGTATCCGATCGAAAACGCGCAGGTCCAAAAGGCCCTCGACGACCTCCATGCGTCGGCCCGGCATGTGCTCGATGTCGAGCCGGAGCTCGAGCTACGCTTGCAGGGCGAGTTCATCTACGTCAACTCGACCCGGCTTCGCCTTGCGCTCGAGAACTACGCCTCCTTCTCCCACGTGCTGGCGGTCATGCGGCAGTGCGGCGTGGGTACCATCCGGGTCGAGGAAGGGGTGGACCGCCGGCAGCTGCAGATTCTGGTGTCGCTCATGCTCGCCTACGCGGCCCGTGAGGCGAGCGCCGACAAGATCTACGAAATCCAATCGAAACTCGTCGAAGCCAACGCGGGGCAGGTATTCGTCGACCCGCCCGTCGAATCCGAAGAAGGCCAGGCCGATTCAGAGCGGGCCAAAGAGGCCGCCAAACGGACGTACGCCCGTTCGGTTGCGGTGACTCGCGAGGTCATCAACAGTCTGCGGATGGGCCGCACCGCGAACGTGAAGCGTGTAAAACGGGCTGTGCAGACGATCGTCGATCAGGTACTGAACAATGAATCGTCGCTGCTCGGGCTCACCACGCTGCGGGACTACGACGAGTACACGTTCACCCACTCGGTGAACGTGTGCATTTTCTCCGTGGCGCTGGGCCGCAAGCTGGGCCTCAGCAAGCTGCAGCTCTACGACCTCGGCATGGCGGCGTTGTTTCACGACGTCGGCAAGTCACGCGTGCCGCTCGAGGTGCTGAACAAGGAAGGAGGGCTGAGCGAAGACGAGTGGCGAATTCTGCAAGCGCATCCCTGGCTTGGCGTCCTGACCCTATTCGGGCTGCGCGGCTACGGAGAGATTCCGTACCGCGGGATGATTGTGGCGTTCGAGCACCACATGAAGACGGATCTCACCGGGTACCCCAAATCGATCCGGCCCCGGAGCCTGTCGATCTTCTCCAAAGTCATCGCCGTGGCGGATGGATTCGACGCCGCGACCAGTCGGCGCATTTACCAGACTATCCCGATTCAACCCGACCAGGTCCTGAAAGAAATGTGGGAGAATCCGCGGCGCGGCTACGATCCCGTCGTCGTGAAAGCGTTCATCAATCTCATTGGCGTCTACCCGGTCGGCACCTGCGTCATCCTCGATACCTACGAAGTGGCCATCGTGCACGCGGCGAACACCGACGTCAGCCAGGTCCATCGACCCATGGTGCGCGTCGTCGCGTCGCCGGACGGCGCGATCCAGCGCCCCGGGGAGCTCGCCGACCTGGCCCTGCGCGACGAGCAAGGCGGTTTCCCGCGCACCATCGTCAAGGTCACCGACCCGGAGAAGTACGGGATCAAGGTCAGCGACTACTTTGTCTGATCGCGCGATTGCCCGCGCCTTCAGCGCCGCGCGGGTTGCACGCCGCGCCGCCCTGATCCCGTTCTTCACGGCCGGCTGGCCAACCGCCAGTGGATGTCGCGAGGCGCTCCGCCTTGCCGAGCGGATTGGCGCCGCCGTCGTTGAGGTGGGCATCCCGTTCAGCGATCCCCTGGCCGATGGCCTGACCATTCAGCAGGCCTCCCAAGCGGTGCTGGAGCGCGGCATGACGGTCGGTGGCGTCTTCGAGATCGTGCGGGAAGCGGCGCTCAGCGTGCCGGTGGTGCTCATGACCTATCTCAATCCGATGCTCGCCTACGGCGTCGACCGCTTTCTCGCGGATGCGGAACGGGCGGGGGTGGCGGGGCTGCTGTGCACCGATCTCCCCGCGGGAGCCGCGCCCGACATCGAGGAAGCCGTGGCGGCCAGCGCGCTCGACCTGATCCGTCTGGTGGCTCCCACGACTCCCGACGACCGGATGCGCATGGCCCTTACCGGTGCGAGCGGGTTCGTCTACCTCATTTCGCGACTCGGCGTGACGGGCGCGCGGGCCGACACGCCGCCGGATCTCGAGCGCCAGGTGCGACGCGTGCGGGTGGTCACCACCCTCCCCGTCGTGGTCGGATTTGGTATCGGGACGCCTGGTCAGGCCACCGCTGCCGCGCGCTATGCGGACGGCGTGGTCGTGGGGAGTGCGCTGGTGGAGGCCCTGGGGGCGGGTGGACTCCCGGCCGCCGAGCGGCTGCTGTCGGAGCTGGTCGGGGCGCTGCGGGTTCGAGGGGCAGCGTGAATTTCCAGCGCTTCGTGCAGATCTACGGGCGGGTGCTCGCCGCGAGCGGCCTCGGGTTGTTTGTCTGGGCGCTGATCGTCGACCCTCGCTGGACGAACCAATGGATCGAGATCCTCGTGATGTTCGCCGCCTGCGTGTGGCTGCGCGGCCAGTCGGTGCGCCTGTCGAAGTACTCCTACTTGAATCAGACGGGCCTCGTCTGCCTCGCGGGCAGCCTGCTCGTTGGGGTGCCGGCGACGCTCGTCGCGGTGGCGGGTGGGACGCTGCTCGCCGATTGGGTGTGGCTGCGCAAACCGCTGTGGGCCGCGGTCATCAATTTCGGGCGCGAGACGATCACCCTGATCGCCGCGTACGGGGCCTACGCGGGCATCCTCAGTGTCTCCGGCGTCACGTATCCCGGGCTGCAGGTCGACACGATTCCGGCATTGTTCTTTTTCGCCCTCGCGTATTTCATCGTCGGGCGGCTGCTGTTCTATGTCAGTTTGCTGGTGCGCGAGAAGCTCGAACAAAACGAGCAGCTGCTGATCATCCGCTACGAGGTCATCGCGTACTTCGGCACGATCGGGGCGGTGACCACGGTGGTAAGCGCCGTGCTCGCGTGGCCGCCGGTCACGTGGCTGTTCGTGGCGGCGGCGCTGGGAGCCTTGGGGCAGCTGCTCAAACAGATGCTCGAAGAGGCGATCTCGGCGGAAGAGCTCAACAAGATTCACGCGATCGAGTCGGTGATCACGAGCAACATCAGCCTTCACGATTCGTTCCAGCGCATCGAGCGCCTTGCGCACCGGCTGGTGGACTGGGGTGACCTGCGCATCTATCGCCGGGCCGAGGTCGGCATGCACCTGGCGTACCGCAGTGCCATCGGCCGACCGGAACGCGACGAGCCAACCGCCGACGTGGCTGCGCTGCGGGCCCAGGCGGTGGCCAACGGGGAGACGATCGTGATCCACGACGTCATGCGCGATAAGCGTGTGGCGGATGTCCCCGAACACGTGCAGAGTCTGGTGCTCGTGCCGCTCCGCTTCGGAGAGACCGTTATCGGCACGCTCGAGCTGGAGCACCACAAGCGGCGCGCGTACCGCCGCAAGGACATCGTCACGATCGCGACGTTCGCCAATCAGCTGGCCACGGCGATTCACATCAACGACCTGCGTCGCCCGATCGTGCAGACGCTCGATCGGATGACGCGCCAGCTCGCAACGATCGGCCAGGCGGCCGCGTCGCTGCGCGGCGTGTCGCAAGCCGTCGCCGTATCCACGACGACCATCCGCAGCGCCGCCAGCTCCGAAGAGGCCGAGGTGATGGGCGGGCTCGAGGCCACCGACACGCTGGCCCGCGTATCGCGGCGGGTAGTCGAGGATGGCGCCGAGGCAGCACTGGCGTCCACGGCGGCGAGCGACGTGGCCAACCGCAACCGCGAGCGGATCCGGGATGCGGTAGAACGCCTGGTGGCGTTGAAAGCGTTCGTGGGCGAGAGCTCGGGGAAAGTCCAGCAGTTGGGGGCGATGAGCCGGCGCATCACCGGGTTCATCGCGTCGATCCGCGAATTCTCCGACATGACAAACCTGCTCGCCTTGA
>DATBLG010000040.1:0-8125 GCA_036555485.1 Gemmatimonadales bacterium | reverse complement strand
ATTCGGCTTTGAGCGGCAGCAGACGTTGTCGCTCGCCAAGCAGGAGGAGACGCCATGAAGCGCAGCATCGTTCTAACCGCGTGCCTCGCCCTCGCGGTCGCCCCATGGCTCAATGCCGGCGCGGGGCGGGACGGCGAAGTGCGCGCGGTGAGCGTGGCGCCGGCGGCGGGCAAGGTGGAGATCGTGATCGACCTGCGCGGGGCGGTAGACGTGCAGGACTTCACCCTCCGCAGTCCGGCCCGGCTGGTGGTCGACCTCCTCGGGGCGCGCCTCGGCGCACCCTTGACCCTGTACGACGGTCAAAACCGCGGCGGCGTGAAGAACGTGCGGTACGGACAGTTCCGGCCCACCGTCGTCCGCGTGGTGATCGACCTCGACGCCCTCAAGGACTACGAGATCCAGAAGGTCGACGGTCAGATCCGCATCCAGATCGGGACCGAGCGCACGGCGTTCGGCGCCTGGTCGAGCGCCAACCCGGCCAGCGCCCCCGAGCCGGTGGCGGAGGCACCCGCCGCCGCCCCGCGCGTCACCGGTGACCCGATGGCCGCGCGCGTCTCTACCCCGACCGTCGCCGGCGTCCACAGCATCGACGACTACATCGCGATGCACGGCGCCGAAGCGCGGCAATCCCAGGCCCCGCGGATCACGGTCCAGTGGGACGACGCCGACATCCAGGATGTGGTGGCGGGGTTCGCGGCCTTCAGCGGCCGCACCATCGTCGTGAGCAAGGGGATCACCGGGAAGATCACGGCAGAGGTCAAAAACCAGCCGTGGGATCTGGCGTTCAATGCCGTGCTCGAGTCGCAGGGTCTGACCGCTCAGCTCCTGCCGGGTGGGATCATCAACGTCGTGGACAAGAAGGACCTGGCCCGCGCCGACTCCACGGTCCCGGTCGAGACGCGGATCGTGCGGGTGAACTACGCGCAGGCGAGCTCGCTCTTGCCGGCGATCGCGTCGATCGTCACCAAAACGCGCGGCTCGGTGGTCGCCGACACGACCAACAACGCGCTCGTCATCACCGACGTGCAAACCCGCATCCAGGACATCGCGGATTTCGTACGCGCCCTCGACATTCGGACGCCGCAGGTGGCGATCCAGGCGAAGATCATCCTGGTGGACCGCACCGACATCAACGAGCTGGGCGTGCAGTACGACCTCGGCTCGGCGACGCAGTTCTTCAACAAGCTGGTCCAGCGGCCCGACCCCTCGACCGCCGTGGCGGTGGATACGGACCTGGACGGCGTGCCCGACGCGCTCGTGCCGGCGGAGACCTTCGATCCGACCGTGACGATCGTCGATCTCGGGGGCAACTCCCTCTCGGCGACCGGGAATGCCGACCAGCAGGTCGTGAACCCGGCCCTCAACCTGATTTTCTCGACGGCCCTCGGGAACTTCACCCTGACCTCGTTCCTGCAAGCGCTGCAACGGGTGGAGCTCGCCGACGTGCAATCGGAGCCGTCTGTGACGGTGCTGGACAACCGGCCGGCCGAAGTACTGGTGGGTGACCGTGTGCCGATCCGCATCGTGGACGTCGCCTCCACCACGGCCGGTGCCGCGGGGTCGAACGTGCCGCGCGCCACCGTCCGGTTCGAGCAGACCGGCATCAACCTGAGGGTCACGCCGCACGTGACGGCGAACCGGCAGGTGCTGATGCAGGTCCACGCCGAGCGGTCCAACGTCAGGCCCGCGTCGGTGGACATCGGGTTCACGTTCCAGACACAGCAGGTCGAGTCGCAGGTGTTGGTGAACGACGGGGAGACGATCGTCCTCGGCGGCCTGACCGAGACCAGCCTCACGGTCACCAAGTCGGGCATCCCGTTCCTGGTGGACCTGCCGATCGTGGGCCGCTTGTTCGGGTTCACCTCGCAGACCGAGCAGCGGCGCGATCTCATCATTCTGATCACACCACACATCGTGGACGATCTCGCCACGCCCAGTGCCAGCAACTAGGACGGGAGCGCATATGCGGGCAGGACGACGCGTGAGAGGCTTCGTGGGACTCGCCGTGGCCTCTGCGGCGGTGTGGGCATGCGAGACGGCACGCAACCCCGGTGGGGTGCAGCGTGATCTCACGCCGCCGACCATCACCCTGAGCAACACCGTGGGTGACACTCAGGATATTGCCGGGGGCCTGCATTTTACGGTCAACGCCGGGGACAACCTTGGCCTGAAAACCGTCCGGCTGACGTTCACGGGCGGCTTCGTCTCGGGCCCGCTCGACAGCAATTTCGTGGGTCAGGTCCAGACCGTCACGATCACGAAGAACATCACGTTCCCGGCGAATTCCGGAGCGGGTGGCAGCATCCAGATTGTGGGCCGGGCGATCGACGGCTCGGGGAACTTCGCCGAAGACACGTTGTTCATCTTCCTCACGAATGTCCAGGCGCTGCAGGTGTTGCTGGTCGCGCCCACGGTGGGCGCGGTCGCGTCGCCCGGCTTGGGAATCCCCGTCCAGGTGATCGCCGTCCAGAACAGCGGCATTCGCAAAATCGGATTCGTCGTCTCACCCGCCAGCGCGGTCACCAACCCGACCGGCACCGATTCGGCGCTGTTCTCGGTCCCACTGCAGGATTCGGTCAGCTATACCGACACGCTCACGGTCAACGCCACCAGCGGCACGTTCGCGGTCGTCGGCTTCGCCGAAGATTCCGCCGGCCGCCGGGCGACGAGCGGCACCGTGACGGTGACCGTGCAATCCGCGGCGAACGACAACACCCCGCCGTCGGTGGCCCATACCGTCGGCGCGCGGGTCGAGGTGAGCGACAGCGTCTCGGTCTCTGCCTCCGACGCGAGCGCGATCACCTGGATCGGCGCGCGCGTGACGACGCTGGCTGGCGCCCTGCTGCGCTTCGACTCGGTCAACGTCGCGGCGGGCAACCTGACCAACGTGTCACGCGCGTTCGGGCTGAACCTCGCGGCGGTCGTGACCACGTTCCCGAGCGACATCATCGTGCAGGGCTACGCCTGCGACGGCGCGACGGCGCGCAACTGCGCCTTCTCGCAGCTCGGTGGCGTGCCGGGCGGCGCCTCGATCGCCGATACCATCACCGTCGTCGCCGGCGTGACGCGCCCGCTCCCGCAAGGGGGGCGGATCGCCGATGCGATCTTCAATGCCAACGACAGCACCCTCTACCTGACCAATCCGACGTTGTCGCGGGTGGAGATTTTCCAGGTCGCCAACACGGCGTTCGTGGCGGCCGGCATTCCGACCGCCGGACCGCAGCCGTGGGGCATCGCGCTCTGGCCGCGGGACACACTGGGCGGCTACGGCGACACGATCGTGGTGGCCAACGCGGGCGGGACCGAGCTCTCGGTGATCGACGTGCGGCCGGGCGTCCGCCGTCTGGCGTGGCGCCAGGACCTGCCGAACTTCCTGATCCAGAAGTACAAGGTGATCGCCACCGCGGGCTCGTACACGGCGGAGATCGAGCAGTTCGACCTGTCGGACCGGCCACAGTACCTCGCCACGGTATGCCGGCCCGGGGGCGGCACCGCGTGTCACGTCGATTCGATTTTCGCGCTCTATTCGACGACGCCGACGATCTCCAGCACGTCGCCGTTCAACGGCCGCGCGACGCTCCGGATGGAGAAGCTCAAGAACACCCCCGACACGGCCCAGCTGTTCGCGCACTTCTTCTGGGAGATCGGGTCGACGTCCGCCAATACGGCCAGTGATACGTTGCGGATCGTGATGCGGCGCGGGCAGCCGTACAACCAGACGCGCGTCGTGCTGTCGGCGTGTTCCGGGGTCAACGTCGATCTGGCGACGTTCGGCCTGGGTGACACGACGTTCGCCCGGAATTCCGGCAACTTCACCCACGCCTTCTTCGGCGAGGGCGGCAACGTCACCGCGGCATTCGCCCGGGTCATGGGATACACCACCAAAGCGCCCCTGCTGCACGGCGCCGCGAGGAATATCCCGAGCTGCTTCACGTCGCCCGACACGGTGAACGGCCCCGTCGACGGCGGCGACAACGACCTCGATCTGGGGATGTCCCCCGGCGTCGACGTCAGCGATTTCATCAGCAACACCGGCGTACAGGTCTCGGCCATCGCCACCAACTTCAACGGTGGCACGAACGTGGTGCGGGCGGACTCGGTGTACTATCTGGACGAAGGGCTCCGCCTCAAGGGCACGTCCGTCGCGCCGATCGGGGCGCCGGGCATGGACATGAATTACAACCACGCCTTCCAGGCCGGGAACCCCGGCACGCCGACGTTCGGCGGCGGCGGGAATCCGAACGACCGCATTCTGTTCGCGGCGCGTCCTGACGGGAACATCGATATCTTCGACACGTTCTTCTACGGCGTCATCGGCTCGATTCCCGTGCGCGACCCGATCATCGGGCCGTTGCGCGTGGCGAGAAATGCCGCCGGTACCGTTCAGTTCCTGTTTGGCGTCACGGCGCGCGGGCTCGTGGTGGTGCGCCTGCCGGCCGTCGTGAACCCGTTCCCGGCCCCGCGACCAGGGAGATTGCGTTGATCGCTGGACTGCTTCCGGGCGCCGCCGGCCCGAGCCCGACCTCGCGGTCGGGCTCGCGTGTTATTGTCGGTGCCTATATTGCCGGGAGGAGGTCCCGGTGACATTTCGCTTTACGACGGCGGGGGAAAGCCACGGCCGTGGACTGGTGGCGGTGCTGGAAGGCGTGCCCGCCGGACTGCCCATCAGCGCCGCGCCGGTGAACGTTCAGCTCAAACGCCGCATGGCCGGCTTCGGTCGGGGTGCCCGGATGCGCATCGAGGCAGACGAGATCGAATGGCTCGCCGGCGTACGGGCCGGTGAGACGATCGGGGCGCCCATCGCGATGCTCATTTGGAACCGCGACTGGGAAAACTGGAAGGACATCATGGCGCCCGAAGCGTCCGCACCGGGCGAAGAGCGGCGCCGCCGCGTCACGCGGCCCCGACCCGGCCACGCGGACCTCACCGGCGCGCTCAAATACGACCGTCAAGACGCCCGCGACATCCTCGAGCGCGCCAGTGCGCGGGAAACGGCGGCTCGCGTGGCCTGCGGAGCCGTGTGCCGTGTACTACTGGAGCAGTTCTCCATCGACATCGGGTCGCATGTCGTGGAGTTGGGCGGGGTCTGTGCCACGGTCCATCCCCCCCTTCCCAGGCCGCTGAACGAGGCGGCCGATCGCAGCGTGGTTCGCTGCCTCGACCTGGAAGCGGAACGGGAGATGATCGACCGGATTGAAGCCGCCAAGGCGGCTGGGGATACGCTCGGAGGGGTCGTCGAGGTCGTGGCGCTCGGCCTGCCGGTGGGGCTCGGCTCCCATGCGTCCTGGGACCGAAAGTTGGACGGCCGTCTGGCGCAGGCCGTGATGTCCATCCCGGCCGTGAAGGGTATGGAGCTGGGACTGGGCTTCGAAGCGGCGCGACGCCGTGGCTCGGAGGTGCACGACGAGATTCTCCCCGGGCTGCGCCGGGCGACCAATCGCGCCGGCGGCACCGAGGGCGGGATGTCGACCGGGGAGCCGCTCGCCCTGCGCGTGGCGATGAAGCCGATTTCGACGCTCATGGCGCCGCTCGCGACCGTGGACCTCGCCTCCGGCGCGGTAGCCCAGGCGCAGTCGGAGCGCTCCGACGTGACGGCCGTTCCCGCCATGGGCGTGATCGCCGAGGCGATGACGGCGCTGGTGCTGGCGGAGGCGATGGTCGAAAAGTTCGGGGGGGATTCGCTTGGTGAAATGAAGCACAACGTGGACGGCTACCTCGCCAGCGTGCGCGCCCGTATCCCACGTGGGGCGGCGTCGTGACCCGGCACATCGTGCTCGTCGGCCTGCCTGGGTCGGGCAAGACGACGGTGGGGCGCCTCGTGGCGGAAACGCTCCAGGCACCGCTCGTGGACATCGACGCCATCGTCACCCGCAAGGAAGGGCGCCCGATCCAGATGATCTTCGCCGAGAAGGGGGAGGCGACGTTTCGGGAGCTCGAAAAACTGGAGATGGAAACCGCGCTCGCCGGTCCGCCCTCCGTGATCGCGCCGGGCGGCGGCTGGGCCGCGCAACCCGACGCCCTTGGCTCGGTGCAGGGCCGCGCGCTCCTCATCTACCTCAAGACGCGCGCGGACACCGCGGCGGGCCGAGCCGCCCCACAAGGGAACCGTCCGATGTTGTCAGGGGAGGACCCGGCGGCGCAGATGCGCGAGATGCTGCGCGAGCGCGAGTCGTTCTATGTGCAGGCGGAGGTGCAGGTTGAGACCGATCGGCGGAGGCCGGCGGAAGTGGCTGCGGAAATCGTGCGACTTGCGCGCGACCGGGGAGGTTGGTAAAGATGCGCCGTGGAATTTGAGGAGAGGTTGATCGGTGGCTGGTAAGAAGCAGCGTGTGAGCAAGAAAAAATCCGGCGAGCCGAACGCCGCGCGCCGTCGGCGCGCCGCGGCACCGCCCGAGGCGCCGCCTGAGGCGGGGCTTCCCGAAGCGGGAGAGGCGCCCGAGCGGGGCGGATCACTGGTCATCGTCGAATCCCCCACGAAAGCCAAGACGATCGGGAAGTATCTCGGCCGGGGCTTTACCGTGAAGGCGACCGTGGGACACATCCGCGACCTGCCGCCCCGCAAGCTCGGCGTGGACGTGGAGAACGGCTTCACCCCCGAATACGTCACCATCAAGGAAAAGGCCAAGACGCTCGCCGAGATCAAGCGGGCGGCGAAGGGCGCCGACCGCGTGCTGATCGCGACGGACCCCGACCGCGAAGGGGAGGCGATCGCCTGGCACGTCGCCTCGCAGCTCGGCAACGGGGGCAAAGTGCGCCGGGTGCTGTTCCACGAGATCACCAAGGACGCGGTGTCGCACGCCATCGCGAATCCGCTCGACATCGATCAGAAGAAGGTCGACGCGCAGCAGGCGCGGCGGATCCTCGATCGGCTGGTGGGCTACAAGGCCAGTCCGCTGCTCTGGAAAAGCATCAAGTCGGGCCTGTCGGCGGGGCGAGTGCAGACGGTGGCGCTGCGGTTGATCTGCGAGCGTGAGGAGGAGATCCGGAAGTTCGTGGCGCAGGAGTACTGGACCATCGAGGCGGAGCTCGAGAAGGACGGCCAGGCGTTCCAGGCGCGACTGCACAAGCTCGACGGCCACAAGCCGGACATCAAGGACGAAGCGTCTGCCCAGGCCATCGTAGCGGACGCGGCGACGCTGCCGTTTGTCGTCACCGACGTCACCCGCAAGGAGCGGCGGCGCAATCCACCCGCGCCATTCATCACCAGTACCCTGCAGCAGGAAGCGGCGAAGCAGCTCGGCTTTTCGGCCAAACGGACCATGCGGGCGGCGCAGGGACTGTACGAGGGCGTCGAAATGGGAGCGGAAGGGCCGGTCGGTCTCATCACGTACATGCGCACCGACTCGGTGCGAGTGGCCGACAGCGCCATCGTGCAGGCGCGCGAGTACATCGCCGCGAACTACGACACGCGCTATCTCCCCGCGACCCCCAACGTCCACGTCGGCAAGAAGGGCGCGTCCCGCGTGCAGGACGCGCATGAGGCGATCCGCCCCACCGAAGTGGTCCGCCGGCCGGAGGACGTGAAGCCGCACCTCGAGTCCGACCAGTTCAAGCTGTACCAGCTCGTCTGGCGGCGCTTTGTCGCCTCGCAAATGACGCCCGAGCTGTACGAGCTGACCACCGTCGACTTCGACCTCGGCCGCTACCTGTTCCGAGCGACCGGCTCTGTCGTGCTGTTCAACGGCTACCGCGTGCTGTTCCACGAGGGCCACGAGCCGGAGGAGGCCAAGAGCGGCGATGAGTTCGGTCCCATCCCGCCGATGGCCAAAGGCGACCGACCGGTGTTGCGCCGGGTCGTCCCGAGCCAGCATTTCACAGAACCGCCGCCGCGCTACAGTCAGGCGAGTCTCGTCAAGGCGCTGGAAGAGAAGGGCATCGGCCGGCCGTCCACCTACGCCACGATCATCGGCACCCTGCAGAGCCGCTGGTACGCCACCACCAAGGAGCGCCGCTTTTCTCCGACGCCGCTGGGTGAAAAGGTGTGGAAGGTGATGCGCATCTGCTTCCCGGAAGTGTTCGAGGTCGGGTTCACGGCGCAGATGGAGAGCGAGCTCGACAAGGTCGAAGAAGGCGATCTGGCCTGGCAGCACGTGCTGGGCGAATTCTGGGGACCGTTCAACCTCGC
>DATBLG010000007.1:0-2833 GCA_036555485.1 Gemmatimonadales bacterium | reverse complement strand
TACGCCCGGATCGGGCACCAGGCGCCGTCCCAACAGCTCGGCCACGGCGACCTTGGTGACGTCGTCGCGTGTCGGGCCGAGACCACCCGTGGTCAACACCACGGCGGCGTGCTGCAGCGCGCCCTGCACCGCGGCGCCGATCGCGTCCGCCCGGTCGGCGACCGTCGTGTGGCGCACGACTTCGATGCCAGCGGCGGCGAGGGCCCGGCCGATTTCCGCGGCGTTACTGTCCGGCGTCAGGCCCAGGAGCAGCTCGGTGCCGACTGTGACGACCTCGAGCTTCACCCCCGGCTCTTGAGCAGCGAGCGATAGCGATAGAGATAGACGGCGAGCGAGTAGACCGTGAGCACCACCGCACCCGCGAGCGTCACGGCCACGACGGCGCCGTGAAAGCGGTCCCACAGGTCGCGCAGCGTACCCGCCCACCCGTACTCGACCAGCATGTCCTTCCACGCGAACCACGCGATGGTGGCGCCGATGAACACGGACTGCACCGTGGCCTTGAGCTTACCGGGGCCGGCGGCCGGGATGACCACGCCGCGGCGCCGCGCAAAAAACCGGAACGCGGTGATCACCACCTCGCGGCCCACGAGGATGATCGCGACCCAGACGGGCAGGCTGCCCCACCAGGGGATCTGGTAGTCCGTGAGCACCGTCGGGTTGCGAGTCATCCAGAAAATGGGGATCAGCGTCGCGAACAGCAGCAGCTTATCGGCGATCGGGTCGAGCAGCTGGCCCAGCTCGCTCACCTGATTGTGCTTGCGCGCGAGGTAGCCGTCGATCGCGTCGCTCACGGCGGCGGCGACGAAAATCACGAACGCGATCACCTTGGGCCAGTACCCCTGGATGAACGGCAGCAAGGCGATCACCGGCGTCAGGCAGATACGCGCCAGCGTGATGATGTTGGGGAGCGTCCAGCGCATCGGCGGCTTTCAACTCAGCGACTTCAGCACCATCTTGCTGACGGTCTTCAACGTGTCGAACACGCCGTCGCCACGGACCGCGACCGCCTCGAGATAGGGAGCGCGACCGATCCAGTCGTTGCCGGTCTTTTCCACGAGATACTCGCCCGGGTGCGCGGGATCGGCTGTCACCTTCTGGAGCGTCGGGTCCTCGATCGGCCAGCCGGGATTCAGCGCCGCCTGCAGGTCTTTGATCGGCGCCGCGTTCGGCAGATCGCGCTTGTTGTACTGCACGACGAACGGCAGCTTCGTCAAGTCGTAGCCGTATTCGGCCATGTTGTCGTAGAGATTCTGCATCGATTCCACGTTGGCTTCCATGCGCTCGATCTGACTGTCGGCAACGAACACCAGCCCATCCACCCCCTTCAGGATCAGCTTGCGGCTCGCATTGTAGTATACCTGCCCGGGCACGGTGTAGAGGTGGAAGCGAGTTTTGAAGCCGCGGATCGTCCCCAGGTCGACCGGGAGAAAATCGAAGAACAGCGTGCGCTCGGTCTCCGTCGCGAGCGAAATCATCTTGCCGCGCGTCGTGGGCGCGACCTTCTGATACACATGCTCCAGGTTCGTGGTCTTGCCGCCGAGGCCGGGCCCGTAATAGACCAGCTTGCAGTTGATCTCGCGGGACGCGTAGTTGATCATCGACATGGGCGCGTCCCCTTACCCGAAGAGTTTGTCAATTTCGTCTTCCGCGCCCTCGAGCAGACCGGGCTGCGCCGCCGGCCCGGTACCGACCCGGTTGAACATCTCGTGGAACACCTTCGTGAGCTGCTCCACCACCGATCGCGCTTTGAGCTTGACGAGCCCCAGTGTCGCGCGCTGGTCGAACAGCACGACGAGAATCACGCGCTTGGCCACGTCGGCCAGGAACATCGACTCCTTTTCGCCCTGGTGGACGAGCGACGCGAACTCCGGCTCGCCGATCATCTTGGCGAGCTGGTCGTTGGCGCTGAAATCGGCGGCGGTGAGCGAGGCAAAGGCGGTAGGATCGAACTTCGGTGGCTCGCCCACGGTCGCGACCAGCTGACCGGTGCGATCCACCAGCAGCGCGCAACGGGCGTTCGAGTCCCGGAGGAACCCCGTCAGGTGCTGTTGGATCTGCTTGAAATCTTGCTCATTGAACGACCAGCTGGCCGCGCCCGCCATTCGCCTCCTCGGTCAGTCGCCGTCCACCATCTCCCGCCGCGCCACCAGGGCCTGCGCGATCGTCACGCCGTCGGCGTACTCGAGATCCCCGCCGACGGGGAGGCCGCGTGCGATGCGGGTGACGCGCACGCCCGTCGGCCGCAGCACCTGCTGCAGCAGCGTGGCCGTTACCTCGCCTTCCATGGAGGGGTTGGTGGCGATGATCACTTCCCGCACGCCCGACCCGTTCGATGCGCGCGCCACCAGCGCATCCACCCGGAGCGCCTCCGGCCCGATGCCCTCGAGGGGAGCCAGCCTCCCTCCCAGCACGTGGTAGCGGCCGCGAAACTGACCGGCCCGCTCGATCGCCCCCACGTCCCCGGGCTCCTCCACTACGCACAGCGTCGTGCCGTCGCGACGCGGGTCGCGGCAAATCGGGCACGGATCCTCGTCGCTCAGGTTGCCGCACGTCCCACAGGCCGCCACCTGACCGCGCACCCGATGAATCGCTTGCGCCAGCCGTTCCGCCACATCCATCGGCTGCTTCAGCAGGTGGAACGTGAGCCGCTGCGCCGTCTTGCGTCCAATGCCCGGGAGCTTGGCGAGCTCCGCCACGAGCTCCTCGATGGCCGACACGGCGCCTGCTACAACGACAGCGGGAACGGAAACGGCAGGCCCGACGCGAGCTTGCGCACCTCCGCCTGGTACAGCTCGCCGGCGCGTTTCTGCGCCTCCGCCACAGCCGCCAG
>DATBLG010000127.1:0-78527 GCA_036555485.1 Gemmatimonadales bacterium | reverse complement strand
TGACGGACCCGATTTCGACCCCGCGCACCCCCCCGATGCGATACAGTGCCACCGCCAATGACTGCGCGGGGTACTGCGACGGCGGAATGTGCGGCAGCAACGCGGTGGCATCGAGATACACCGCGTGCCCCCCGGGAGGCTGCACCACGGGGACCCCAGCCGCCACGGCCTGCTCGGCGAGATAGGCGACGGAGCGCACCCGGTAGGTCAGGTAGTCTTCGTCCAACACCTCTTCGAGCCCCGTCGCCACCGCTTCCAGGTCGTAACCCGCGAGACCCCCATACGTCGGGAACCCCTCCGTCAGAATCAGGAGGTTCCGACACCGCGCTGCGATCTCCGGGTCGTTCAGCGCCAGGAAGCCGCCGATATTGGCCAGCCCGTCTTTCTTGGCCGACATCGTACATCCGTCGGCAAGGCGAAACATCTCCCGGGCGATCCGCTTGACTGACCAGTCCGCGTATTCGGGTTCCCGCAGCTTGATGAAATAGGCGTTTTCGGCGAAGCGGCAGGCGTCGAGAAAGAGTGGGAGCGCCGCGCGGTCGCACACCGCGCGCACCGCCATCAGGTTGGCGAGCGACACCGGCTGACCGCCGCCGGAGTTGTTGGTGACCGTCACCATCACGAGCGGGATGCGATCCCGACCCACCGCGTGGATCGTCGCTTCCAAGGCCTCCACATCCATGTTGCCCTTGAACGGATGCCGCGCCGAGGGGACCCGCCCCTCCGGGATGACGAGATCGCGTGCCTCCGCCCCGCAATACTCGATATTGGCCCGCGTCGTGTCGAAATGCGTGTTGTTGGGAACGACCTGCCCCGGCTGGACAATGGCCGAGAACAGAATTCGTTCCGCCGCCCGCCCCTGGTGCGTTGGAATCACCTCCTGCAATCCGGTGATCCCCTGTACCACATCCTGGAACCGATAAAAGCTCCGGCTCCCGGCGTAGGATTCGTCCGCATCCATCATCGCCGCCCATTGCTTCGACGACATCGCACCCGTACCCGAATCGGTCAGAAGATCGATCAGCACATCGTCGCCGTGGAGCCCGAAGAGGTTGTAGCCGGCGCGCTCAAGTGCCGCCTGCCGCGCCGGCTGAGTGATGTGCTTGATGGCCTGGGTCGAATGAATCCGAAACGGCTCGATGATGGTCTTGAAGGGCATCAACGCCTCAGGTGCGCGTGGCCCGCTCAAGCTAGCGGCGGTCTTTGAAGAAAGTCTGAAGCAGCTGCCCGCACGCCTCCTCCTCGACGCCCCCACGCACCTCCGGTCGGTGATTCAACGCCGGATGCCGCAGCAGGTCGGCGATCGATCCCGCCATCCCCGCCTTGTCGTCGTAGGCCCCGAACACCAGTCGCCCCACTTTCGCCAGCACCATCGCCCCAGCGCACATCGCGCACGGCTCGAGCGTGACGTAGAGCGTGGTGTCGAGCAGGCGATCAGTCTCGAGCGTGTCGAGGGCGCGCTGGATGGCGAGCAGCTCGGCGTGTGCGGTAGGGTCCCTACGCCGGACTGACTCGTTGTGCCCTCTGGCCACCACCACTCCTGCGCGAACCACGACGGCCCCCACGGGGATTTCCCCGTTGGAGGCCGCTTCGCGCGCCTGCCGCAGCGCTGCTTCGATGCCGATCCGATCGGCCTGCGTGACGGGAGCCGAGCGCCTGACCTCAGACACGCACCGGCTCGCGCACCCCGAGGGCCGGCACCCGCTGGAAAGTGAGCGTCGTCCCGTCCTTGGCGCGGTCCACCTGGATCCGGTCCCCGTCGACGTACTGGCCTTCGAGCACCGCCATCGCCAGCGGGTTTTGGAGCAGTCGCTGGATGGCGCGCTTGAGCGGCCGGGCGCCGTACACCGGGTCGTAGCCCTCGGCTCCAATGAGCGCCTTTGCGGCGGGCGTCACTTCGAGGGTGAGCTTTCGATCGGCAACCAGTTTCTCCACGCGCGCCACCTGCAGCTCCACGATCTTGGCGATGTCCTCCTGGCTCAACGGACG
This sequence comes from Gemmatimonadales bacterium, assembly GCA_036555485.1. GTDB lineage: Bacteria > Gemmatimonadota > Gemmatimonadetes > Gemmatimonadales > GWC2-71-9 > DASTHG01. The sequence goes on along the minus strand of DATBLG010000127.1, from coordinate 76,538 downwards.
GAACGTGATCACGTCGTCGACCCGGTTCAAGAACTCGGGCTTGAAGCTCTGGCGCAGCAATTCCAGCACCTTGGTTTCGACCTGCTCCCAGTTGCTCGTGCCATGCTCCAGGATGTAGGACGAGCCGAGATTGGATGTCATGATCAGGACGGTGTTCCGGAAGTCCACCGTGCGACCCTGAGAATCCGTGAGCCGCCCATCGTCCAGGATCTGGAGCAGCACGTTGAACACGTCCGGGTGGGCCTTTTCGATCTCATCGAACAGCACCACCGCGTAGGGCCGGCGCCGCACGGCTTCGGTGAGCTGGCCACCTTCCTCGTAGCCGACGTACCCCGGCGGTGCGCCAATCATCCGCGCCACGGCGTGCTTCTCCATGTACTCCGACATGTCGAGTCGCACCATGGCCTTCTCGTCGTCGAACAGGAATCCGGCGAGCGCGCGGGCCGTCTCCGTCTTCCCCACTCCCGTTGGGCCAAGGAAGATGAACGACCCGGTGGGCCGATTCGGGTCCTGGAGGCCCGCGCGCGCGCGACGCACCGCGTTGGCCACGGCGGCCAGGGCTTCGGGCTGGCCGATCACCCGCTGCGCCAGCTCGCTTTCCAGCCGCGTGAGCCGCGCGCGCTCGGACTCGAGCATCTTGGTGACGGGAATCCCGGTCCATTTCGCCACGATCTCAGCGATGTCTTCCGCGTCTACTTCCTCCTTGAGGTACTTCCCCTTCTTCTGGATCTCGCCGAGCCGCCGCTCGCTCTCGGCGATCTCTTTCTCGAGCGCCGGGATACGGCCGTAGCTGATCTCCGCCGCCTTCTGGAGGTCACCACGGCGCGTTGCCTGGTCCGCCTCCATGCGCAGCTGCTCGAGCCCGGCCTTCTTCCCCTGCAGCCCTGTGATCGTCTCTTTCTCAGCCTGCCACTGCGCCTTCATGGCGTTGGAGCGTTCCCGGAGCCCGGCCAGCTCTTCCTCAACACCGGTCCGGCGCTCCTTCGACGCCTTGTCCTTCTCTTTTGCGAGCGCGGCCTTTTCAATCTCGAGCTGCACGATCTTCCGCTCGACCTCATCGATCTCCTGGGGGAGCGAGTCGATTTCAATGCGCAACCGGCTCGCCGCTTCGTCCACGAGGTCGATCGCCTTGTCCGGGAGAAAACGGTCCCCGATGTAGCGGTGCGACAGCGTGGCCGCGGCCACGAGCGCGTTGTCGGTGATGCGCACGCCGTGATGGACCTCGTAGCGTTCCTTCAGCCCCCGCAGAATGGCGATCGTGTCCTCGACGGAAGGCTCGCCCACCAGCACCGGCTGAAAACGACGCTCCAGCGCCGCGTCCTTCTCGATGTACTTGCGGTACTCGTCGAGCGTGGTCGCGCCGACCACGTGCAACTCACCGCGCGACAGCGCCGGCTTCAATAGGTTGGAGGCATCCACCGCCCCCTCCGCCCCGCCCGCACCGACGAGGGTATGCAGCTCGTCGATGAACACGATGAATCGCCCTTCGGCCGTCGTGATCTCCTTGATCACGGCCTTGAGCCGCTCTTCGAACTCGCCCCGGTATTTCGTGCCGGCGATCAATGCGCCGATATCGAGAGAGACGAGATGCTTGTTGCGCAGCGACTCGGGGACGTCGCCGTGGACAATTCGCTGCGCGAGCCCTTCGACGATCGCCGTCTTGCCGACTCCGGGTTCGCCGATCAGCACCGGGTTGTTCTTGGTGCGTCGCGACAACACCTGCATCACCCGCCGGATCTCCTCGTCCCGACCCACGACCGGGTCGAGCTTACCCTTGCGGGCCACCTCGGTGAGGTCGCGGGTGAAGCGTTCGAGGGCCTGATACTTTTGCTCGGGTTCCTGGTCGGTGACCCGGTGCGCACCGCGCACGCCCTCGAGCGCGGCGAGCAACTCGTCCTTGCCCACGCCGGCCGCGGCAAGCACCTGGTGGGCGGTCGCGCCTTTCTGTTCGGCCAGCGCAAGCAGCAGGTGCTCGGTAGAGACATACGCGTCCCCCAAATCCTTCGCGTACTTGTCGGCGCGGTCAAGCACGTGCGTCAGTTCGCGCGACAGCGTCGGCTCGCCTGTGGCCCCGGATTGCTTCGGAAAGCGCTCGACTTCGCGTTCGGTCTCGGCACGCAAGTGCGTGACGTTCAGTCCGGCTTTCTGAAGCAGCGGGACGACAATGCCCTCGTCTTGCTCGAGCAAGGCGAGAAACAGGTGGGCGTCGTTCACGACGGGATTGCCCCGCGTGCGCGCGTGGGCCGCCCCCTGCTGCAACGCTTCCGCAGCTTTGATGGTGAGACGTTCTGGTCTGATCATGGCGTCTGGTGCCTAGGCAATCTGCATGCCCGATGCAATTTGCCGATGTGGCAGATAGAATGTCAAAAACGTATGTGAAGAAGACGTATTGGGCAGTGACGTATGGAGAAAGGCGTAGGGAGAGATACGCCTCTCTCCCTACGCCTCACACCCTACGATGCTTCCTTACGCTTCTGCGTTTTCACTTCATGACGATCATCTTTTTCGTGAAGCGCCGGCCGTCCACCACGAGCTGATAGATGTAAATCCCCGACGCCGCTGGGCGACCGGAATTCAGCACGTTGCCGTCCCAGTAGGCGCTGAAATCACAGCTTGGTGTGGAGACGCACGACAACTCCACGTTGTCGAGCGGCTCACCGGTGCCCTGGAGAATCGGCACGGCGACCAACTGCGCCAACACGTTGTAGACCTTCAGTGACACCTTCGGCCGGTGACCAGCGGAGAACAACTCCGCGCCGAGCGAAAACGGAATCGTGGTCGCCGGGTTAAAAGGGTTCGGGTAGTTCTGCTTCAACTGCACCGTGGCGGAGGGAGAACTTGCCTGACTCCAAGCGGCTTTCGCCCCCACTCCTACCGCCAACAGCCCGAGCCCCAATACTGCCCAGGCGTGCCGCCTCATACCACTCCTCGATCGAACGTAAAAGTGCCTTAGAAGCTTCTCCTTTTTACGGGGACCATACCATCGTACCACCAACCGGAACCTAGGCCCCAGGGCTCCGACCTGTCAAGCGAGTCAGCACCCGGGCGTCACCCCGCCGCTCGGTGATCCCCTGCCGGTCGGCCCATTCGAGCAGCGGAATCAAGTACTTGCGCGTCAGACCGAAACGGTCGCGCAGCTCCGCCGGGGTGGCAGACCCCAACTTTCCCAACTCCGACTGCAGCGCATTACGGAATTCAGCCAGCGCCGCCGGAGTCGCAAACCGCTCCTGGTCAAGCTGTTGTACACCGCCTTCCCGCACGAGGTGCGCCAGCAGCGCTCGTACCGGCGCCCCGGCCAGCTCTCGTTCCAACTCGACGACGGTCGGCACCTGCCAGTGTGACTCCGTCAAGCGCCGCAGCAGCGCGCTGCGTGAATCACTCGACCCCTGATCCAGAATGGGCGCCCACCCGGGTCGCCGTACGACGCCGCCTGCGATCTCAAAGAGCTGCTTTCGGCAACCGAGGTCGATTACCAAATCCATGATCGGCTCGGGCACTCCCGGTCCGCGTTTCCGTTCCGAGCCCAGGGCTGATCGCAGCGCCTGGAGCGACATCCCCGGATCGAGCGGGTGTTTTTCATGGTGTCCCGCCACGAGGGTGGACAGCCGCTCGGCCTCGGCGACCGCAGCTACCCTCCAAACCACTAGTCCATCACAGCTTAGCACCCCTTTGCCGGCCGTCGCGATGACGCTGCTCACATTCTCACCGGGGAGGATACCAAGGCGGACCGGAAGCTCAGCTATCCGAAGGCCCCCCAGCCCCGCCTCAGCGACCCAGGCAGCGACTCGATCAGCCGGATCCTGAGCAACCTGCAGGTTCCGTTCCGGCAAGCGGGGCTGAGACGCTGGGAACGGATCCAGAACCCCCCCGCCGCCGATCGTGGTGACCGGGGAGAGGCTCCGCAGCACGAATCGGTCCCCGCCTCGCGCCACAACCGGTGACTCGAGCACGAACCGTACGCGCCCGCGTGCTCCCGGCGCGATCGGTCCATTCTGCGAAGCCCGTGCCAGAACCTGAGCCGTGCCCAGGTGCACCCGTACACGGGTCCGAGGGTGGATCGGTCGGCGCGCACCAGGTAGAACCTCAATCGCCGCGTCCAGAACGCGCGTGGCTCCCCATCCTTCACCAGTCACCACCACGTCCCCACGTGCTAATTCCGCCTTGTCCACGCCCACGAGCGCCAGGGCGGTGCGACGACCGGGCACCGCTCGCTCGGCTGGTCGCCCGTGCACTTCGATTGAGCGCACCCGTGCCTCGCGTTCCAGTGGCAAGAGGCGAACAGTGTCGCCGACGGCGACACTGCCGCTCCAGGTTGTCCCCGTGACGACCGTTCCCGCCCCCGCGACCGCGAACACGCGGTCGATCGGGAGCCGGAACAGGTCCTCCGCCGGCCGTTCGGTCAAATCCGCCGCGATCCGGCCCAGCGCTTCGCGCAACGTGTCGAGTCCGGCACGCGTAACGGCCGACGTCGCGATCGGAGCGTCCCAACGGACCCGACTGGTACGCAACCGCGCGGCCACTTCGGTCTCGACGAGCGCCAGCCATTCGGCGTCCACCAGGTCGCGTTTGGTGAGCACGGGGACACCGCGTCGCACGCCGAGCAGCTCAACGATGGCAAGGTGCTCCTCGGTCTGCGGCATGATCCCTTCGTCCGCCGCCACGACCAGCAACGCGACGTCGATACCCGTCGCCCCGGCCAGCATGTTGCGGACGAATCCTTCGTGCCCGGGGACATCGACGATGCTCGCCTCGATCGCGCTTCCAAGGTCGATCGGCGCGAACCCAAGATCGATCGTGATGCCCCGGCGTTTCTCTTCCTCCCAACGGTCCGTGTCCACCCCCGTGAGCGCCTGGACGAGAGCGGTTTTGCCGTGGTCGATGTGGCCGGCGGTGCCGATTACGAAGCGGCGGACGGCGGCGCCCACGCGCGGCGCTCCCAGAAGGCGAGTGCGGGTAACGTCCCGTCACCCCGATCGTCGAGGTGGTGACGCACGAACCGGGCGGCCAGGCGCCGGTGCGCCGCCGCGTGTGCTCCGTCGAGCGGCGGAAGCGGAGTCGCAGGGTCAAGCAGGTTTAACAGGTCGTGCCACGCCCGAGGAGGAAGGCGGGTGGAAGTCACCGGAGGCTTGGTAGCCAGGCACGCCTCGCACACCACTCCACCATCGGCGGTGCTGAACACCACTGGAGCCCCGTCCGCTTCGACCTGGGTCCCGTCGCGCACGCAGCGCCGTAGCGACGGCTCGAACCCGAGCACGCCAAGCAATCCCCACAGCGCCCGCAAGCCCGCGGCATCGACGTCCTCGGGCGGGACGCGCACCAGCGCGTCGAGCCCGAGGATAAGCGCGTCGTAGGCGGCGGGAAGCGGCGCGGGCGGGGCCAACTGCACCATCAGCTCGGCGAGCGCGGCCGCGGCAGCGAACCGGTCGAGGTCGAGAGCCAGTTCGCGGCGCAGCCGCTCCACATCGAAGGCCGCGAGGGTTTGGAGCTCGCGGCTGTCACGGTGATACAACTGGGCCATTCCCTCACTCAGCAGCTCGAGCCCCGCCCCGAACCGGCTTTTCGGTCTCAGCGCCCCCTTGGCGATCGCGCTCTGCACACCGAGATCCCGCGTCGCGAGGCGGACCACCTTCGAGGTCTCGCTGTAGCGGTACGTGCGGAGGACAACGGCGGGGGTCATGACCAGGGACATGGCAAAAACATACTCAGGTCAGAACCCGATGGTTGCCCGCCCCCCAACAAACACGGTTCGACCGCGGGTCGGGAAATTGACTACCTCCCGCCGATGATCGTCAAACAGGTTTTCCACCCGACCCGTCAACGAGAGGGCCGGCGCGGTCGCCTGCCCAGCGAGGATCAGGACACTGGCCGATACGTCCGCTCGCGTGCTGGGCGCGAGGATGACCCGTGGGAACGGGAACGTGGAGAAGTCGAGGTCGTCCCGCCTCCCAGAATAACGCAGCGCCAGGCCGGCCGTGGCACGGCTGCTCCGCACGCCCACGGTCAGTCCCGCGCTATGCGTCGGCCGACGCAACAGGCGTTGGCCCGCGGCGAACGCCGCGCCCGAGGTCTGGTCGAACCCGGCGTCCAGGACGCGCGTCGCGAGGTAGGTGTACTCGGCGTCGACACTCCAGGCCGACGCCAGTACAACCCGAGCAATGGCCTCGAGCCCACGAGCCCGCGCCCGGGCGACATTGTGGTAACTCGGCGTACTATCGAACGAGAAGTCCACGAGATCGCGGAAGCGTTGATCGAACCAGGTTAGCGCGGCCGTCGCCCGGCCACCGGCGAGCGTCTGCTCAATGCCGGCTTCCCAGCTGCGCGAGTGCTCCGGCTTCAGGTCAGGATTGCCCGTCACAAAGCCCGTGGCGAAGGTCTCGAAAAACGTCGGAGCCTTGAAGGCAGTGCCCACGGCGATCCGCAGCCGCGTCGCGGGTGCCACGCGATAGGTCGCCCCCACCCTGTAGGTGAGGAACGAGCCGAAGCGATCGTCGTCGTCCAGCCTCGCTCCGGCGACCAACGACCCACGGCCCCAAACGGTCAGCGCCTGGAGGTAATAGCCGCGATCGATCCGGGCCGTGTCCATGGCCGGACTGCTGCAGTCTCCAAAGCTGCCGGTGCAGCGGTTGGTGCTCTGCAACGTGGCGCGCTCGACATGTACGCCGGCCGAAACGGTGGTCGCCGACGCCAGTTGGTAATCGACGCGTGCGTCGACCCCATCTCGCCCAATGCGATCCCGACTGTGGAAGTCATACGCGAAGTCGATCGTGTCTGCAGGCGAGTCCTGCGGGTCCTCGAGCCGCCGATTGGTGCGGTGCAGCGTCAGCAGCGCCCGAGCGACAAGGCGAGCGCCGAGCGGATGCGAAAGGTCCAGGGAGAGCGCCGGCCCGGTCTCGACCTGCTGTTGATTACGATCTACCAGTTGTCCTGCGGAGTTCGTCGGATAATGAAAATCCCCGTCGCCGTAGCGCACGACCAACACCGCCTGGCTCGCCGCCGGCCGACCGACTCGCAACCGCGCCGATGCCACGCTGTTTCTGTATTGACTGTTGAACGCGAACATCCCATCGGACTCGAACCGCTCCAGCCCGACTGAGTAGTCGGCCCCGTCGCCACCCCCCGCGACGTGGGCGGCGAGCCTGGAGGAGCCGTACCCCCCAGTTTCCGCTGCTGCCGTGACGCGCAGCACTCCGCGCCCGGCGTGGGTGAAAATCTGAATCACGCCGGTCACCGCATCGGATCCATACAGCACACTCACGGGGCCCCGCACGATCTCGATCCGATCCACGTTGTCGGTCGTGAGGTTCGCAAAATCGAAAGCGCCCCCCGGCTGATTCAGGGGCACACCGTCCAGCAGCACCTTGGCGTAGTCGCTCTCCCCGCCGCGCAGGAACAGAGACGTTTGGCCGCCGAACGACCCCGTCTCCACAACCTGGGCGCCCGGGACGGTTCGCAACGCCTCGGCTACGGTGCGGATGCCTTGGGCACGAAGCTTGTCGCCAAGTAACACTGTCATAGCGGCTGGCACCGCATCGAAGGCCGTGGGAAGCCGGGTCGCGGTGACGACGACGGGGGGGAGGGTGACGGTGTCCGGGGTGTCCTGCGCCGCCACGATGCAAGGCGTAAGGAGGGGCACCGTAAGCAGGGACACTGTGTGGGAAACCGTACGGACAAGGCGTAGGGAAAAAGCGTAGCGCATTTCGAGCTCCAGTTTAGCTGGGGCGTCTGAGAGGTGTGATTTGGGGGCGGCCATCGAACGAAGACACAGCGAGCGGCCAGTCGAACACGGAGGCTGCGACGTCGCGCCGCAGGACCTCATCCGGCGAACCGGCCGCGGCCACAACACCATCAGACAAGAGCACGATGCGGTCGGCAAACCGGGCGGCGAGATTGACATCGTGGGTCACGACGACCGCGGCGAGCCCCTCCCGCTCAACCAGCGCGCGAACCAGCTCGAACAGCTCCATCTCGTGGCGCACGTCGAGCGAGGCGGTCGGCTCGTCGAGTACGAGGAGCCGCGGCTCCTGGGCCAGGGCGCGCGCGATGCGCACCCGCTGGTACTCGCCACCCGAGAGCGTCCACAGCCACCGATCCGCCAGGGCGTCCACATCGCAGCGCTCCAACGCCCGCGTCACGGCGGTTTGATCCTCGACGCGCTCTCCACTCCAGGAAGACAGCCGGGCATAGCGACCGAGCAGCACCGTCTCACGCACCCGCTGCGGAAACAGATTGTCCTCATGCTGCGTGACAACGCCGACCACACGGGCAAGCTCGCGCCGCGACCAGGTGTGCGCCGGTCGGCCGAGGATCCGGGCGGTCCCGGCATGCGGTGGTGCTGCGCCGAGGGCGACGCGGACCAGGGTAGTCTTGCCGCTGCCGTTCGGGCCGAGGACGGCCACGAGCTCTCCGCTGCGCACGGCACACGACACGCCACGCAGCGCGTCCCGGCCACCCTTGGGATACCGGTACGTGACGTCAGTGACGTCGAGAATCAGTACGCCGTCCATCGCCTGAGCAGGAGCACGAAGAGTGGGACGCCGACGAGGGCGGTCACGACACCCACCGGAAGCTCGCGCGGGGCGACGGCAACACGAGCCAGGGTATCCGCCGCGACCAGCAACGCGCCGCCGGCAAGGAACGAGGCCGGCAACAGGGAGCGGTGTCGCCCGCCCCACAACGAGCGGGCCAGGTGTGGTACGATCAGCCCGACGAAGCCGACGACCCCGGCCGTCGCGACCGCGGCGGCGGTGAGGAACGATGCGGCCAGGTACACGCGTCGCTTCACCGCCGCCACGTCGGCGCCAAGATGGCGAGCCTGCTCCTCGCCCAGCACCAGGAGGTCGAGCGAGCGGGCGGCGCCGAACAGCACGAGCAGCGGCAGGGGCAGATAGACCAGCAGGACGCGCACCGTGTCCCAGGAAGCGCCGGAGAGACCACCCCACAGCCAGAGAAACGCGTTGCGCAGCTCACTGGCCTCGGCGAGAGAGACGATTGCCGTCGTAACGGCGGCACAGAACGCACCGACGGCGACCCCGCCGAGCAACAGAATGCGCGGATCAAGCTCCGCTCCCCCCACCAATCCGAGTCGGAACACGAGCCCCAACGCACCCAGGGCGCCGACGAAGGCCGCGAGCGGGAGCGCCCACGAGCCCGGCAGGTGCAGGGCGATGGCCGTCACGGCTCCGAGCCCCGCCCCACCGGAGAGACCGAGCAGAAACGGGTCGGCAAGCGGGTTCCGCACCAGCGACTGGAGACTCGCGCCTGCCACGCCAAGCGAGCCGCCGACCAGCAGCCCCAGCAGGGCGCGCGGCACCCGCAGCTGCAAGACGATCGGCGAGTGGGTCAGCTCCCGCAGCGGGACCGCGGCGGGGCCTAGCACCACGGCCGCGAGCAGGACAACCATGAGCCCGCCGACGAGCGCCAGCCACTTCATCGCGCCGCCTCAAGCAGCCTCCGCAGGGTTGCGACTGCCTCGGGTGTGCGCGGCGAGGGCTGCCCGAACAACTCGGCGGGCAGGTACAAGAACCGCCTGGCTCGCGCCGCCCGAACCACGCGCCACTCCGCGCGCGCACTCCACGCCGGCGGCCCAGGCACGCTGTCGGTCAGAATCAGAATCCAATCGGGGTCACGCGCGGCGATGGTCTCGAGCGAGACGGTCGCCGAGGCCGACCGGATGTCGTGAAACACATTCTCGCCCCCCGCCAGCCCCACGAGCTCGTCGAGAAAGCTGCCGCCGCCGATGGTCATCGGCGGATTGTCCCAGACGAGAAAGGCGATGCGAGGCCGCGGGACCGCGGCCGGTGGTGAGACGGCGAGAGTGCTGTCGATCAGTTGCGCCAGCGAGTCGCCGGCCGACGACTGGCCGGTCAGCCGGCCAAGGAGTCGTGCGGTGCGGCCAATGTCCAGCAGCCGGTCGTGTCGCAGGACGAGGGTGGGGATGCCGAGCGCTGCGAGCCGGCCAGTGGCAGACTCGGTGAGCGCCGAGCGGTACAGGACCACGAGGTCCGGATGCCGCGCGGCAATCGCTTCGACGTTGGGGTCCAGGCCATCCCCCACGGAGGGCACGGCGGTCGCGGCTGGGGGGTATTTGCACCAGGTTGTCCGGCCGACGACGCGGTCCCCCGCCCCGATCGCAAACAACAACTCGGTGATCGACGGCGCGAGCGACACGATTCGACGAGCCGGAGCGGCGAGAACCACGGCACGGCCCGCGTCATCGACAACCGAGAGCGCTCCACTCCCCTCCGGCGTGGTGCGCCGCTCGGCAGAACCGCGGCACGCTCCTGCCGCGACGGCAAGGAGCCAGCCTGCGAGGTGGGTGCGATGTGCCCAACGGCGCATGCAACAAAGCCCACCCCCGACGGAGCGGAGATGGGCGAGCGGCAGCGCCTCGATGCGCTGCGACGCCACCATCCCTCCCGCGAGGGACTACAGGTGGCGCGAACGAAGACGTCTCCTGGCTTCGGGCTCGGGTCTCGGGCCTTCCCGGTTTCCCGGTGGCGTCGAGCCGATCATGATGTGCCCGTTACAGTGGCGGGGCCGCGCCGGATTCGCACCGGCTTCCGTGAACCACGTTCGCGATTGTGCTCAGGTACGGTAACGAGCAGGAATCAGGTGCGCAAGTTGTCAGTTGTCAGTTGTCAGTCACGGCTGACGACTGATCACTGACGACTGACGCCTTCTTTTTCAGCGCGATCCACAGTCCGACTCCCAGAACGACTGCGAGCGCACCCACCAACACGGGCAGCAGCTTCTCTGCCCGGAACGGAGCGGCGGAAAACGCGATCGCCACGGACGCCCCGGCTGTGAGCGGGCCGGTGCGGTAGCGGGAGAACGTCCGGTTTTCGATCTCTTCCACGCCGCCCGCCACCAGCGACGGCGCCGAGACGACGGCGGTCGTGTCTTCGATCAACAGATTCAGCTCAGCCGTAGGTTGATCGATCGGGAGGCTGAGCGTACCGACCGAGCGCGGCAACACATACCCGTAGGAGAGTTGGCGCGGGCCGTCGGGTTGGATTGGCCCGAACACAACCACGCGGTCGCCCTCCCGGAGGACCGCGTCGGTCGAGAAATCCCCGCTGCCAGCCTGAAACTGCAACGCCCCGAGCGGAATCGCTCCGGCCCAGGTCGGGTGCAGCGAATCGGCGGCGACGCGTGTGGCGCGCCCCGGGTTCTCGAGCTCGAGGATCTCCAGAACGTCGCGCGCACCGTCCGGCTTGGCCCTGGCGACAGTGACCAGGCGTCGCCGGAGCCGTACCGCCAGGCCGCGCGAGGTCGTGTCATAGACGACGAGGGTGTCGGCCGTCGTGGCCTGTCCCACGACCAGCTCGACCGGCTGGGAGAAGTACGCGAGGCCGTCATGAAACGCGCTGACGACGTACACCGCGAGGCTGTCCACGTGCGGGGTCCGCAGCCGCCAGCGGCCTCGCGCATCGCTCCGCACCGAGTCGACCGGCGCGCCGGCCTGCATCGTGACCTGATGCAGCACGACCCAGCGGCCCGCGAGGGGGGACCGGCTGGCTCCGCCCCGCACGAGGACACCGGATACACTCGCGCCCTGCGCCGCGAGACTCGCGCCCACCCCCGTCACGAGACCGACGAGGACGGCGAGCGCCTTACGGCGTGAACTTCCCGAAGTCTTCAGGATCGAGGTTTTGCAGGTAGTTCTTGAGGGCGTCGGCGTCGAGCGCCTGGGGTCCACCTTCGGTCGCCAGTTCCGACGTGTCGATGGCGGTGTTCTCGAGCAGATCATCGCTGGTGAAGATCGGCGCCTTGAGACGGAGCGCCACCGCGATCGAGTCGGACGGCCGTGCGTCGATGTTCACGACTGCATCGCCCCGGTAGATGTGCAGCTCGGCGAAATACGTGTTGTCCTTCACCTGGGTGATGATGACTTTGCGCAGATCCGCCCCCAGCCCCACGATCACCAGTTTCAGCAGGTCGTGCGTGAGCGGACGGGCGAATTTCATGCCCGCGAGCTCCATCGCGATTGCGCTCGCTTCCGCGGGACCGATCCAAATCGGCAGGACGCGGTCGCCGCCCTGCTCCTGGAGGATCACGACGGGCGTGTTGGTCGTACGGTCGAGGCCCAGATGGGCTACACGGACCTCGATCACCGCGGACATCAGGTGCCTTGGTCCCAGGACGCGAGATACCGCTGCTGCTCGGGTGTCAACACGTCGACCTCTACCCCCATCGCCGCGAGCTTGAGCCGGGCGATTTCCCGATCGAGGTCAGCCGGAATCCGATGGACGTCGCGCCCCAGGGTCGTCGCGCGCTGCACGACGTATTCCGCCGCCAGGGCCTGGTTGGCGAACGACATGTCCATCACGCTGGCCGGATGCCCCTCGGCCGCGGCCAGGTTCACGAGCCGCCCATCGGCCAGGACGAACAGACGCTTCCCGTCGAGCTGCCATTCCTCCACGAATTCACGCACCCGGGTCGGTCCCCGCGCCGCCTTGCCGAGTCCCTCGAGGTCAATCTCGACGTTGAAGTGTCCGGAGTTGGCGATCACCGCACCGTCCTTCATGAGGCGCATGTGCTCGAGCCGCACGACATGGACGTTGCCGGTGAGGGTGACGAATACGTCGCCCTGCGGCGCGGCCTCGGCCATCGTGGCCACCCGGTATCCGTCCATCTGCGCCTCGAGCGCCTTGAGCGGGTCGATCTCGGTGACGATCACGTTGGCGCCGGCACCGCGCGCCCGCAGCGCGAAGCCACGACCGCACCACCCGTACCCTGCCACTACGACGGTGCTACCCGCGAGGAGGAGGTTTGTGGCCCGCAGAATGCCATCGAGCGTGGACTGGCCCGTCCCGTAGCGGTTGTCGAACAGGTGCTTGGTGTCGGAGTCGTTCACCGCGATCACCGGGAACTGCAGCACACCGTCCTTGGCCATGGCTTTTAGCCGAATGACTCCGGTGGTGGTCTCCTCAGTGGACCCAATCACACCTTTTACCAATGCCTGACGTTCGGCCGGCGCCAGGGTCTCGACCCAGCGGCGCACTGGCGGCGCGAGGTCGTCGAGGCGGTTGAGCGCGATCATGTGCAGCGCGCTGACCAGATCCGCTCCGTCGTCCATGGTGACGTCGGGCCGATGGGCCAGCGCCGCGCGAATGTGATCGTAGTAGGTGGCGTTGTCCTCGCCCTTAATCGCGAAGACCTTGATGCCGTGATCGCGCACCAGGTGGGCCGCCACGTCGTCCTGGGTGGAGAGCGGGTTCGACGCGACCAGCGCCACATCGGCGCCGCCCGCCTGCAGCGCTACGGCGAGGTTGGCGGTTTCGGTCGTCACGTGCAGGCAGGCCGATAGACGCCGGCCGGCGAGCGGCCGCTCGCGCGCGAAGCGCTCGCGGATCTGGCGCAGTACCGGCATCGAGCGCTCGGCCCACTCGGTGCGGCGCCGACCCTCGTCGGCGAGCTTCAGATCCTTCACGTCGGAGGTGGCGCCTGGAGCCGTGGTGGTCATGCCCGAGCCTTTGCGGTTTGGTAGTGTTTGGAGCGTTGCACGGCAAGCCGCAGATCCTCCACACGGTTCGTGTGCTCCCAACTGAACAGCTCGACATCGTGATCGCCGACCCGTCGGGTGTGTGGCTCGCGACCGAAGTGGCCGTACGTGGCGGTGGGACGGTAGATCGGGGCGCGCAACCGCAACGCGTCGATGATCCCCGCCGGCGTCAGGTCGAACACTTCGCGCACGGCGTCCTCGAGCGCGTCGACCGGGGCCGTCGCGGTCCCGAACGTCTCGACCATGACCGATACCGGTTCCTTCACGCCGATCGCATACGCCACCTGGCACTCGCAGCGCCGGGCCAACCCCGCTGCGACGATGTTTTTCGCCACCCATCGCATCGCATACGCACCGGAACGGTCCACCTTGGAGGGATCCTTGCCGCTGAACGCACCGCCGCCGTGGCGGGCCATGCCCCCATACGTGTCCACGATGATCTTGCGACCGGTGAGCCCGGCGTCGCCCTGCGGTCCGCCGACCACGAAGCGGCCCGTCGGGTTCACCAGGACGTCGGCATCCGCCACCGAAAACCCTTCTCTGTCCAGCACCGGCCGCACCACTTGCTCGATGATGCCGGCGCGCAGGTCGGCATTGTCCACCTTGTCTGAGTGCTGCGTGGAAACGAGCAACTTGGCGATCCCCACTGGCTGGTCGCCCTCATAGACGACACTCACCTGCGTCTTCCCATCGGGGCGGAGCCACGGCAGTTCGCCGCGCTTGCGCACCGCCGCCAGCTCCTCCGCGAGCCGGTGCGCCAGCACGATCGGCAGCGGCATGAGCGAAGCGGTTTCGTTAGTCGCGTAGCCGAACATCATCCCCTGATCGCCGGCCCCACCGCGGTCCACGCCCATGGCGATGTCACCGGATTGCTTGTCGATCGTCGTCAGCACGGCGCACGTCTGGGCGTCGAACCCGAAGTTCGCGTCGGTGTAGCCGATCGACTGGATCGTGCCGCGGACGATGTCGGGAATGTGAACGTAGGTCCGAGTGGTGATCTCCCCGGCGACGACCGCCATGCCGGTCGTGACGAGCGTCTCGCACGCTACTCGGGCCGTGGGGTCGCTGACCAGAATGGCGTCGAGGACCGCGTCGGAAATCTGATCCGCGATCTTGTCGGGGTGACCTTCCGTGACCGACTCGGAAGTAAAGACGTGGCGTGTGGAGGACATGTTGACCTTGGAGGTCTCAGGTTTTGAAGCTAGCCGAGCGTCGTCCGGCGGGCAACCGGGCGTCGGGATCGAGCAACGCCGGATCGAGGCACGCGGCGACCGCTTCGCGCAACACGTCCAGCACCTGCGTGTCGGTGCGCGCGTTGAGCGCGGCGGCGGCCGCGGCTTCTGCCTTGCTGCGGCTGAGTTGGCGCACAACCCAGCGGATGAACGGTAGCGCCGGCGGCGCGACCGAGAACGTCTCGTAGCCGAGACCGATCAGCAGGAACGCGGACAACGGATCCGACGCCATCTCGCCGCACACGCTGGCGGGTTTCCCCGCGGCGCGCGCCGCGTCGGCCACCTGCTTCAGCAGTCGCAAGACGCTCGGGTCGTGCGGCACGAAGCGGTCGGCAAGCCGCGCGTTCCCCCGATCCACCACCAGCGTGTACTGGGTCAGGTCGTTCGTGCCGACGCTCAGGAAATCGCTGACGTCCGCCAACCGGTCGGCGAGCACCGCCGCGGCAGGCGTCTCGACCATGACGCCGATCGGCAGCGTGGTGGCGGCGCGGACCCCGTCGCGAGCGAGGCGCTCGCTTTCTTCGGCGACCAGCTCGCGGGTGCGATCGACCTCCTGCAGGCGCGTCACCAGGGGAATCATGAGGTGAATCTGCGCGTCGGCGGCCGCACGCAGCACCGCGCGGATCTGGGCGCGGAATACGTCGGGCTGGTCGAGACACACGCGGATCGCGCGCCAGCCGAGGAACGGGTTCGCTTCGGGCGGCGCCTGGAACGCCGCGGGGAATTTGTCTCCGCCCAAATCGAACGTGCGCACCACTACGGGGTGTCCGGCGAACGCCTTGCCGACGCGCGCGAAGTAGTGCGCCTGTTCGTCCTCGGACGGCAAGGCCGACTGCCCGGTCACGAGAAACTCGGTCCGCAGCAGGCCCACACCCTCCGCCCCGTGTTCGCGTGCCGCCTCGATCTCATCCGGCAAATCCACGTTGCCGCGCAGCGCGATCCGCAACCCGTCGGTGGTGACGGCCGGCAGGTGGACGACGCGTTCCAGATCGACCAGCAGCTCGTGGCGCCGGTTGTCGCGCTCGATCGCTTCACCAATCTCGGTTTCGGTGGGATCGAGCAGCACCGTCCCGCGGGTGCCGTCCAGAATCAGCGTCGTGCCAGACTCGATGCGGTCCACGGCGCCCCGCAGACCCATCACCGCCGGCATGCCCATGGAATGCGCGAGGATCGCCGCGTGGGACGTTCGTGTGCCCTCTTCACTCACGAGGCCGACCACGCGGTCGCGATCAAACTGGACGGTGAGACCCGGCGCCAGCTCCCGCGCGACCACGATGGACGGCTGCGACATGTCCTCCCACAGCTCGTCGGCGGGAAGGTGCATGAGGTGACGCACCGCGCGGATCGTGATGCCATTGAGGTCGGCGATCCGCTCCTTCAAACGGGCGTTGCCGGTGCTGGTCCACGCATCCCGCATTTCAAACGCCTTGAACTCGAACGCCTTTTCCGCCGTGAGATGGTTCTCGCGGATCAGGTCCTCAATGCCGCCGATGAATTCGACGTCCTCGAGCATCAGCATCTGCGCATCGAAGATGCGCGCCTCGTCGACGCCGGCGCGGTCCACGGCACGCTCCTTCAGCTCCGCCAGATGCCGCTGCACGTCGCGCATCGCGGCGCGCAGACGGCGCACCTCCCGTTCCACCTGAGAGCGCGGCACCACCCGGTGCGGCACCTCGGGCAGCGCCCAGTGCACCACCGCCGCCGGTCCGATGGCGATCCCGGGCGACACGCCGATGCCACGCAACAGCCGATCGCTCATGCCGGGGTGCGCTCGGATTCGGGCTCCGGATCCTCATCATCGACTTCGGACCCGGTGAGGTGCATTTCGTTGAACCCGGCCGCGACGAGCGCGAGCAGGGCGTCCATCGCCTGCTCGGCGTCCTCCCCGTTGGTGATGATCCGCATGTCCGAGCCACGCTCGGCGGCGAGCATCATGACCCCCATGATGCTCTTGCCGTTGACCCGCAAGTCGTCCTTGCTCACCTCCACGGCGCAGCGGAAGCGGGTTGCGATCTTCACGAACTCCGCCGCCGGCCGGGCGTGCATGCCGAGGGGGTTCACGATCCGCGCATCACGCTCGATCACCGCCATGCCCACCCCGCCACTAACGCCACCCCCACGGCCGCGAGGCCGAGGCGCAGTCCCGTCACGAGACGCGGCTGCCAGCGCAACAGCACCAGACCAACCACTGCGACCCCGAGCATGCCGAGCGCCGGCCCCCGCGGCAACGGCTGCGCCAGCCAACGAGCGGCGAGCGGCAAGCAAAACCCACTTACGAGCGCCATCGCCGGAAGGACCAGGCGGAGCGAGCGCTGCACTAGCGGGTGTCGCAGGGCGGCGACCACGTCCGAGCCGGCGTTCCAGCCTGCCGAGAGCGCCCACCACCGCAACGTGACGTGCCCGATGTTGTAGATCACGAGGAAGGCGGCGATCGCCTCCCAGCCAGCGCCCAACGTGATCGCGACGATCGCCGCGGTAGAGAGCAACGGCAGCCAGCCCACCCAAAACAGCCGATCGCCGAGCGAGCCGAGCGGCCCGATCAAGGCATCCCGCAACCGCTCGATCTGCTCCGGAGGGACTCCGTCGCGCTCGGCGCGGGCAATCGCGCCTACGGCCAGCCCGCACAGGTACGGATGCGCATTGAAGAATTGGGCTCCCCGTGCCACCGCCGCGCGATACGCCGGGCCGTCCTCGGTTCCGTTGCGCAGCGACCGGAGCAACGGCTCCTCGGCGATCCCCATGCCCACGCCCACCATGCGGTCGTAGTTCCACGACGCTTGGACGGTGAACAGGCGGAGGAACGCGGCCGCGAGCGGCGTCTTCACGCGATCCATGCGACCGCCACGCCGGCCGCGAGCCCCGCGGCGAGCCACTTGAGGTTGGGACCGCGCCCCACGAGGCGCGGCAGACCAGTCCCCCCGGACGCGAGCGCAGCCCCTCCCGCCGCCGCCGCCGCGAGCACCAGGGCGGCGGGTGACCAGCGCGCAACGTCCAGCAGGGATACGAGGCGCGCGACGGCGAGCCCCGTGGCCGTGACCGCACACGCACGACCGGCGTCGCGCAGCATTCCGCCGAGATGTACGCGCTCGAGTGCCCGCACATCGCCCGACTCGAGCCCCGCTGTTGCGGCGCGAACCGCTCGGGCATTAGCGGTTCGCAACCAATGCAACGACAGGCCGCCCAGCAATCCGACGATCAGCCCCACGCCCACACCGATGCCCAGGGCCAAGGGCCCGCCGCTCCAGTGCGCGGCCGCCACGGCCGCGACCGTAGCGGGGCCGTACTCGGGGTAGCGAACCGCACCGATGGGCAGGATCTCGAACTGAAACAACTCGAACACCACACCAATCCGCAGCCCGGTCTCGATGTCGCCAACCAGGGTTCCGGCGATCGTCCCGGCGACGAGGGGTCGGGCGATCATCATCTGCGGCACGCTCACCAGGTCCACGCCCACGAGCGTCCCCCAGACGAGCAACACCAGCGCGGCGGTGGTCACAGGAACTCTCCGATCGGCACCGCGCGGGCCGTTGGTACGTCCTGGGCGGTGACCACGATCCCGTCGGAGGCGAGCCGGCGGAGCTTGGCCGCTTCCTCGTCGGTGAGGTAGACATAGCGCAGCCGTTCGCTGCGACCGGCGCGGTGATGGATCCCGCCGATGTTCACGCGTGGCACGGCGCCGCCGGCGACGAGTGCCATCATCGTGTCGATATCGCCGGCCAGCAGGATCCCCACCCGTGGATCCGTTTCCCAGTCGGGGATGCGCCGTCGGGCCTCTTCGATCGACGCGAACACGACCTCGATGCTCGATGGGACTCCCATCCGATACAGGTCCTGCTCCCAGGCGCTGTCGCGCACTTCGTCGTCCACGAGAATGATGAACTGGACGTTGAGCGGCTGTCCCCAGCCCACCACCACCTGGCCATGAATCAGCCGATCGTCGAGACGTACCAGTGCGAGGCTCATGCAGCGGAGGCAGGGCTGCGGATCGCCTTGGCGCCCGCTTCGACGGCACGCCGCGCAGCGTCCGCGAGCGACGAATCCCGGTGGAATACGAAATCGAGCAACATCGCAAGGTTGACGCCGGTCACGACGGCAAGATTGGTTCGTCCGCGAGCGAACCGGATCGCGCTGGTGAGGCACGATCCACCGGGCAGGTCCACGAACAACATGGCCGGTCCGGTGCCGATGGCCTTCTCGATCCGAGCGGCGAGGGCGGCTGGATCGCACCCCTCATTGCTCACCGCCTGCAATGCGCCGTCCAC
Organism: Gemmatimonadales bacterium; assembly: GCA_036555485.1. Classification (GTDB taxonomy): domain Bacteria; phylum Gemmatimonadota; class Gemmatimonadetes; order Gemmatimonadales; family GWC2-71-9; genus DASTHG01. The sequence continues at coordinate 57,540 of DATBLG010000127.1, read as the reverse complement.
CCCACTGATCGAGTGAACCGCCGCAATCAGGGCATCGGCCAGGTCGGCGTGGGAGACGACCACGCCACGCAACAGATCACTCATAGTCCTCTTCGAGGTACTCGCGAACCTCGGCGCGTTCCCGCATGCGCTCGATGAGTCGCTCGTTGAGATTGCGCGCCGAGTCCACCCCGCTGTAGCGCAGCAGGTGCGTCATCGCGACGACCTCGCAAATGACCGTGAGGTTCTTGCCGGGATTCAGCGGCACGGTCACGAGCGGAATCGAAATGTCGAGGATCCGCGTCTCTTGAATGCGGAGCCCGGTCCGGTCGTACTCACGGTTGGCATCCCAGTCCTCGAGCTGCACGACCACCTCGATACGCTTCTGTTGGCGCGCCGCCCGGATCCCGAACAGCGCCTTGATGTCGATCAAACCAATGCCCCGGATCTCCATGTGGTGCTGCGCCAGCTCGTGCCCGCGACCGATCAAGATGTCCACGCCGCGCCGCGTGACCTGCACCAGGTCGTCCGCAACCAACCGGTGCCCGCGCTCCACCAGGTCGAGCACGCATTCGCTCTTGCCAATCCCGGAGCGACCCAAAAACAGGAGCCCCACGCCGTACACGTCGGCAAGGGAGCCATGCAACGTGGTGTTCGGGGCGAACGCGTCGTCCAGAAACGGCTTGAGCCGGCGGTAGAACTCGGCCGTCTTGAGTGAGGTGCGGATCACCGGCACCCCTTTCGCCTGCGCCAGCTCGAGCAGCTCCGTCGGTACCGCTTGCGCCTTGGTGATGATGACGCAGGGCAAATCGAACCCGAAGAACTGCTCGAGCGCGCGCCGTCGCCCGTCACCCGGGAGCGAGGCCAGGTAGCTGATCTCCGTTTCACCGAGGATGTGCAGGCGGTCACCGACGAAGCGGGCGGTGTAGCCGGCGAGCACGAGCCCCGGACTCGACGCCTCCGGCGAGGGAATGACGCGATCGAGCCCCGTGTCGCCGGTGAGCGCCTCGAGCTGCAGCGGCGCCCCCTTGCGAGCCAGGAGATCGCGAATGCGCGGTTTCTCGCTCACTCGACCCCGCGCGCTGCCGAGCGGCGTCGCGCCGGCCCGCTGCGCTTGGTGGGCGACTTGTCGAGCTGGCGGCGCACCCGCGCGGCTGCTCGGTCGAGCGCGGAGCGGTGGTCGGTGGCTTCGGCCCGCCCCACCACCACGACGCCACGGGCGGTATGCAATCGCAATTCCACCGTCGCCACGCCGTGATCGTCCGCGAAGATCACCTGGCCGTCGTGCGGACGGCTGGCAACCCTGGCCAGCCGGTGCACGAGTGCGCGGGCCCGCTCGCGCAGGTCGCTCGATACGTCGCAGTGCCGCGCGGTGACGGTGATTCGCATGCCCTACCTCCCTTGCGCGATGAGCCGCTCGAGGTGCTCCGCCGTGGCCTGCGCCGTGCGATCCCAGGACAGTGGGACGACGAAGCGCCTGGCCTCGCTACCGAGTCGCGTCACCAGCCCTGGATTCGCGGCGAGCTCGACCATCCGCTCCGCCATCGCTTGCGCGTCGCCGTGCGGAACGAGGTACCCGGTTTCGCCGTGCCGGACCGTCTCCCGCAAACCAGGACTGTCGGACGCGAGCGCCGGCGTGCCGCAGGCGGCGGCCTCGACGTTCGAGATCCCCCAACCTTCCTTGGGACTCGGAAACACGACCGCCCAGGTCGCGCGCAACAGCCGCCGTTTGTCTTCCTCGGAGACGAACCCCAGAAAACGGACCGCGTCGCCGAGACCGAGCGTGCGGGCGTGGGCCACCAGCCGCGGAAGGTCGTCGCCCGCGCCGGCGATCTCGAGCTCCACATCGGGGCGGCGCGCGCGGGCCAACGCCAGCGCCCGCAACGCGATATCCACTCCTTTATAACGCTTCAGGCGGCCAACGTACAGGAACGTGGGCCGTGTGGCACGCGGCGTCCCGGGGTCGGGGCAATACCAGGTCGCGTCGATCCCCGGATAAATGACCTCGATCCGCGCCGGATCCACGCCGCGCGCCACCAGATCATCGCGTGTGCTCTGGCTGATGGCGTGGAACCCCGCGCGGGCGTACACCCGCGGGATCGGGCGTTCCGCCGCCCACACCAGCGCGGCGACCGGCCAGCTCGCCTCGGCGAACGCCGTGGTTCCGAACAGATGCGGCACGATGGCGCACAACGGCAGCGTCGTCAGCCACGGCAGAAACAGCGGCAACTTGTTGACGTCCTCGACGACGATATCGTACTGGCCGGCCTCGAGCGTCCTCCGTACCACCCGGCGCGCGCGCCAGGCGAAGCTGTGGCGTCCACCCACGCGTCGAACCCGGATGCCGTCAAGCTCCGCTGTTGGCGACGCGCCGGGCCAACCGCTCGCCACCAAGTCCACGGCATGTCCCGTGCCTGCCAGCCGGCCGAAAATCGCGTGCAGGTGAGTCTCCGCGCCGCCCGCCTGCGGGTTGGCGCGGTCATTCCAATTGACCAGCAGGATCCTCACAACCGGCCCAGCTCCCGCGCCAGGGAATCGAGCACGCCGTTCACGAACGCCGGCGACTTGGCGCCGGCGAACCAGTGCGCAAGTTTGACCGCCTCGTCGATCACGACGCGCGGCGGCGTCGTTCCCTCATCCAGCTCGGCCATCGCCAAACGCAAAATGTTGCGTTCGATGACCCCAATGCGCTCCAAGCGCCAGTGTTCAGCAGCCCGGGTGAGCCGCGCATCGTACTCCCGCTGGCCCGCAGTCGCGCGCGCAGCCAGCTCCGCCCCGCGATCATAGCCCACGGGAATGCCGCCATAGGTGCGGGAGAGCCGCGTGACGACCGTATCGATGGACGGATGGCCTGACAGGTCCCAGGCATACAGCAGCTGGAGCGCCCGCGCGCGCGCCTTAGTCTCGGGACGTTCCACGGCGCAACCGCTGCAGGACGTCGGCCGTCTGGAGCGCCGCCGCAGCCGCCTCGTACCCCTTGTTGCCAGCGGCCCCACCGGCCCGGGCCTGTGCCTGAATCTGGTTGTCGGTCGTCAGGACGCCGAAGCCGACGGCGATCCGGTGCGCCAACCCCACGTTCCCGAGACCGCGGGTCGCCTCGCCCGCGACGAACTCGAAGTGCGCGGTTTCACCGCGTATCACACACCCCAGCGCGACAATGGCTCCGTAGCGACCCGAGGCGGCGGCCGCTTCGGCCGCCACCGGTAGCTCAAAGGCGCCCGGCACCCAGATCACGTCGGTGTGGGTTTCTGGCACCCCGCCTTCGCGCAACGCATCGCGCGCGCCGTCCAGCAGGCGGCGAGTGATCAGCTCGTTGTAGCGGCTGACGATGACAGCCACGCGCGGAGGCGTGGAGCGCTCCGCCACGGGCTAGTGGGTGAGCAGGTGACCGAGCTTGTCGCGCTTGACGTCGAGATAGGCGCGGTTCTCGGAGGAGGGTGGCGGCACGATCGGCACGCGCTCCACGATCTCCAGCCCGTAGCCCTCGAGCCCCACGAGCTTCATTGGATTGTTGGTGAGCACCCGGATCGACGAGAGACCGAGATCCAGCAGGATCTGCGCGCCGATTCCGTAGTTGCGCAGATCAGGCTTGAAGCCGAGCTGCGCGTTAGCGGTGACGGTGTCGTGTCCGGCGTCTTGCAACTCATACGCCTTCAGTTTGTTGAGCAGGCCGATGCCCCGCCCCTCCTGGTCGAGATAGACGACCACACCGCACCCGGCGGCAGCGATCATCTGCATCGCGCTCTCGAGCTGCCAGCCGCAGTCGCACCGCCCCGAGCCGAAGACGTCGCCGGTGAGGCACTTCGAGTGCATCCGCACCAGGACGCCCGATCGGTCTTTGACGTCGCCGTACACCAGCGCCACATGCTCGGCCGCATCCACGTCATTCTTGTAGCCCACGATCCGGAATTCGCCAACTGGCGTCGGGAGTCGCGCCGCGGCGACCGGGTGCACCAGTCGCTCGTTGGCGAGCCGGTAGGCGACGAGCTGCGCGACAGTGATGAACGTGAGGTCGTGCTCGCGCGCGAACCGCTCGAGCTGGAGCCGACGCGCCATCGTCCCATCGGCGTTCAATACTTCGCAGACGATGCCCGCGGGATACAGCCCGGCGAGCCGGGCCAGGTCGATGCTCGCTTCGGTTTGGCCGACCCGCTGCAACACGCCGCCGGGACGTGCGCGCAACGGGAACACGTGGCCGGGCCGACGCAAGTCGGCGGGCACCGTAGCAGGATCGATGGCCACGCGAATCGTGGCCGCGCGATCCGCCGCCGAGATCCCGGTGGTCACACCGAAGCGCGCCGCGGCGTCGATGCTCACGGTGAAGGCGGTTTCGTGCGCCTCGGTGTTGTGTTCCGACATCTGCTGCAGCCCGAGGGCCAGGCAACGCTCGGGGAGAATCGGGACACAGATGAGTCCGCGCCCATGCGTCGCCATGAAATTGATCATCTCGGGCGTCACCCGCTCGGCCGCTCCGACCAGGTCGCCCTCGTTCTCTCGGCCCTCGTCATCGGCGACGATGACGAGCTTGCCCGCGCGGATATCCGCGATCGCCTGCTCTATGTGTCCGAACGGCATAGCTGCCTCACGTATTTTCCGATCAAGTCTCCTTCAACGTGCACCCGGTCGCCCGGCTGCAGTCCGCCAAGCGTCGTGTGCTCCCGGGTGAACGGGATCAGCGATACCTGTACCAGCCACGGACCGGGCAGCGCATCGACCGTCAGACTCACCCCGTCCACGGTGATCGAGCCCAGCGGGATGCACACGGCCCGGACCACGTCCGGCACCCGGAGTCCGACCATGATCGTCTCCCCACGCGGGGATACGTGGTCGACCGTGGCGACGCCATCCACATGCCCCTGCACCAGGTGGCCACCGAGACGATCGGCGGCACGCACGGCGCGCTCGAGATTGACGCGCCGACCCGCCCCGTACTCCGCGAACAGCGTCCGGTCCAGCGTCGTCTCGACGGCGCGCACCGTGAACCCGCCACGCACCACCTTTTCGACGGTGAGGCACGCTCCGTTGATGGCGATGCTCTCGCCGCGGCGCAGGTTCCGGTACGGCGCGCGGATCTCGAACACCGCCGTCCCGTTGCGCGTCGCCTTGGCCACGCGCCCCACCGCCGTCACGATGCCGGTAAACATAGTCGCCGGTCCAAGACCAGTAATGTATCGGGCCCCAACGGGCGGCGCTCCACGGGAATCCAACGCGGCGCCTGGGCGAGGGCCGCGTCGGCCACGCCCGGAAAGGCGGGCACACCACCCGCACCCAGCCACACCGGCCCCTGCAGCCAGTAGAGACGATCGACCAGCCCGTCGGCGAGCAGCCCGACGCCCAACGCGCCGCCGCCCTCGCACAGCACCGATTCCACACCCACGGCGCGCAGCTGGACCAGGCCTTCGGCGAGCGAGCGGGGACGGAACACGCGGACGCCAACTTTCTCGAGCGCCGCCACATTAGCGGCCGGCGCCTCCTCGGATGCCACCACCCATGTCGCGGTGTCGCGCGCCGTCTGGGCCAGCTTCGAGGCCAGGGGAAGCATCGCGCGACGGTCGAACACCACGCGCACCGGAGGCCGGCGCGGCACCACGCCGCCGCGCACCGTGAGCTGCGGGTCATCGCGGGACGCGGTCGTGCCGCCGACCGCGATGGCGTCGAATCCGGCACGCAGCCAATGCGCCCAGGTTTGCGCGGCCGGTCCCGAAATCCATTGCGAGCGGCCCCCGGAATCGGCGATCCGACCGTCGATGGAGGTCGCAAGCTTGAGCGCGACGAAGGGCCGCGAGGGTTGCTCGCGCACAAACAGGAAGGAGGCGTTCTGCGCGGCGGCCGCTTCGGCGAGGAGGCCCGACTCCACATTGATCCCCGCAGCGCGGAGCGCTTCGAGCCCGCCCCGCGCATTCGGATCCGGATCGCGAATCGCCATGACGACGCGACCTACGCCCGCGTCGCGGATTGCCTCGATACAGGGTGGCGTCTTCCCTTGGTGTGCGCACGGCTCGAGCGTCACGACGAGGGTGGCCCCCCGAGCGCGCGTGCCGGCGGCACGCAACGCCATCACTTCGGCATGCGGCTCGCCGAATCCGGCATGCCAACCATCCCCCACCACCAACCGGTCCTGCACGACCACCGCGCCGACGAGCGGGTTCGGCGCCACGCGTCCCCAGCCACGACGGGCCAGGTCGAGCGCGCGTTGCATCGCGGACCGCTCGAGCGGCCCGTCCGGCGTCGGGGCGATGGTCACGGTCGGCGCAGTCGGCGTTACCATGTCCGCGGCCTCCTACGTCGAGCGCTCGAGCAGCGCGTCAGAAGGCGAAATGAAGACCAAAGCTCCCAAAGACGTGGCCCTCGGCGGGATCGAAGTCGGTGAAATTCGTGGACAGGTGCTGATCCTTGCCCGTCTGGTACCCGAGCTCCAGCGCGAGCTTCACGAGCGCCACGCCGACCCCGGCATCGACAAATACCAGTTGCCGCGAGTTCGCCAGGTCCAGCGTGATGACACGTACCCCGTTTGCGGGCGGCGTGTCGCGGAACCTGATCCGTGCGCTCGACCCATAGTGGTCGAAGCCAACGCCCGCCGCGAGGTCCAGGCGAGCGAAGCGGTACCCGCCGACCACGCGCACGTTGGTGGCACGGAGGTCGGTGTCGAACTCGAACAGGTCCCCTCCGCAGCATACCGGCGCCAGCCGCCCGTAACGAATGCGGGGTACGGTGCGACGCATCAGGCTCACCGAGACAGACGGCACCGGGAAGCTGCCCGGGAGCGCGCTCACCCGGAGCCCGTACCCTAACCCCAGCACCACGCTGCCGACGTGCAAGCCGCCCTCGGCGGCGAGTCCCGACACGACTCCCGTAGGTAACAGCAGCGCCGAGCCAAGCCCGTCGACCGAAACGCGACTGGGGCCGTTCCGGCGGTAGAGTCCGAAGCCCGCCTCCAGCACGGGCGCGGGTGCCAGGCCGTCGTAGCTCGACGGGACACTCGTCTGACCGGCGCTGTCGGGATTGGGGAGCGAGACCCGGATGGCATTGAGCCGCGCCACGACCGCAACATGGCCCAGTCCACCGACCGATCCGGCACCGCCGAGCAGCGGGGTCCCACCGCTCACGACCAGGCCAGCCAGGGGGTGAAACGCCCGAACGGCGTCGATCCCCGCATTGCACGCCCGCGTGGCCGTGGCGTCGAAGGTGGTGCACCGCGGATCCTGCGCCGCCAGGACGGTCACCGCCGCCCCAGCCCATCCAAGCGCCGCAACCGAAAGACGGGAGAATCGTCTCATCGCTCTGCGAATCGTACGCCGGTCTCGCCGGGCTTGATCTCGCCGATGATCCAGGTGTGTACGCCGGCGAGCTCCGCCGCGCGTCGCACCGGGTCGACGTCGTCGCGCGCCGTAACGGCAACGATCCCGATCCCGAGGTTGAACACGCGCCGCATCTCGCCCAGGGACACGTCCCCAGAGGTTTTCAGGACGCGGAACACGGGGGGCCACGCCCAGCTGCCCGCGTCCACCACTGCTTCGCACCCCTGCGGCAGCACGCGCACCAGGTTGCCGGCGATGCCGCCCCCGGTGATGTGCGCTAGTGCGTGCAGGCGGGGCAGCACGGGGGTGATGGCCGCCGCGTAGCTCGTATGCACGGCGAGGAGCACCTCGGCGACGCTGCGGTTCGAATCAGGGAATCGATCGTGCACGTCGAGTTTGAGCTGATCGAACACGATCCGTCTGGCGAGGGTAAAGCCATTGGTGTGCAACCCGCTCGACGCGTACCCGACGACCGCATCGCCCGGTTGCACCCGATCGCCGTGCAACGCCGCGTCCTCTTCTACCACGCCGACGATGGTCCCGGCGAGATCGTAGTGACCGGCCGCGTAGAGATCCGGCAGCTCGGCGGTCTCGCCGCCCGCGAGGGTCATCTCGTGTGCGGCGCAGCCGCGGGCGATGCCCTGCACGACCGCCGCGGCGACCTCCGGGACGAGCTCACCGCTCGCGTAATAGTCGAGAAACGCCAGTGGACGCGCCCCATGCACCAGGATGTCGTTGACGCAATGATTGACGAGGTCCTCACCCACGCTGTCGTGTACGCCGGCGCGCGCCGCGACCAGCACCTTGGTCCCGACGCCGTCGGTCGACATCACGAGGACCGGTTTCGTGAATCCCGGCGGCAGCCGGACCATGCCGCCGAAGCCGCCCACACGACCGAGCGCGAGCGCGGTGCGCGTCTTCGCGACCAGCACGCCGATGCGGCGCTTGGCATCAGTGGCGGCGTCGAGGTGCACCCCGGCGTCGGCGTAGCGGTCGCTCACGCGTCTCTTTCGTCCAGGTCGAAATGCACCAAGTCCTTGAACGCCCGTACGCGGGCGCGCACGTCCGCCGCTTTCACCGCGTCGAAGCCCTGGATCCCGAACGCTTCCACCGCAAACGACCCCAGTGCCGCGCCATACACCATGGCGCGCCGCAGCGCCGAGGTGGAGAGGTCATTGGAGTGGGCGAGATAGGCCATGAACCCGCCGGCGAAGGCGTCCCCGGCGCCGGTCGGGTCAAACACCTCCTGCAGCGGGTAGGCGGGGACCTTGAAGGTCGAGTCGGCGTCCACCAGCAGCGCGCCGTGCTCGCCCTGCTTGATCACCACGCGTTTCGGCCCATTCGCCAGAATCCAGCGGGCGGCGCGATAGATGTTCCAATCGCTCGACAGCTCGCGGGCTTCAGTGTCGTTCACCATCAGGATATCGATATGGCGCAACAACTCGAGCAAGAGGTCGCGCTTCGAGTTGATCCAATAGTTCATGGTGTCGCACGCCACCAGGGTGGGCTCGGTCACCTGGTCCAACACTCCCAGCTGCAGCCCGGGATCGATGTTGCCCAGGAACACGTACCGGGCCTTTTGGAACGCCGCGGGAATCTTGGGCCGGAAGTGAGCAAACACGCCCAGCCGGGTGTCCAGGGTCTCGCGGCTGGACAGGTCGTAGGAGTACTTCGCCTTCCAACGGAACGACTCGCCCTCCACTTGCTCGACGCCCGCCAGATCGACGCCGCGTGACTCCAGCTGCTTGAGCACACCCAGGGGATAGTCCGCCCCAATGACGCCGACCACCTGTACCGGGTGCAGCAGGCACCCCGCCGCCGCGAAGAACACCGCGGAGCCGCCGGGGGCGTCGGCGGTTTCGCCAAACGGCGTGGCCACCGAATCGAGTGCGATCGATCCCACGACGAGCAGAGTCATTGGTTACATCCGATCCGGGGCGCGGAGCCCCAGCAACGCAAGGCCGTTGGCGAGCACCTGGCGCACCGCTCGGGCCAGCACCAGCCTGGCTGCCTCCTGCGGTTCGCCCAGGACGCGAAATTTGTGATACCAGGCGTGGGCCGTGCGGGCCAGGGCTTCGAGGTAGCCCGTGATCCGGTGCGGTTCGAGCGCGACCGACGCGGCCGAGACCGTAGCCGGAAACTCGGCGAGCGCTATCATGAGCTCCAGCTCCTCGGGCTCCTGCAGCTGCGAGAGATCCGTGCCGTCGGGCGACGCCGTCTCGGGCGCGCGGCCGGCGACCCGGAAGATGCCGCTCATACGCGCGTGCGCCATCTGGACGTAGAACACCGGGTTCTCTTCGGTCTGACTCTTGGCCAGATCGACGTCGAACACGAGGTGTGAATCGCTTTTGCGCATCAGGAAAAAATAGCGCAGCGCGTCGCCGCCCACTTCGTCGACGAGATCGCGCACGGTCACGTAGCTGCCGGCGCGTTTCGAGATCTTCAGCTCTTCGCCGTGCTGCATCACGGTCACCATCTGGTGCAGGACGTACTCGGGGTAGCCGGGCGCGATCCCCATCTCGAGCGCTTGGAGCCCGATGCGCACGCGCGTCACGGTCGAGTGGTGGTCGGCGCCCTGCACGTCGATGGCCCGCGTGAATCCGCGCTCCCATTTGGTCACGTGGTAGGCGACGTCCGGCACGAAGTAGGTGTAGTCCCCGCCTTTGGCCGCCGACTTCTTCATTACACGGTCCTTGTCGTCGCCGTAGTCGGTGGTCTTGAGCCACAACGCGCCGTCTCTCTCGTACGTGTGGCCGGCGGCCACGAGGCGCTGCACCGTCTTCTCTACATTGCTCGAGGAGTACAGCGACGACTCGAGAAAGTAGACGTCGAACTTCACGCCGAACGCCTGCATGTCCTTGTCCTGCTCGTCGCGTAGCGCTTGCACGACGAAACGGCGCACATCCTCGAGATCATGTCCCTCCGGGTCACCCGGATTCGCGACAACGTAGCGCTCGGCGATCTCCTTGATGTATTCGCCGTGGTATCCACCCTCTGGAATCTCGAACGGCCTCCCGCGCTGCTCGGCGATTCGCGCCTGGACGCTTCGCGCCAGGTTCATGATCTGCGTGCCGCCGTCGTTGTAGTAGAACTCACGCGTCACCTTCCACCCGGTCCATTCGAGCAACGAGGCGATGGCGTCGCCGATGGCGGCCTGGCGGCCGTGGCCGACGTGCAGGGGGCCGGTGGGGTTGGCGGAAACGAATTCGACGTTGACCGGAGCGCCCTTCCCCACGTCCCCACGGCCGAACTGAACCCCCGCGGTCAGTACAGCAGGAAGGATTGCGTGCAGCTGCTCGGCGGCAAGGAAGAAATTGATGAATCCCGGTCCCGCGATCTCGGTCTTAGTGACGAGTCCGGCCGGCAAGTCGAGCGCGTTCACGAGCCGTGAGGCCACGTCCCGCGGTTTGGCCTGAAGTGTTTTCGCGAGCGTCAGGGCGAGGTTCGTGGCGACGTCCCCGTGGGTAGGGTCCTTCGGGCGTTCGAGCAGCACGTCGACGGAGGGCGCGCCGAGAGATGCCGCAGCCTTCGCGAGGGCCGCGCGCAACGTGTCGTGCGCCTTCACTTGCCGGAGTCTTTCTTCCGCTTCGACTCAGACTTCGATTCGGACTTCGGTTCTGATTTCGGCTCGGCCTGCGACCCGGGTTTCGATTCAGCTTTGGTCTCGGGCTTCGTCTCGGCCGGCTTGGCTTCCCCTTCGTCGGGTTTCTTCTCGCCGGCGCGCTTGTAATCCGTGATGTAGAAACCCGAGCCCTTGAAGACGAGGCCCGCGCCGCCCGAGATGATCCGTTCGGCGCTCTTGCCGCACGTGGGGCAGCGAACGCGTCGCTTGTCGTTCATGGTCTGGAAGAACTTCTCGAACGCATGCCCTTTGGGGCAGCGGTACTCGTATGTTGGCATTGGGAAAGAACTTAGCGCGTGGCGCGGGGGTGGTCAATCTATCGGGGAGCGTGCAGATTACGGGCGATGAAGAAGACGTTTCGTGAGAAACTCGCTGACGCGAAAGACTTCCCCCGGGTTGAGCGGTTGACGGGCGGGATGAAGCGTCGTTTCGGACCCGGCACCATCCTCCTCCCCGCGCCCTGGGAGGTGGATGGCTTGATGCGGCAGGTGCGCAAAGGAAAACTCACCACGATCAATGAGATCCGAGCCCACCTCGCGCGCCGGCACCGCGCCACCATCGCCTGCCCGATCGTGACCGGGATTTGCGCCCGGATCGCCGCCGGAGCCGCCGGCGAGGCCGAAGCCCTTGGCACGACGCGCGTCACGCCCTATTGGCGGACGCTCAAGGCCGGTGGGGAGATCAACGAGAAGTACCCCGGCGGGCTGTCGGGCCAACGCCGGCGCCTCGAAGCTGAAGGGCTCTGCGTGGAAGCCCGAGGCGGTCGCCTGTTTGTCCGAGACCACGCACGATTCCTGGCGCGGCTGCACTAGCCTGATGGTTTCAGCGCATGCAGCCCTCGTCCGTCTCCAACAAGGCAATCTCCGTTTTGTCTCGAACGTGCGCGGCCCTGACGCCTTTCTTGGCCACAACCGTCGTGCGGAATTGACCAACGGACAAGAGCCCTTTGCGATCGTCCTCGGATGTTCGGATTCGCGCGTGCCGGCGGAGATGGTGTTTGATCAGGGACTCGGGGACCTGTTTGTCATTCGTGTTGCCGGCAACATCGTCGCTCCCTCCCAGGTCGGCAGCGTCGAGTTTGCCGCTGCACGCTTCGGCACGCGGCTGGTGGTGGTCCTGGGCCACTCGCAATGCGGAGTGATTCTGGCCACCATCGAAGAACTGCGGCGGCCCACCGAGAATCAGTCCCACAACCTGCGGGCGATCGTCGACCGAGTGCGACCCGCGGTTGAGGGGCTGTTTGCAACCGACCTCAGGCACGATGCGGACGCCCTGGTACGGCACGCCGTGCGGACCAACATCCGCGCCTCTGTGGACCACCTGCGGCACGGGTCTCCCGTACTCGAACAGCTGATTCAGAACGATGGCCTGCTGGTCGTCGGTGCGGAGTATTCCCTGGAAACCGGCGCCGTGGAATTCTTCGATGGAGTGTCGGGGACCGCGTGACGCTGCGGCCCCGACGGTAACCTCAACGGATTCACTAGGAGGAACAGACTGGATCCGTTTGGAGTCGCGGGCTATCGCCTGCCGTGTTTCCAATCATCGCCGCCGATCAGCAGCCAGCGGGCGAAAACCGCAACCCCAAGGATCCCGAGCAACGCGCCAACAAGGGTCATAGTGACCTCCCGCTTGCATCGTTACCGGGTGGAGTGGTCAAACCCACTACGGGCTATTCACTGCAAGACCCGTGCACACAGCGCCGGTTGGCGCCATGTTTCCTAACCCCATATGGAGACGTTAGGTCCGCCCGCCCCCACCGACCCCGTCCAGTCCCAGCGCTCGCGCGCCCGGTGGGTCGTCTCCCTGCTCGCCGCCTGCCTCGTGTTGGACGTCCTCGGCATGGGCTCCGGACTCGCCCAGCGCGCCCTGCTGCTGCGCGTCATCGCGGGGGAAGCGCTGTCCACCGAGGACGCGAGCGCGAACGACACCCGCCACACGGCCATCGGGCAGCTGCAGTTCCTCGGCTTCGTTGTCACGGCCCTCGCGTGGCTGTTCTGGCTCTATCGCTCGTACGCCAACCTGCGCTTGGTGGGGACGCGCGAGTCGCGCTTCACGCCGGGGTGGGCGATCGGATACTGGTTCATCCCACTGGTGAATCTGGTCCGTCCCTACCAGATCGTCGCCGATCTCTGGTGGAGAAGCGACGGACTGAACCGCGAGGGGACGACCGCGCGTCGCAACACGCCGGCGATCATTTCACTGTGGTGGGGTAGTTATCTCCTGAGTGGCATGGTCGGTCGAGTAGCGATGACCATGGCCCGCAACGCCGAATCGCTCGATCAGCTGCGCAACCTCACGGACGTGGGGATTGCGGTGGATGCCCTGAGCGCGATTGCCGCATGGTGCGCCATCAAGGTGGTTCGCGGCATCGACAAGCGACAACAGGGATTCCCGTCAATCGACCAACCTCCGGTGGGAAGCTGATAGCCGCGGCGTGCTGACCCCAGTGGCCCGCCAGAGACGCTGCCCGCGTCGGCGTCGCCCGGCTACCTTCTGGTATCCACCTGGCGTCCGCCCTGTCTCCGACTGGGAGTGGTCACTTGCCAAGAAACAACTACGGATTCGAGAAACGGCAGAAAGAGCTTCGCCGGCAGCTAAAAAAGGAGGAGAAGCGGCAACGGAAACTGGATCGAGCCAAAGAGGCGCCCGAAGCCAAGCCGGACGAGCCGGAGCCGCCCGAGGCACCCGCGGAAGTATGATCGATCTGGCCGCCCTCGCCGCCCGATACTTGGCCCCGCTCATTCTCTCGGGGGTCGCCGCCGGAGTGATCGGCAAGTATCTCTACGACTACGCGGTTCGCTACTTCAAGGCCGTCGACAAATCCAAAGTCGCCTGGGACTGGAAGGGATTCCTGCTCACGGCCCTCGTCTCGTTCGTGATTGCCATCCTGCTGTATGGTCTCGTGTTCGAGCGGGTCCGCGAAATGGGTGAAGCCCTGCTCATTTTCAGCGCGGCGTTTCAAGTCGGCTTTTTTTCCCAGTCCATCATCGGGGAGCTGGGGAAGCGATTCGCCGAGTGAACCGAGGCCATCCACTTCTTTCTCTATTGGAGCCCTGACGTGCGGATCCGATTCGTTCCCGCGCTCGCCCTGCTGGTGGCCCTGGCCCCTCGCGCCGCGGCCCAATCCCCGTCCGCCCCGGTCGCTCGCGTGGTGCCCAAGGTGGACACGATCCACGGCGACATCCTGGTCGACGACTATTTCTGGCTGCGCGACAAGCAGAACCCCGAGGTCATGGCCTACCTCGAAGCGGAGAATGCCTACACCGCCGCCGGCACGCAGCACACCGAAGCGCTCCGCCAGCGGCTGTACGAGGAGATCCTGGGACGGATCAAGGAAACCGATCTCAGCGTCCCCTACAAAGACGGCGAGTATTGGTACTACACCCGCACCGAGCAGGGGAAATCCTATCCCATCTTTTGCCGCAAGCGCGGGTCGCTCTCGGCGCGCGAAGAAGTCCTCCTCGATCAAAACGCGCTCGCGGCCGGCAAGAACTTCCACGCCCTGGGCGGCTTCGACGTGAGCCCCGATGCCCAGCTCCTGCTCTACCTCGAGGACACGACGGCCTTCCGCGAATACACGCTGTACGTGAAGGATCTCCGCTCCGGACGTCTCACGGACTCGATCGTCGGCGTGTGGAACGGTACCGCGTGGGCGAATGACAATCGGACCTTCTTTTACATGACGGCCGATTCCGCGAAACGGGGGAACGCCGTCTGGCGTCACGTGATCGGGACGGCCCGGGGCCAGGATGCGAAGATCTTCCAGGAGGACAACGTCCTGAACGACGTGTCGGTCTTCCGATCGCGCAGTGGGAAATACGTGTTCATTCCCGCAGATGGCTACACCTCGTCCGAGTGGCGTGTGATCCCGACCGCGACGCCCACGACGACGCCGTGGGTGATCGCGCCGCGGCGACCGGGTGTCGAGTACAGTGTGGAACACGCCGACGGCTTTTTCCTGCTGTACACGAACGATCAGGCGCGCAATTTCCGGGTCCTGCGCGCGCCGGACACCGGTGTGACGCCCGCGAGCTGGACCGATTGGTTGCCGCACCGGGACTCCGTCTTTGTCGAAGGGGTGGACGCGTTCAAGCGGTACGTCATCGTGAGTGAGCGCTCGGGCGGGCTGCGGCGGCTACGGGTGACGGAGGTGGCGACCAACCAGACGCATTACGTGACCTTCCCGGCGGTCGCCTACGGAGTGTTCCCCAGCAACAATCCGGAGTTCGATACCCGGATCTTCCGGTTCTCGTATTCGTCCCTCGTCACGCCGAGCTCGGTCTACGACTACGACCTGCAGGCCCGGACGCGGGAATTGAAGAAGCGGCAGGAGATTCCGAGCGGGTTTGATTCGAGCCGGTACGAGGTGCGGCGCGTGATGGCGCCAGCTCGCGATGGCGCGCAGGTGCCGGTGTCGGTTCTGTTGCAGCGCGGGACCCCGCTGGACGGTACTCGCCCGCTGCTGCTCTACGCCTATGGCTCCTACGGAGCCACCATCGAGCCGACGTTCAACTCATCGGTCCTGAGTCTCGTCGATCGGGGGTTTGTTTACGCCATCGCCCATATTCGCGGCGGCCAGGAGATGGGCCGGCAATGGTACGATGACGGCAAGATGATGAACAAGATGAACACGTTCCGTGACTATATCGACGTCGCGCTGGATCTGGTGCGCCGCAAATACACGAGCCCCGACCGATTTGTCGCCAACGGGGGCAGCGCCGGCGGGCTCCTCATGGGGGTGGTGGCGAACCAGCGCCCCGACCTGTTCCGGGCGGTCGTGGCGGATGTGCCCTTCGTCGACGTCATCAACACGATGATGGATGCCTCGCTGCCGCTCACCGCCCAGGAGTGGGAGCAATGGGGCAACCCCCACATCGCCGAGCAGTACGCATACATGCGGCAGTATTCCCCGTACGACAACGTCACGGCCCAGGTCTATCCGTGGATGCTGGTCACGACGTCGTTCAACGATTCCCAGGTGATGTACTGGGAACCAGCGAAGTGGGTGGCGAAACTCCGCGCCCGCAAGACGGGGTCGAACCCCTTGTATTTCAAGATCAATCTCGCCGGCGGGCACGGCGGGTCGTCGGGGCGCTACGACCGACTGCGCGAAGTCGCCTTCCGGTACGCGTTCATGCTGGATGCGGTGGGCCTCGCGGGGGCGCCACAGATCGGTCCCACGCCCTAGCTCACTTGATGAACGTGCCGTGACGGAGCTCCTCGTAGGCCTGGCGCAGCTGGGCTTCGGTGTTCATCACGATCGGGCCGTACCAGGCGACCGGCTCTTCGAGCGGCTGCCCCGACACCAGCAGGAATCGTATGCCCTGGTCGCCCGCCTGGACCGTGACCTCGTCCCCGCTGTCGAACAGCACGAGCGAGCGATTGCCGGTCTCTGCCGGCGCCACGCCTTCGACTGGCCCGATCCGCTCGGTGCGGACGGCGAGCGGTTGCGAGGCGTCGCGGAACGTGCCGGCACCCTCGAACACGTAGGCAAACGCATGGCGTGACGCTTCTACCGGTAGCGTCTTGCGGTGTCCCGCCGGTACCCACACGTCGAGATAGCGCGGATCGGTCGCGACCCCATCCACCGGACCGGACTTCCCCCAAAAACTCCCGCACACGACCCGCACCGCGGTGCCGTCGTCGTCGATCACTTCGGGAATATCGCGCGCTAAGACGTCCTGGTAGCGCGGCGCGGTCATTTTCAGGGATGCGGGTAGATTCGCCCACAGCTGAAACCCGTGCATCCTGCCCTGCGGATCCCCCTGGGGCATCTCCTGATGCAGAATGCCGCTGCCGGCCGTCATCCACTGCACGTCCCCCGCGCCCAACGTCCCCCGGTTCCCCAGGCTGTCGCCGTGCGTGACCGCCCCGGCCAGCACATAGGTGATGGTTTCGATGCCCCGATGCGGATGCCAGGGGAAGCCAGCGAGGTAGTCGCCAGGACGGTCGTTGCGAAAGTCGTCGAACAGCAGGAATGGATCGAACTCACCGGTATCGCCGAAGCCGAAGGCGCGGCGCAGCTTCACGCCCGCACCTTCGACGGTGGGCTTGGCCTCCACGACTCGCTTGATGGGTCGGATCGACATGATGTCCTCTGAAGTCCTGGTGGAAGTGTCGCCTGTTGGAGAACACTAGCGCCGCTCGAACAGTTCCGGAGACGGTGAGGCGGCCTTGAGAACGGCTTGAGGAGAGGCCGCCAGGTTGCGGCACTCGAATACGGAGGCAATTCCATGCAATGGCGTCTCGGATGCTGCATGCTCCTCTTCGGTGCCGTTGGCGTCCCCGTGGTCGGTCAGGCCATGTCGCCGATTGCGGTCGGGCGGCTGGCCCGTCTCGACCTATTGTGCGTGACGGAAACTCGTCGACGCTGTGAGAAAGTCGTCGGCCGAGTGGAATCCTGGGACACCGACTCCCTCACGCTGCGCCTCGATGCTCGTGACACACGACGGCTCGCCTGGCTGGACGTGCGGGAGGTTGCCCTCGACAACGGCACCCACGGGCATGCCGGGACCGGCTTTTTGATCGGCACCGGGGCCGGCGTCCTCACCGGTTTCCTCGCCAAGTCGGACTGCCTGAAGGACGCCGGAGAATACGGCGGGCTCTGCAGCCTGTCCTTTCTGGTTACCGTGCCGGCGGGTGCCCTGCTCGGGACGCTCATCGGCGCCGTGGTGCGAACACCCAATTGGGAGGTCGTGCCGATCCCCGCACCCCGGGCCGTGGGTATCATCCGACCGCCGATGCGGTTCGGCCTTACGGTACGAGTGCCGTTGTAGCACACAGCCGCCGTGCGGGGTAGCGACTTTCTGGCCGTCGCGTCATTCTATCAGCTGCTTCACGGCTTCGACCCCACCCTACCCCAGCGAGAGCCCGGATGCGTCGGTTTCTGAAGTGGATCGGCTACGGCCTCGGCGGCATCATTGGACTCATCATCGTCGCCGCCTTCGGGATGTATTTCGTCGGCCGTTCGAAACTGGCACGGACCTACACGCCCGGGCGACACCTGAGCAGCGTCACGAGGGATACGCTGGCCATCGCCCGCGGCGGGCACGTCATGCGCATCCACGGGTGCCAATCGTGCCATGGCAATGATCTCGAGGGAAAGGTGTTCCTGGACATCCCGCCGTTCCTCGCCGTCGCGTCGAACCTGACACCGGGCCGGGGTGGCGTAGGGGGCCGTTTCAAAGTGGCCGACTGGGACCGCGCCATTCGCCATGGACTGCGATCGGACGGCACGGCGCTCGTGGCCATGCCGTTCCAGCTGTTCAGCCACATGAGTGACGAAGACGTCGGCCCGCTGATCGCCTTCCTCCAGGCGTTGCCGCCAATGGACAACGAGCTGCCGCGGTCGAAAGTGCGGCCGCTGGGCAATATCATGATTGCGTTGATGAGTGAAGCGGACATTCGGGGGGTCGGACCCGCGCCTCCCGTGACCTCACCGCCCCTCGGCACCGCAGAGTACGGCCGCTACCTGGCGTCACACACCTGTGTCGAGTGTCATGGAAGAGATCTCAAGGGCGGAAAACATCCCGACCCTTCGGGTCCCCTGGGTCCACCGCTGACCCCGCTGGCCGCCTGGTCACTGGACATGTTCGCCACGGCCGTGCGCACGGGCGTCATACCGGGCCGGCCTCCGCTCCGCGACTACATGCCATGGAAGTACTTCAGTGGCATGACCGACGACGAAATGCGATCGCTCCACGAATACATCAAGACGATCCGATAGGAGCCCCTCACCCGACACCATGCCGGTCAAACCTGGAACCCGTCGGCGGTATCCTATGGTGGACCCCTAAGGAGGAAACGCATGTCACAAGTAACCGTGCTGCTCACGCTGCTCGCGGTGCATTTCGGCGGCTGGGCAGTGATCACGCTAGAAGACCTGCCCGATCAGGTCGTCGTGGGGCAGCCCGTGACGCTCACCTTTGCGGTGCGACAGCACGGGCGCACCCTATTGAACGGCCTGAGCCCGCGCGTCGAGGCCAAGGGTGGCGGTCAGACGGTGCGCGCAGCGGCCGCGCCGGCCACAGGGACTGGACGCTATGCAGCCAGCCTGACGTTGCCCAACGCCGGGACATGGACGATCACGGTGTATTCGGGCTTCGGGAACGGCAATGTGACCTTGATGCCCTTGCCGGCGGTGAATCCGGGTCGCGCGGCCAGCGAGCCGGCCCTGGCCACTCGCGGTCAGCGGCTCTTCGTGGCCAAGGGATGCCTCACCTGCCATGTCCATGAGGCGGTCCAGGGGAGCGGCACGGTGAAAGTCGGGCCGGATCTCTCGGGGCGGCGCTACGCCTCTGAGTACCTGCAGCGGTTCCTGGCCGATCCGAGCATCGCCACCACGCGCGCCGTCAGTGGGGAAGAAATGCCCAACCTGAACCTCGCCCCACGGGAGATCGCGGCGCTGGCAGCCTTCATCAACGGCGAGCGAGCTCAGCAAGCCGGCGAGTAATGCCCCGGAAGCGCCCGGGGAGGGTCCTCGGGCGCCGACCCCGCTCGATGATTATGGGCAGCTCGCCGCCGTTCGCGGATTGGTGAGCGTCGCCGTGTACGCCGCGGCGTCCCGCAACGCGTGCCCGGCCGCCTGGCCTCCGGCCACTTGAATCACCGCGACCTGAAAACTCCCAAGATCCTCGATGTTGTCGATGCAGATCGTAGCGAGTTTGACGGCGGAGCCTGTGAACGTGCCTCGAGCAATGACCTGCGTGGTCGGCGTGTCTTCACCCACGGCCCTGAACTGGGGACCGGCCGTTTGCACCGTTCTCACCGTCCCGCCGGTCACGACCACCAGCGCAATGCCATCTGTGACACTCGCCGGGACCCGCAGCTCAATATCGGCGAGCCCCGTGCCGCTCGGCCCAACGCCCTTGCCGCCGCCACACCCACCGATGATCGCCTGCGCCGCGAAGACGCAGACCCCAAGAGTCCATCCGGCCGACTTTCGCATGTTCAATCCTCCCTCTTGGTCCGGCCGGTCGCGGCAGGCCCGGTGGCCGGTGTCACACCGGACCGGCTCAGGATGGCGGTCATGACCTGCGGCGACAAGGTCAGCCCGGGGTGGTTGTCGAGATAGCACAGCAGATCACCGACGTCGAAAGTTGCGGTGGCGTTGCAGTCCCAGCGCTGGATCTCTGCAGCGCTGAGCGTCGCAGTGCCGGTCACCTGGGCGACCATGTTGGTCACGTCGGCCGGGGGATGGCTGAAGTCCGCCGTGACGCTTTGGGCCCCCGTCATCGTAGGCTGGCATGTGCCGGTACCAGTGCAGGCGCCGGTCCACCCGTTGAAGGTCTGCGCCGCTCCCGGCGCCGCGGTCAGGGTGACTACGCTGCCGGAGTCCACCGAGGTCGAACAGGTTCCAGTGGCCGTTCCGGCATTGAGGGTACAGTTGATTCCACCGCCCGTCACGGCCCCCGCCCCAGTCCCTGCCCCAGCGACGGTGACCGTGTACGCGGGCACCACATTGAAGACCGCACTGACCGAAGTCGCGCCGCTTACCTGTACCGTGCAATCGTTGAGGAGGGCGCAGTTGCTCGCCGCTCCCCCCCAGCCGCCGAACGCGGACCCCGCGGCCTGTTGGGCATGGAGGAGGGGAGTGGAAGGATTGTCGACCGGCACCGAGCAGATGCCGCTCGGCTGGCCAGCGGAGAGAATACAGTTGAGACCGTTCGGGCCGGTGATTGTCCCTCCGCCCGTCCCGCTGAGGGTGGCGGTCAGCGACGCCTGGGACACGGGGCCGCCATAGGTAGCCGTCAGGGTAAGGCCGGAATAGGCGTTGTAGCCGTGCACCAGGATGTACCAGTCACCCGCCGACGGTGCGGCGAAGCCACAGAACTCATTGGGCGTGAAGATCAAGGACGCACAATCGTTGACGAGAAGGGTCGGAAGCGCCCCGCGTCTCACGTACAGGTCCGGGTCCCCGATCGGCCCCGCCGTCACCACCGTCAGCGTGTCCTGTCCGGCCGGTACGGTGAGGACGAAGTACAGCTCGCTCCCTGTCCCCCCGCCGAGCCCCGTCACCGGCACCCCGTTTGCCAGGGTCGTAACCTGCGTCCCGGTCACGTTGAACGGGTCCGACGTTACCGCAGTGCGATTCGGCGAGGTGAAGACCAGCTGGTGGTCCGCTGTGGTCAGTGTGGTGACCCTCAGGTCGGAGAACACCGCCTGGCCACTGGCATTAGTCAGCACCGCCGTCGTCGCAGGTTGGACCGGGGACCGCTTGCCTTGCTCTGCTCGATCGGAGGTGCCTGCCGGCAGCGCCGAGAGCTGGCCCGGCCCGCTGAAGATCGCCGCCGTGATGGTCACTCCCGCCTGGGCGACGGGCTGGTTCAGCGCGTCGAGCAACTGGACCACCGGCGCCGGGGAGAGCGGCACTCCAGAGGCACCATCCTGCGGCTGCTGCAGCAGCGCCAGCTGCGTGGCCACAGCGGCGTAGCTCGCCGTCAGGCTGAGCCCCGCAAACGGATCGAAGCCGCGGACCATCACATACCACTCACCCGCATTCGGGGTGGCGATGGTACACGTCTCGTCATTGGTGAAGCTCAACGAGCGGCAGGTGAAGCTCACGGTAGTCGGCAGTGAGCTGAACTTCACGTAGAGGTCCGCGTCCCCTGTTCCCCCAGTCGTCGTGACCGACAGACTGCCCTGTCCGGCAGGCACGGTGAGGACGAAGAACGCCGTGCTTCCAGTCGCTCCCGCCAGCCCGGTCACCGGCACGCCATTCGTCAGCGGTGTCGGCGTTGTTCCAGTGACCGTGAACGCGTCCGACACAATCGAAGTGACGTTGTACCCCGAGAAGACCAGCTCGTGATCTGCCGTGTCTAGCGACGTCACGACCAGGTTGGAGAACACCGCCTGTCCACTGGCGTTGGTCACCATCGCCGTCGTCGCGGGTTGGTCCGGGGGCTGCTTGCCTTGCTCAATCCGATCCGAGGTGCCCGCGGCGCCTGCCCGCAGCACCGACAACTCCCCTGGTCCGCTGGAGATCCCAGCAGTAACCAGGACGCCCGCCAAGGCCACTGGTTGATTCTGCGCATCGCGCAGCTCCACGATCGGCCCGGGCACCATCGGTTGACCCGAGGTCGCGGCCTGCGGCTGCTGCAGAATCGCCAACTGCGTGGCACCGGAGCCCGAGGCGGTGGCCGTCACGGTAACGTCGGCGTAGTCCACATACCCCAGCAGCGCGATGTACCAGTCACCCGCGGCCGGGTTCGCGACCTCGCAGAGGTCCTCATTCCCGAACTCTGCGGAAGCGCAATCAAACAACGCGAGCGTCGGAGGCGCCCCATGTCGCACCGCGAGGTCGACATCCCCGGTGCCACCGCTGGTTGTCACGGTCAGGGCTCCGAACCCCGCCGGGATGCTGATGACGTAGTAGGTGAGGGCCCCGGTCCCCCCTGCCTGTCCCGGGAGCGGCACGCCATTGGTCAAGCTCGTGACCGATCCGGTCACCGTGAACGGCGCCGACGCCACCGGGATGAGGTTTCCCGCCGAGAAGGTCAGCTCATGCTGGGCGGTGATCACCGTGTTGATTGCAAGGTTCGAGAATACCGCCTGCCCGCTGGCATTGGTCAGCACGGCGGTCGTGGCGAGTTCGCTCGGCGGCCCTCCCGGCGCCGCCGCTTTGTTTCTCCATAGCGAACCAATCACGTTCGCCCGACCGGGGCCGCTGGTCACCGTGGCGGTGACTACCACGCCTGCCTGCAGTACGGCCTGGTTCTGCGCGTCCCGCAACTCGACCACCGGTGCCGGCACCAGCGGCTGTCCGGACGTTCCGTTCCCAGGCTGCTGTACCAGCGCCAGCTGCGTCGCGGCGGTCTGCTGTCCGGGCACGAGACTCACGGAGTTGAACGCGTCAATACGCCCTTCCCCGAACTGGTCGTCCCGGCCCGCGGTTCCCAGGTCGATAGCACCGGCGCCCAGCAGGCCGCGGAGCGAGGCATTGGAAAGCGAAGGATCGAGTGCGAGCAGCAACGCTACCAGGCCGGTCACATGGGGTGACGCCATGGAGGTGCCGGTATATGCGTCGTAGGTGCTTCCCGGCAGTGTGCTCAGGACGGCAACCCCCGGAGCGGAGACGAGCACCTCGGGGCCGAAGTTGGAGAAGTCGCCCCAGGCGTCATTGGCGTCGGTCGCCGCGACCGCGATGACTTCCAGATACCCCGACGGGAAGTGCTGGGACGCTGGCAAGGCATCGTTGCCCGCCGCCGCGATGAGATGCATCCCGGCCACCGCCGCCGCCTGGTAGGCCGCATGCTCGGCCGGGTCATCGAAGACACTGCCATAGCTCATGTTGACGACCTGGATCCCGTTGGTGACGGCCCAGTCGACGCCGGCAATGACGTCGCTGGTGAAGGCGCCGCACTCGGGGCCGAACGGGCCGGGAACCTCGGTAAAGATCTGAATCGCGTAGATGCTGGCCTCGGGCGCAACGCCGACGACGCCCAGCGCGTTGCCCCGCACCGCCCCGACTGTCCCAGCGACATGCGTGCCATGCCCCTGGCAACTCACGAGATTGTCGTCCCAGTCGGCGGGCGCGGTGCTGCCGAGGACGGCGTCGAACCCGCCCGCGTAGGCCAGATCCTCGTGATCGAAATCACCGCCGGTGTCGAGAATGCCGACCTTCACGCCGGCGCCGTAGTTGGCGGGGTTGGTGGCCGCCCAGGCCTCGGGCGCACGGACCGTTGCGATGCCGTAGGGCGTCGATTCGATCATGGGTACGGGCATGCGATGCGCCCCGCGCTCGTCTTGCAGCCGGTGGATTCGGTCCGGCACGACATATTCGACATTGGGATCCTTGACGAGCTGCGCGACCGCCGAGTCGGTCGCCACACCGGCGACCGCGGTGATCAGAGCGAAATTTCGGGTGACCCGGAGTCCGAAGCCGGAGAGTCGCTGGGCGATGGCCCGCACCTGGGCGTTCGACAGCGTCCGCACGCCGGGCCGAGCCATGCCTCGCGGCGCGTCCACCGGCTTGATGCCCACGATGACGCGCCCCCCCACCGCGGCGATCTCCTCGCGGAGCGCAGCGATATCCTGGGACGCCAGCGTGGCCGTGACCGCGGCCAAGCCGAGAAGACAGACAGAGAGGATGATGCTTCGACGCGCGCAGACTAGCATAACGGCTCCCACATCTCGTACGGCGAAATGGAAGGAACAAGAATGGACGGGAGTGTAACGTGGAGCCCGCACCCCAAGCCCGCTAGGGTGGCTCGAGTCCCCTCATGCCGGTCGCTGTGGCGCGGTCACGACAGCGGTGGCAGGAGGAAGTAAACGACGGTATCGTCATCGTCCTGACAGGAGGGAATCGGCCCATGCGACGGCAGGTCCTCGTGCTCGCCGGGGTGGTGAGCGCACTGGTGTCATGCGGCAAAGGCGAGCAACAACCCGAGCAGGGGGTGGCCCGGGTGCTGCCCGAGCCCGGCGCGGCCGAAATGCGCGCCGCGGCTCCGGCTACCTACCGCGCTCGCTTCGAAACGAGTGCCGGCGCGTTCGTAGTCGAGGTTACGCGCGCCTGGGCCCCGGGCGGCGCCGATCGGTTGTACAACCTCGTGCGGTTTGGTTTTTACGACGGCGGGCGCTTCTTCCGGGTGGTGCCGGGGTTCGTGGTGCAGTTTGGCCTCAGCCCTGATCCGGCCGTTTCGGCGCGCTGGCGCCCCGCCACCATTCCCGATGATCCGGTAACCCAGCGCAACACGCGCGGGACCCTGACTTTCGCGACCGCCGGCCCGAACACCCGCACGACACAGCTGTTCATCAACTACGGTGACAATTCCCGACTCGATGCAATGGGATTTGCCCCGGTCGGCCAGGTGGTCGAAGGCATGGACGTGGTGGATCGCATCTTTGCGG
Source organism: Gemmatimonadales bacterium (assembly GCA_036555485.1). Classification (GTDB taxonomy): domain Bacteria; phylum Gemmatimonadota; class Gemmatimonadetes; order Gemmatimonadales; family GWC2-71-9; genus DASTHG01. The sequence continues at coordinate 32,793 of DATBLG010000127.1, read as the reverse complement.
GTTACGGCGAGGAGCCCGACCAGCAACAGATCGAGACGCGGGGCAACGCCTACCTCGCCACCCAGTTCCCCCGACTCGATTCTATCGCACGAGCGACGATCGTCGCGCCCTGAGACCGCGTATCAGGTAGGGCGGTACACGCCCCACACGCCCCGCAGCACGTCGCTGATTTCCCCCACGGTGGCGCGCGACCGGACCGCCTCGAGGATCCGGGGCATGAGGGGTGCATCGGGTCCGGCGGCCGCCGCTCGAAGCTCGGTCAACGCCCGCCCCACCGCGGCCGGCTCGCGCGTGCGTCGCGCCTCAGCCACGCGCCGTTTTTGGGCAGCAGCGAGCGTCGAGTAGTCCGGCGCCGCGATGGAAGGGAGACCCTGCGCGTCCGCGTAGCGGTTGACTCCCACGACGACCTGTTCCTCCGCTTCCACCGCCTGCTGTTGCGCATACGCGCTGCGCGCGATCGCCTCCTGGAAGTACCCCTGTTCGATGGCCCGCGCCGCTCCCCCGCGCGATTCGATTTCGTCGACCAGGGCCCGCGCCGCTCGCTCGATCTCGTCGGTCAGACTCTCCACGTAGTAGCTCCCACCTGTCGGGTCGACCACCTCGGGGACACCGGTCTCGTGCGCCAGCACCTGCTGGGTGCGCAGCGCCAAGGTCGCGCTCGCCTGGGTGGGGAGCGCCAGGGCCTCGTCGTACGCGTTGGTATGCAACGACTGCGTGCCACCCAGGACCGCCGCCAGCGCCTGGATCGCGACGCGGACGACGTTGTTGAGCGGCTGCTGGGCCGTGAGCGTGGCGCCGCCAGTCTGGGTGTGAAACCGCAGCCGGCTCGCCTCCTCGTTCGCGGCGAAGCGCTCACGCATCAGCCGGGCCCAGAGCCGCCGGGCCGCGCGAAATTTCGCGACCTCTTCGAACAGGTCGGTGTACCCGGCGAAGAAGAACGACAGCCGCGGTGCGAAGCGGTTCACGTCGAGGCCCGCGGCCACGGCGCGGCGCACGTACTCGAGCCCGTCGGCGAAGGTGAACGCCACTTCCTGCACCGCGGTCGCCCCCGCCTCGCGGATGTGGTAGCCCGAGATCGAGATGGGGTTGACCTTCAGCGCTTCGTCGGTGACGAACCGAAACACGTCCACGATCAGGCGCAGCGACGGCTCGGGCGGATAGATGTACGTGCCCCGCGCGATGAACTCCTTCAGAATGTCGTTCTGAATCGTCCCCTGGAGCGCGGGGCGCGGCACCCCTTGCTCCTCGCCCACCACGACATACATGGCGAGCAGGATCGACGCGGTCGCGTTGATGGTCATCGACGTCGAGACCCGATCCAGGGGAATCTCGTGGAACAACCGCTCGAGGTCGTCCACCGTGTCGATCGCCACCCCGGCCCGGCCCACTTCCCCCTCCGCCATCGGGTGGTCGGAGTCGTACCCCATCTGCGTCGGCAGATCGAAGGCCACCGAGAGTCCGGTTTGACCCGCGGCGAGCAGGTGGCGGAACCGCGCATTGGTCTCCTCGGCGGTGCCGAACCCGGCGTACTGCCGCATCGTCCACAGCCGGCCGCGATACATCGTGGGGTGCACGCCGCGGGTGAACGGGAACGCGCCGGGACGCGCGAGGTCTTTCTGTGGATCGCCCGGCCAGTCGCCAGGCCCGTACACGGGCCGCCGCTCGCTCACGTCGCCGGTGTCTCTTGCGCCAGCAGGCGTATCGCCACTTCGACGTCACGCTTGCTGCCGATGATGAGCGGGGTGCGCTGATGGAGGCTCTTGGGGGGGATATCGAGGATTGCCCGGCGGCCATCCGTGGCTGCACCGCCGGCCTGCTCTGCGACCAGCGCGAGCGGCGCTGCCTCGTACAGCAGCCGGAGTTTGCCGCTCGGCGACCTCCGGTCGGCGGGATAGAGAAAGATCCCGCCGGAAACCAGGTTGCGGTGAAAATCGGCGACCAGCGATCCGATGTAGCGCGCGTTCCTCGCCTCGACTTCCGGCGCCCCGTTCTTGAACGCCGCCACGGTCGCTTGCACCCCCGGGCTCCAGCGGTTCCAGTTGCTCTCGTTCACGCTGTAGTACTTGCCGCTCTCCGGGATGCGGATGTTGGGGTGGGACAGCAGGAACTCGCCGATCGACGGCTCGAGGGTAAAGCCGTGCACGCCGTGCCCGGTGGTGTACACCAGCATGGTGCTGGAGCCGTACAGGATGTAGCCCGAGGCGATCTGGGTACGGCCCGGCTGGAGGCAATCGACGAGGGTCCCCGGCCCACCCTCGGGAGTCACGCGCCGGTGGATCGAGAAGATCGTCCCGATCGAAACATTGACGTCGATATTGGACGACCCGTCGAGGGGGTCGTACAACAGGACGTATTTGCCGACGGGCCGCCCGGGCGGCACCGGCACCGGTTCTTCGTCCTCCTCCGAGGCGAGCACGCAGGTCCGGCCGGTGTGCTGCACGCTATTGCGCACCGTCTCATTCGCAAACACATCGAGCTTCTGCTGCAACTCGCCCTGGACGTTGACGGTGCCTTCGTCACCCAGGATGTCGCTCAATCCAGCGCGGCGCACGTGGCGCGAAATGATCTTGGCCGCGAGGCAGATATCATACAGCAGATTCGACAGCTCCCCCGTCGCTTCCGGGAAGCGTCGTTCCTGCTCGATGATGTATCGCTCAATCGTGACGACGGAAGTCGAGGTGTGCACGGTCCCCGTCAATGGTGAAAGTGATCGTCCCGAGCTGGTCTGTGCGGCGCGTCGTCACCCGGTGCTGCACGAGTCGCGCCAGCACCGACGGCGCGGGGTGTCCATAGGTATTTCGCGCCCCGACGCTGATCACCGCCTCCCGCGGTGCCAGCTCGTCCAGCCAGGCGTCCGACGTCGCCGTCGGCGAGCCGTGATGACCCACTTTGAGCACGTCCACACGGCCCACCCGGCCCCGCAAGTGGTCCTCCACCGGCAACCCGGCGTCGCCCATGAACAGCAGCCGCGTCGCGCCGTAGGTCACGAGCAACACGACGCTCTCCTCGTTCACGTCCTCCTGCCACGCGAGCCAGCCGCTGTCGGGACTCAGCACCTGGAACGTCACGCCATCCAGCTCGAGGCGGTCGCCGGTGCGCGCCGGGTGCCAGGTGGCGCCCGCGCGTTCCACATCCGCCAGGAACTCGAGGTAGAGCGGTCGGCCGATCGGCTCCCCGGGCTCCAGCACCACTGTGGGGGGCAGCGCCTCGATCACGGCGGACAGGCCGCCCACGTGATCCTCGTGGCCGTGCGTCGCCACCACCAGTGCCAGCGCCCCGACGCCGCGGCGCCGCAGAAACGGCAGGACGACACGACGCCCGGCATCGCCCTTCGGGCCGCGCGGCCCACCGTCGATCAACACCCAATGGCCGGCGGGCGTGCGCAGGGCGGCCGCGTCCCCCTGACCGACGTCGAGAAAATGTACGGTGAGGACGCCGTCGCTGTCACGGGGCGCGCGCCACAACAGTGAGCCCCAGCAGACGATAGTCAGCACGAATGCAATGCGGGCTGTGACGAGCCACGGGCGGCGCGGTGCGTTCCACAGCCACCAGGCCACCGCCAGCACGGCGACCCACACGAGTGCGGCCGGCCATCCCGGCGGGGAGATGACGTGTCCGCCCGGAATCGCCGCTGCGAGTCCCGCGACGATGTCGAGCAATGCGAGGACGAGTCCCGAACCCGCGGCCAGCAGCCCCCCGAGTGCGGGAATCACCGCCGAGAGTCCGAGCGCAAAGATCACCCCGGGTACCGCGATCGCGCCGAGCGGAATGGCGATGAGGTTGGCGAGCACGCCGATCGGCGCCACGGTGCCGAACGTGAACGCGGTGATCGGAGCAGTGACGAGCGTGGCAGCGACGGCCGGGGCCACGAGCTTGAGCGGCGCCGGCCGCGAGACTGCGCGCTCCGCCCAGATCACGGCGGCGATGGCCGCCACCGACAGCCAGGCGCCCACCGACTGCACGGCCCAGGGATCGCCGATCATCACCGCGAGCGCGGCGAGCGCCACCGTCCCGCGCGGCGCGACGATGCGTTGGCGCAACCGCGCGACTCCGTCGATGGCCAACATCAGTCCGGCGCGGGTGGCGGGCGCGGGAAATCCGAGCAGCCAGCAATAGGCGAAGACGACGAGGGCGGACAGTCCGGTCCGAATGCGCGGGGGCACTCCGAGCAAGCGCAGCGCCAACACGAGCCACGCAGCGAGGAAGCCGACGTGCAGACCGGAGATCGACAACAAATGCGCGAGACCCGAGCGGGTGTAGCGCTCGCGCAGGTCCGGATCGAGATCGGCGCGTCGCCCGATGACGAGGGCGTCGACGAGCGGCGCCCGCGAGCCGAACAAGCCCGCGCTGCGGGCAGCGATGCGATCGCGCAGAGCGCCACGACCGTGCCGCGTCGGATCCAGCACGCGGGCGGACCGCACGCGCAGCAGCCCGCGGCCGGCGCTCCCGAGCCAGGGCCCGGCGACCACCCAGGTGCTGCCGCCGCTGGCCGGGCGGCCCGATAGCCAGCGGAGCGTAACGGTTCCGCCGCCGCATCCACCGGCGAGCACGCGTCCTTCGACGATGCCCCCGGCTGTGCCGACGGGATCCGCGAGCCGGACGATGGCCGCCCGGGACCCGCGCGTCCCATCGATCGTCTCACGGGCCCAGCGACCCGCGCAGCCCGCCTCGCGTCGGGCGACCGCCGCCGCACCCCAGAGCAGGCCCGCGATCGCGGCCGCGCCGAGCGCCGCCGCCACCGGGGCCCGTTTCGCCACGAGCACGGCCCCGACAAGAATCGGCACGCCGACACTGAGATCCTGGATCCGATGAAACGCCGAGAGGCCGGCCGCAAGGCCGGCCCCGAAGCCGACAGTGATCCAGAGGAGCGGCGGCCGCACGGCCGCCTCAGCCGGTTACGCCAGGGTGATCGGTTTGGCCCCGCAGCGCGGCGCGAGCGCGACGCGGCGGTACCCCTCGATGAGCACGACGGTCAGTTTCGCCATTTCCTGGTCGGTGCCCAAGGAGAGCTCCGTCAGAATCTCCCCCTGCCGCGTCGACACATAATGCGGCGACAACCGGTTCAAGGCGAAGACGAGCACGTCTCCCCGGCAGGTGTCGCACCCGCAGAAGGTGGAGTACTGCGGCCGCAGCCGATCGTACTCCTTCTGCGTCGCCTCCAAAGTCACGTTCGTTACCCCACGACGGCCGCCTCCTGTTCCGCCGGCCACGCGGTGAACGTGGAGCCGGTCGTGCCGGTGAAGCGCACCCGACGGTAGGACCCGACCCACTCGTCGGGCCCATCCACGAGGGCCACTTTGTTGGTGCGCGTGCGCGTCTGGAGCAGCCCGCCCCGCTTGGCCCGTCCCTCAACGAGCACTTCGTGCGTCGTGCCGACGAGCCCCATGTTGCGCCGCCGCGCCAACGCGCGCACCAGCGCGATGAGTCGCTCGAGCCGCTCGCCCGCCACATCGTCGGGGACTTGGTCCGGGAGCCGCACGGCCGGCGTTCCGTCGCGCAACGAATAGCGGAACGTGTAGGCGTCGTCGAACTCCACCTGCTCCACCAACGACTGCGTCGCGGCGAAATCCTCTTCGGTCTCGCCCGGAAACCCCACGATGATATCCGTCGTGAGCGCGATCCCCGGCACAACCGCCCGCAACGCGTCCACGACTTCGAGGTAGCGTTCACGGGTGTATCGCCGCAGCATCCGTTTGAGCACGCGCGAGCTGCCGCTCTGCACCGGCAGATGGACGTGCTCACAGACCGATGGTGTTTCGGCCATCGCAGCAAGCACCCGCGCGCTGAAGTCCGTCGGATAGGGCGACGTGAACCGCACGCGCCGGATACCCGGAACCGCGCCGACGGCGCGCAGCAAGTCCGCGAAATCGTGCGTCCCGTCGTGATAGCTATTGACCGTCTGGCCAAGGAGCGTCACCTCGGAGGTTCCCGTGGCGGTTAGGCGTGTGACCTCACCCACCACGTCCTCCAACTTGCGGCTGCGCTCCGGTCCCCGTGTCATCGGAACCACGCAGAAGGTGCACCGATAATCGCAGCCCCGTTGCACCGTCACGAATGCGGAAGCACCGTCCGGGCGTTCGGCGGGAACGTCTTCGTAGTGCTCCCACCCACGGAAGACGACATCGGCGGACCGCTCCCCGCCGCGGGCTCGCGCAATCAGCTCCGGGAGGCCACGGTAACCGTCTGGCCCGATCACCAGGTCCACCTGGGGCACCTGCTCCAGCAGTTTCGGACCCAACCGTTGCGCCATACAGCCAACCACGCCCAGGACGTCCCCAGGCCGCTTGTACCGCTTCAGCTCCCCCATGCGGCCGAGAACCCGCTGCTCAGCGTGGTCGCGCACCGCGCAGGTGTTCACCAGCAGCACGTCGGCCTCCGCCGGGTCCGTCGTGCGGACGTACCCGGCCCGGCCCAGCACGCCGAGCATCAGCTCGGAGTCCGAGACGTTCATCTGGCAACCGTAGGTTTCGATATAGATGCGTGGCACGATCAGTCCACCGTCACGTCCAGCCGGGGGCGTCCGTCCCAAGCGTGGCTCGAAAGATAGACCGTGAGATAGTCCTGCGTCAGCACTTCCACGCGGCCCGATTGCCGCCCACACACCACACCATCACCGCTCCCACCGCGCCGGACGGCGCGGTACGCCGCCATCTTGTCGTCACCCAACGCCCGCAGCTCGCGCGCCCGTTCCCGCACGAGAGTCTCCGGCAGGCGCCCGGCCAGATTCGCCGCCGCGGCATCGGGCCGCACACTGAACGGAAACACGTGGAGATAGGTGAACGGCAGGGCACCGATGAAATCGCGCGTGGCTTGGTGCTCCTCGTCGTTCTCGCCGGGGAAGCCGGCGATCACATCCGCGCCCAGACTGAATATCGGGAGTCGGTCGGCGAGCCATTCAATGCGCGCGCGGTAGGTCTCGGCGGTGTACCAGTGCCGGCCCATTCGTTTGAGCACGTGATTCGCGGCCGATTGCAGCGGGGCGTGCAGATGGGCCGCGACGTGCCGCGGCGCTTCGATCAGCAGGCGCCCGAGGCGGTCATCCACCTCAGTCGCCTCAATGGAGGAAAGCCGGAAGCGAACCTGCGGCACCGCAGTCACCAGAGCATCCAGCAATTCCCCGAGTGACCCTTCCCCCTTCCCCCGTCCCCCGTCTCTGTCCTTGCCGTAGGTCCCGATGTGCACGCCCGTGAGCACGAGCTCGGCGTGATGCTCGGCCAGCGCGCGCGCCTCGGCGACGAGGTCCGCCACCGGACGCGAGCGGTTGGCGCCGCGCGCGAGCGTGGTCGCACAGAATGTGCAATGCTCGTCGCAACCGTCCTGGATCTTGAGCCAGCCCCGAGCGCTGCCGGCGAAGCGCCGCAACACCGGATCGACCCGCGTGGCGACGACGCCCGCCGCCCGGAGCACGGGCAGCGGATCGGCGCCGCCGACGACCGCGCGAACCCTGGGCAGCGATGCGAGCGTGCCGCCATCGAGCGCGGCGGCGCAGCCCATGACGATCGTGTCGCGGCCGGCGCGCGCCTGGTGACGCACGTAGCGCCGAAGCTTGGCTTCGCTTTCCCGCGTGACGGTGCAGGAATTCACCACCGCGAGATCGGCGGCCTCGGGGACATCCACGACGGTGACGCCCGCGTCGGCGAATGCCTGGCGCACGCGTTCGGTGTCGTATTGGTTCGCCTTGCAGCCAAAGGTGTGAAAGTAGACGTTCACGGCCGCACGGTGAGGCCAAAGAGCACGGACCAGCCCGTTTCGGTGAGCCCGCCGCCGGTGCGTCGCAGCCGCTCGAGGGTGAAGTCGATGACACCACGGCCGCCGGCGAGCGTCAAGCCGGTGCCTGCCGCGACGGCAAACTCCCGCGGCGCACCTCCCGGACCAAACGGCAGGTCGCCGCCACGCACTCCGAAGCGCAACGGCCGGCTCCCGGATCCAAGCTGCGCCCCGGCGGACCAGCTCGTCGTATTGAACGCCCCGCTGTCCGCGGCGCTCGCCCAGGAGCGGCGCGTTACCGCCGCCGCGAAGGCCGCCTCCGGCGCCGGCTGCCAACGCACGGCCCCGCCGATCGTGATGGGCAGATCGTTGACGGCGACGGTGGCGGCACGCACTTGGCTCGAGAGCCGAGTATCGGAACGCCCGTACACAGTCAGCGCCAGTCCCCGGGTCAGGTTGAGCATCGCGCTCGCCGACCCGCCCATGCCGGTAAAGGCGACTTCGTCCGTTTGTGTGACGCTGCGATATGCGGAAGTGTCGGTGAACAGCCGCTGGGCCACCACGCGCGCCGACCCGGTGAGCAGATGGAGCCCAGCGCCGAAGGCGATCCGGCCCACCCGTTTCGCGGCCACGACCCGAATGTCGGTCACCCCGCCGTCGCTCGACAAGTTGTCGGTCACCGCCTGTCCGGACCCGCCGAGGGTGATGGTGTCCTTGATGACCACGCGGTAGGAACGGTCCAGGTAGGTGGCGAACCCACCTGCCAGCACGACCCCGTGCCACAGCGGGCCGCTTACCTGAAACAGCGGGAATCGCCCGGTGCGGCGAGTGGCACGAACCCCATTGAGGTCGTCGGTCAGGAACGACGCCACACCCACGGCGGTCGCGGTGAGACTCGCGACATCCACGACCGCCACGTCGCTGAGCACCGACAACTGGTCGAACGCCGCAAACGCGCCACCGGTCGCGCGCGCGCGCACGCTCTCGAACCGTCCAGGCACCCCGAGGCCGCGGACGTTGAACGGCGAGTCCTGGGCCGATGCGGTGACGACGGCGCCGGCCAGCAGGACCACGACGATGGCGCCCGAGCGAGGGTCGCGCATCTCAGGGCTCCCCGAACTTGAAGCGCCGGACAAACGTGAGACGCAGCGACGGCCGGAACGCCGGCGTGCGTGAGGAGTAGAGCCGGAGCGCAGTGAAGGTGCTGCCTTCGGACCCGTCGAGATTGACACTGTCCGCGCGGTCGAGGGCGAGGAGGCGCAGGTAGACAGCCGTCGCGGACGTGGTGTCGAATTGCCAGAACCGCAACAGCGAGGTCACCTCGATCTGAATCGTGTCGGACAGGCCGGGACCGAACAGCGCCGATTCCGGGCCGAGGGTGTCCAGCGCAATCGGTGACTTGGCGCCAAGGTCGGCCGCCACGTGGTTCACCTGCAGGAAGAACGAATCCGCCGGTGTCGCGGGAATGGGAGCCACCGGGACGAGGATCAACGTCGCCCGAATAATCTGGCTCGAGTCACGAATCGCGCGCGGCACCGCGATGCGCAACAACGCCCGCGCGGAGGGCACTCCGCCGATCGTGAGGTTCGAGTCGAGCGCGGCCGGCGGCGGGTCGAACACGAAGCCGTCAAAGCGAGCCAAGCGTCGTTGCGCTGGTCGCTGGAGCAGGGTCCCCGCTGAGTCCACCCGCAGAAACCATGTGATCTCCGGACCGGTGCCGATCTCACCCGAGGCGAACGCGGCGCTGGTCGGGAGGTCGGCCATGATGCGCACGCCGATGCCCATCTGCCCGCTGTCGGCCACCACGAAGGGAATCTGGGTCGTGTCGAACTTCAGCGAAAACGTCACCGCGTGACGCACCGAGTCCACGCTCAGCACGCTGTCCCCGGTGACGGAGTCGCGCCCGCCGGCCTTGGCGAACAGGCTGTCCAAGTTGACCACCCGAACAGGAGTTCCCGCGAATCCCGGGGCCGTCCCCGCGAATGTGCTGGTGCTGTCCAGCCCGAGCGGCAGCCGGTACAGCGCGAGGCGCAGGTTGTGCGCAGCCGTGTCCCGTCGCAGCAGCGTGAAGGTCAGCCGGGATGAATCGACCACGATCGGTCCCGTCGTGGTGTCGCCCCCTGCGTTGATGGGCAGCCGCGGCGCGATGGGCGCGGTCTGGAAGATCGGCCGGCTGTCGAGGCCCGGGAGCGTCGCGGCGAGCAGCATGAAGGCACGGTGCGCCTCGACGTATCCCCGGAAGGTGGAATCACGGCTGATTGCCGTCGTGAGCAACGACTCGACGGTAACGATCTGGCCGCCGGGACAGAAATCCGGACAGCTGGCCGGCGAAGTGATTTGCTCCGTGCACGCGAGCACGCCTGTTGCCACCGTAGCACTGACAATCGCAAAGCGAGTGAAGGACTTCACGTCAGGGACTCCGGCGTGAACGCCTCAGGCAACAGGTCCCGCAGTTTCCAGCGCCGCTCGCTCGACGGCCCGACGGTGATGATCTCGATGTCCAACCCGAACTCGGCCATGAGCTGACGGCAGGCGCCGCACGGGGTCGCCGGCGGCTCGACGGCGGTGGCCACCACGATGCGCGCCAGGCGCCGTTTGCCCGCGGCGACCGCGGCCCCGACGGCCATCCGTTCGGCGCAGATGGTGAGACCGTAGGACGCGTTCTCGACGTTGCACCCCACATGAACGGTGCCGTCATCCGCTTCGATCGCGGCTCCTACATGGAAATGACTGTACGGTGCGTAGGCGTTTTGCATCACCTCGCGGGCGCGGCGCACCAGCTCTCCGCCGCTCACGCCCACACCTGGTCCAGGAAGGAGCGCCCGGCCGCGAGTGGGGGCACGCCGAAATATTCGGCGACCGTCGCGCCCAAGTCGGCGAACGTCGCCAGTTCCCCGAGGGCCACCGCCCGCACTCGTGGCCCCACCACGAGCACCGGCACCGCCTCGCGCGAGTGGTCGGTGGACGGCGTCGTCGGGTCGTTGCCATGGTCGGCGGTGATGATGATCAGGTCGTCCCCCTTGAGCCGCGCCACGAGGCGCGGCAGCCAGCCGTCGAGCTCCGCGAGCCCCTGATGAAACCCCGGCACATCGTTGCGGTGCCCCCACGTTTGGTCGAACTCGATCACATTCACAAAGATGAATCCCGTCTCCACCTCGTCGAGCGCCTTCTCGATCAACCGGTACGCATCCGCGTTGGTGGGGGTGTGCTCGCTCGCGATGTTCCGTCCGGCAAACAGGTCGTCGACCTTGCCGATGCCGATCCGCGGCACCCCAGCCGCGGCCAGCAGATCGAGCAACGTCGTCCCAGCAGGCTCGATCGAGAAGTCCTTGCGGTGCGCCGTCCGGCGGTAGTCTCCGGGCGTTCCTTCGAACGGCCGCGCGATCACCCGGCTCACCGCGTGCTCGCCCACGAGCATGTCGCGGGCAACGCCACAGGCGCGGTACAACTCGGCCAGCGACACGGATTCCTCGTGCGCGGCCACCTGAAACACCGAGTCCGCCGACGTATAGACGATCCACTGCCCCGTGCGCTGGTGCTCGGCACCCAGCTCGTCGATGATCGCCGTGCCGGACGCCGCCTTGTTCCCCAGCCACCCGCGCTCCGTGCGCCGGGCAAACTCATCCAATAGCGCCGTCGGAAAACCGGTCGGGTACGTGCGGAACGGCCGGTCGAGCAGCACGCCGCATAACTCCCAGTGCCCGGTCGTCGAGTCCTTGCCCGGTGACTGCGGCAGCGCGACCCCGTACGCCGCGCCTGGCTGCGCCGGTCGGGCCACACCGGCGAGCGCTCGGCACAAGCCAAGACCGAGACGCTCGAGATTCGGCAGGTGCAACCCACCGACCGCCCGCGCGACGTTCCCCAACGTATCCGAGCCGACGTCGCCGTAGGCGTCCTGGTCCGGCGCCCGGCCGATCCCCATCCCGTCGAGCACGATGATGGCGGCGCGCTTCATGCGTAGACCCTCGGCAGACGGGGTCCCAGCGCTGTGAGCAGGCCGCGTGGCTGCACGCCACTCGCTGTGGACAGCTCAGCGAGCGTGATCCGCTGTCCGTCCGCCTCCCCCAGCAGCGTCGCCACGTCGCCAACCTCCACCGGCACCGCCCCGGCATCCACCAGCGTCAGGTCCATCGTCACGGTCCCGACGATCGGGCAGCGTGTTCCGCGCAGCAGGACCTGTCCCTGCCCATCCGGCCCGAGCGTCGCTGGCACGCCGTCGGCGTACCCGATGCCGAGCGTGGCGATGGTCGTCTCGCGCGGCGCGATCCAGCGCGCATTGTAGCTCACGCCGTCCCCCGGTTGCACCCGTCGCACGCTCACGACGCGGGCCCGCACACTCGCGACCGGCCGGCCCGGCTGGACGCCGCCGCCCGGTGAGCCGCCGTAGAGGAAGACCCCCGGGCGGACGAGATCGAGCGCGCAAGTCGGATCTCGCAGGGCTGCCGCGCTGTTGGCGACATGGCGCAGTTTCGGTCGGCGCGGCAGTCGCGCGAGCGCGGTCAAGAACCGTTCGAGCTGCTGCCCCGTCGTGCCATCGGCACACTCCGACGAGTGCAGCTGGGTGAACGCCCCTTCGAAGCCCGGCGTGTCGGTGAGCGACGCGATGCGCTCCACCTCGTCCCACCGCACGCCGCCGCGAGCCATCCCCGTGTCGATCTCGATGTGAAACGGATCCCCGTCGCCGTTCCCGGCCCACGCGCGCAGCGCGGTAGGCTCGTCGAACACGGGCGTCAGCCGTAGCTCACGGTACGAGGCGAACCGCCCTGGCGTCGCCGGCAAAAGTACCAGAATCCGCCGTGCGATTCCCGCGGCTCGAAGCTCAGCGCCTTCTTCGATCGTGGCGACGCCGTAGCCCCACGGGTCCACTGCTTCCAGCGCCCCGGACACGGCGACGGCTCCGAGCCCGTACGCGTTGGCCTTCACGATCGGGAGGAGCCGTGCGCCCGCGGTGCGCGCCACCGTACGGGCATTCTCGACCACAGCCGCGAGACTCACTTCGACCCACGCGCGGCTGTCGCGCGCGCTCATTGACTCTTTCACACGAGCGGGTATCATACCCGGCCCGGAGGCTAAATGCAAGGCGATTCAGCGCTTGGACGTGTGCTGGCGCTCGTTCGGGACCTGCGCAAACGGTCTCCCTGGAACGGCGCACAGACGGCGAGCACCCTACGCCCATACCTCGTGGAAGAAGTGCTGGAGCTCGACCACGCCATCGCGAGCGGCGATCCACTGCAGCTGCGCGAGGAGTTGGGCGACATGCTGCTCCATCTCTCGTTCCAGATCGTGCTCGCCGAAGAGCGGAGCATGATGGACGCCGAGGCGGTCGTGCGCGCCCTGGAGCAGAAGATGCGCCGCCGCCACGCGCATCTCATGGGCGACGGAACGGCACCAGCCGAGTCCTGGGAGCGCAGCAAGCGACGCGACAGCGGATCGAGCGGCCGCAGCGCGTTCGCCGGAGTGCCGCCCCATCTCCCGCCGCTCTTGATGGCGTTGCGGTTGCAGGAACGAGCAGCCGGAGTCGGATTCGACTGGCCCGACGAGAAAGGACCGCTCGGCAAGGTACGCGAGGAGATGGCCGAGCTCGAGGAGGCGGCGGAAAGCCGCGCGACCACGCGCGTGCAGGTCGAAATCGGCGACCTGTTCTTTGCCGCGGTCAACCTGTCGCGCAAGTTCGGTGTCGATCCCAACCAGGCGCTCGAGGCGGCAAACCAAAAATTCCGCCAGCGCTTCGAGGAAGTGGAACGGATGGCCCGGGAACGCGGGGTGGAGGTCGGCCAGGCGACCCTGGACGAGCTGGACACGCTGTGGGAGGAGGTGAAGTCGGAAAAGGGGTGAGACCGGCGAGCGCCGGCTACACCGTGGTCGACTCGAATCGTCCCACCAGCGCCTCGTGCGCAGTCAGGCGCGCGCATGTGCGATCGAGCGTTTCGTAGTCCGCCTGCCATCGGTCACGAAACGCGACAAACGCCTCGGCCGACGTCCAGCGATCAATCGTCAGGTACCGACGACCCGTCAGCGGCCGCAACAGCTCGGTGCCGTGGAACTCGGGACTGCGCTTGAACAACGCGGCCCAGTCACCGTCCGCCGCGTAGATACGCTCGAACTCCCGTTCCTGCCCAGCCAGGGGCTCGAATTCCCATACGATCACGTGCACCGGTCACACCGTCTCGGCCCTGCACAGGTCAGGGCCACAGTTTGTACAGCGTTCGCGGGAACGCAATCGCCTCCCGGATGTGCGGGATCCCACAGATCCATGCCACGGTCCGCTCCACTCCCAACCCGAATCCGGAATGGACGAAGCTGCCGTATTTGCGGAGGTCGAGGTACCACCCGTAGGCCTCCTCCGGCAACCCTTCTGCCCGGATTCTGGCCAAGAGTTTGTCATAGTCGTCCTCGCGCTGGCTGCCGCCGATGATCTCCCCGTACCCTTCGGGGGCCAGCATGTCGTTGTTCAGCACGGTGCGTGGATCGGCGGGGTTCTCCTTCATATAGAAGGCCTTCACCGCCTTGGGGTAGTTGAACACCATCACCGGCCGGTCGTACTGCTTGGCCAGCAGCGTCTCATCCTCTCCACCGAGGTCCTGGCCCCATTGCATCGCCGACCCGAGCGCCTTGAGCTTTTCCACGGCGTCGGTGTAGGAAATCCGGTGAAACGGTGCGACACACCGCTCGAGCGGAGCCACGTCGCGCTCCAGCTCAACCAGCTCAGCGTGCCGTCGCTCCAGGCAACGTCCCACGATGGAGGCGACGAACTGTTCCTGGAGTGCCATATTGTCGTCGGAGTCGTTCCAGGCCACCTCGGGCTCGACCATCCAAAACTCGGTGAGATGGCGGCGGGTCTTCGATTTCTCGGCCCGAAACGTCGGCCCGAAACAATAGACTTTGCCCAACGCCGCGGCGGCCGCTTCGACGTACAGTTGCCCGGTCTGGGCGAGGTAGGCCTTCCCGAGGTCGAAATAGTCGGTGGCAAACAGGGTCCCCGCATGCTCGCCGATCGAGCCGGTGAGGATCGGCGTATCCACCAGCACGAAGCCGTGCTCGTAGAAGAAGTCTCGGATCGCCTGGATCACTTCGTGGCGCACCCGGGCGATCGCCACCTGTCGCCGGCTGCGGAGCCATAGATGTCGGTGCTCGAACAGGAACGCGGTGCCATGTTCCTTCGGCGTAATCGGGAAGTCTTGACTGGCGCCGATGCTGCGGAGCGCAGTAGCCTGGAGCTCCACCCCGCCGGGGGCGCGGGGCTCGATCCGCACCACCCCGGTGACCGCGCACGAGGTTTCCTGGGTGAGACGGCCGACGGTGTCCCAGGTCGCTTCAGGGACTTCCTTCCGGGAGAAGACCGCTTGCAGGTACCCTGTGCCGTCGCGCAGTACGACGAACGCGATCTTGCCGCTCGAGCGCGTGGTCATCACCCACCCGTGCACGGTCACCGTCTGCTCGGCGAGTGCGGCGAGACCGTCGATGCGATTCGCGTTCAACATAGGCGCGGCATACTAGTGGTGGTGTTGTGGACTGTCAACGCGACGGCGTGCATCGCCACGGCGCGCGTGGGACCGGATCGGGACGAGGTACCTCTCAATGCAGTCTCCGGAGAGTCGCTCGCCGTCGCACCGCAGACCCGCTGGCAGAAGAGCGCGGGACGGGCGGTGCGCGGGAGCCCCGCGATCGGCACACGCGTCATTGCGGTTGGGACGTCCGACCGCAACGTGGTGTTGCTGGACCGCGCCACCGGCGAGCAGATCTGGCGCCAACGCGTCTCCGGTCCGGTAGCCGGTGGCCCGCTGCTCGCGGGGAATCTGCTCTACGTAGCCACCCAGGCCGTTCCGGACGGCCGTGTCCTCGCGCTGCGCCTCACCACCGGCAAGGTGCAGTGGCGGACGAGTACCGGCGGCGTCACGGCCCCGCTTGCGCGCACGGAGGACCTCGTCCTCGCGGTCACCGATGCCGGCGACGTCATCGCACTCGACGCCGCAACCGGCGCGCAGCGCTGGCGCCGTTCGCTCAAGCGAGGGGCACGGGCCACGCCGGTGTCCACGGCGGAGGGAATCGTTGTGGCCACGCTCGGCGATTCGCTGTATCTGCTCGACGCCGCGACCGGGGCGGTGCGCGCCCAGCGCGCCACGCCCGGAGCGGTGCTCGGCACTCCTGCCGTCGATGGGCACCGCCTGTTTCTCGCCACCACTGCCGGCCACCTGGTGGCTCTCGAGCTGCCGACACTCGCCGTCCAATGGGACCGCCCGCTGGATGACGCCGTCTTCGGCGCGCTCGCTCTCGTCGGGGACACCGTGTACGCACTGAGTGCTCGTGGAACGCTGTGGCGCGTACCCGTTGACGCTCCCGACCGTGCCCGCTCGGTGGCCCTCGGCGTACCTGCCACCGCGGGCCCCACGCCGGTCGCGGGAGGTGTGCTGGTGGCCAGCGTGACGGGCGACGTGTTGTTCGTGGATGCCGCCAGCGATTTGGTGCGTTGGCGCACGAAGCGGCGCGGCCCGATCGCGGAGCCGCCGCTGGTGCGTGACCGACAGCTGATTCTGATTACCGGCGACGGCACCGTGGAGGCATTTCAGTGACTCGGCTCCGTCCCCTGATCATCGCCGTGGCCCTCGCGGGCCTCGCGCCGCCACTCGGCGCCCAGGATCCCTCCGCGCCCGCCCCCCAGCAGTCATGGACTCGCGGAGCCGTGCACTACGGCAAGTGGGCTACCGCCGCCGTGGCTCTGGGTCTCACCGTGCTCGCTGCCAAGGAACACCGCCACGCCAATGACAACTGGCAGCAGCTGCGGGCACTGTGTCAGACCGACAATTCGGCGTGCCAGCTGCGCCCGGACGGGCAGTACGCGAACGCCAATGCCGAGCTCCTGTACCAGCAGACGTTGTACTACGACCGGCGTGCACGCCGCCGGCTCATCGTCGGGCAGGTGTCGCTGCTCGCGACCGCGGCGTTGTTCATCCTGGATCTACGCAACCAACGCGGTAGTCCGCCGAACATTCCGTTCACCGAGCTGGAGGTGATGGCGGAGCCGGCAGGCAGCGGCGCGCGGGTGGGCGTGCGGTTTGGCTTCTAGTTTTCAGTTGTCAGTTTTCAGCAATCAACCGATGACTGACGACTGATGACTGATGACTGATGACTGATGACTGACCGCTGACGACTATCCGACTCGGAACAACTCAAACCCCCGCTCGTAGCGCATCAGCACATTCGCCCGATAGGCGGCGTGTTTCGGCGCGGCGAGCGCGGGATCCTGGTCGATGATCTGCTTCGCGGCACGGCGCGCGGCCTCGAGCAGGGGCAGGTCGGTAGAAAAATTGGCGTAGCGCAACGCCAAACCGCCCGATTGGCGCGCGCCGGTGAGCTGGCCCATGCCGCGCTGTTGGAGATCGAGCTCCGCGATCCTGAACCCGTCGGTCGTCTCGGTGAACGCCTGCAGCCGCGACGCCGCCTCGGCGACGTTCGACAGCAGAATACAGTGGCTGGCCGCGCTGCCGCGACCGACGCGCCCACGCAACTGGTGTAGCTGAGCGAGACCGAATCGCTCCGCATGCTCAATCAGCATCACCGTGGCGTTCGCGACGTCGATCCCGACTTCAATCACGCTCGTCGCCACGAGGATCTGCACCGCGTTGTCGCGGAATGCCCGCATGACCTCGTCGCGTGCTTCTGCGCGGATCCGGCCGTGCACTAGGCCAACGCGGAATTCCTTGAACACTTTGCCGAGCCGCTGCGCCATTGTCGTCGCAGCTTTGAGGTCGGCCTTTTCGGACTCTTCGATCACCGGGTACAACACGTATGCTTGGCGCCCCGCGGAGCATTCGCTGCGGATGAACTCGTAGATCTTCGCGCGCGCGGCGTCGGTGCGCAGCGCGGTCTTGACCATCCCCCGCCCCGGGGGACGCTCTACCAGCGTCGTCACGTCCAGATCGCCGTAGAACGTCAGGGCAAGAGAACGCGGGATCGGCGTCGCCGTGAGCAGCAGGACGTCCGGCGCGTCGCCTTTTCCCGCCAGGGCCGCCCGCTGTTCTACTCCAAATCGGTGCTGCTCGTCGATCACAGCGAGTCCCAGGCGGTGAAAGCGGACCGACTCCTGGATCAGGGCGTGCGTGCCCACGACGACACGCGCGGCCCCGGACGCGATGCGCTCTCGTGCCGCGGCCTTCACCACGCTGGCCCCCCGGCCCACCAACAGCTCGGGCCGGATCCCGAGCGGTGCGAGCAGCGCGGTGAGGGTCGCGGCGTGCTGCTCGGCGAGCAACTCGGTGGGCGCCATCATCGCCGCCTGGTAGTCGTTCTCCACCGCGAGCAACATCGCGAACACGGCCACGACGGTCTTGCCCGTGCCGACGTCTCCCATCAGCAACCGGTGCATGCGCTCCGGCGACGCCATGTCCGCGGTGATTTCGCGGACCGCCCGGCGCTGGTCCTCGGTGAGCGCGAACGGCAAGTGGTCCTTCAGTCCGGTCGTCAGATCGCGCTGGGGCGCGAATCGGATCCCGCCGCGCGCCCGCTTGGCGAGGAAGCGCGCCCTGGCCTGCACCAGCTGCTGATCAAAGAACTCGTCGAACGCGAGCCGGCGTCGCCCAGCCTCGGCTTCCTCCAGCGAACCGGGCCGGTGCACGGCCGAAAGCGCCGTACGCAACTCCGTCACCCCGGCGGCGGTCCGCAGCGCCTCCGGGTGCGGATCGACGACCAACGGCAACAATGCGTCGAGGTGCTGCTGGACCAGCGCCCGAATCTGCTTGTGCGACAACCCCTCAGTGGCGGGATAGACCGGGAGGATGAAGCCGCGATCCGGTCCCGCTTCGCCGTCGTCGGCGAGGATCAGGAATTCGCGCGGCACGAGCTGGCGCCCGTGGTAGTAGCGCACCGGGCCGGTGACCAGCAGCAGCTGCCCTTTGACGATCTGGCGTTCGAGGAACGGCTGCCCCGGCCAGGCACACTCCAGGACACCGGAGTCGTCCCGGAGCAGCGCGCGAAACACCCGCAGGCCTCGCCGGGTGGGCAGGATTCCCGTGGAGAGGACCCGTCCGACGCCGGTGAGCTCTTCTCCGACGCGGGCCTGGGCGAACGGCGTGAGCGTCGTGGCGTCGAGGTAACGGTGGGGTGCATGGTACAGCAGATCGCCCATGGTGCGGACGCCGATCCGCCCCAACGCTTCGGCGCGCTTGGGCCCAACGCCCTTCAGGAATTTGACCGAGGCGCCGAGCTCGAGCGGCATTAGCCGCTCACCAGCCGCCGCGCGTAGGCGGCGGCGTCGAACGCCTCCAAGTCGTCGAGCCCCTCCCCCGTCCCCACGAACCGGATCGGGACCGGCACCGCGCGCCGCACCGCCACCACGGCCCCGCCGCGGGCGGTGCCATCGAGCTTGGTCACAACCAGCCCAGTGAGCGGCACCGCCGCGGTGAAGTCTCGCGCCTGCTGCACCGCGTTCTGCCCGACGGTCCCGTCGAGCACCAGCAGCGACTCGTGCGGCGCTCCCGGGCGTCGTTTCGCCACGACGCGCGCCACCTTTTTCAGCTCCTCGAGCAGCCGGGGCTCGGTGTGGAGACGGCCGGCGGTGTCGACGATGACCGTGTCGCAGTCACGCGAGCCAGCCGCGTCGATCGCATCGAACGCCACCGCCGCGGGATCGCCCCGCCCGTCTGCCGGCGCCCCCACGCACGGCACGCCGAGTCGTTCGGCCCAGATCCGGAGTTGGGTCGCCGCACCGGCCCGAAACGTGTCGGCGGCAGCGAGCAGTACGCGCCGGCCCTCCCCGCCCAGACGGTGCGCCAACTTGGCCACGAACGTTGTTTTGCCGACGCCGTTCACGCCGTACACCAGGATCACGGTCGGCGGCGTGTCGGCACGCGCGAGCGATCCGGGATCGGCCGGGCCCGCGAGCAGCTCGGCCGTGGCGCGCTCGAGATAGCCCTGGCGTTCTGCTGGCGCTGCCCCGCGCAACCCTTCGATCAATGCCTGGGTCGCCTCGACACCGAAATCCGCCTCCAGGAGGACCCGCTCTGCCTCCTCGAGCGCCGCCTGCTCGTTCGTCCCCTTTCCGAACGCGCGGGCGAGCCGCTGCCACAGACCCATCAGGGCAGCCCCTGGCGTCGGCGCCACGCCCATTCTCCCGCGAACGCCGCGATCGCGAGCGCAAACCACCACCACCGGTCCCGCGCCGCGACGGCGACCCGGCCGGCGTCGGCATCCCCGTCCTGGGAGGCGACCGTCACGGCACCTGGGCGCCATTCGTCCGAGTATTCCTCCACAATCACGAGACCGCGCTCCAGGCCATCGGGCAACCGCCAACGATAGACGTCGGGCGGCAGGTGGAGCACCGCTTGACCTTGAGCATCAAAGCGCAAGGTGTCACGGAGCACGCCACCGGGCGATTCGAGCACAATCGGGAGCGACCCAGGGGCGTCGCGACCGACCCAGCGCCACAGCAGCGGGGTTCCGTTCTCCGTTTCGGTCGTCAGCGGCTCGACGCGTCCGGCACCTGAGGCGCTTGTCCCGAGCAGCCAGTCGGTGATGGCGGCGACGAAGGCGCGGTAGGCTTCCCCCGGCGCACCGCCGCGGAACCCCCATCGCCATAGCCCGGCTCCGGCGACCGATACCTGTCGGATTCCGGCCGAATCGTGCAACACGGCGAGCGGTCGCGGGGAGCCGCGCCGAGCGAGTCGGGCAGTGAGCAGCACCATCGCCCCCGAGTCGGTCGGCAGGTCCAAGAGCGCAGCGGCGGGGGGAAGCGAGTCCCACGCGATGCCGGCGAGGGCGCCCGCGAGCGGCGATGCGGGCGGAGGATCGAGGTACCAATCCCCTCCGCGCTCGGCGGCCAGCGGCCATACGACGAGGCCCGCGCGTCGCCGGTACGTCGCAAAGCGCCGTGGCTCCCCGAACAGCGCCAGCATTCGCGCGCCGGCAGCCGCGCGCGCGACGGCATCCGCCGCGACGGGGGCAAGCGTCGCACCGTCTCGCCAACGTCCTGGCTCGGTTTCGACGAACACTTTGACCGGAACATGCGCCACATCGGCGATGGTCTTCGCGAAGAAGCGTGATTCCCAGTCGGGCGGGGCGCCCAGCACCACCACGCTCGGTTGCGGGCTCACGTCAATGGCGATGCGGCGTGTGTCGTCACGCGGCTCGGCGTCGCCCGCGCTTTCGAGACGCACGTCGATCGCGGACCAGCCGGTGGGGAGGCGCGCCGCGGGAAACGTCAGCTCAGTGGTCAACGCTCCGCTGTCCGGGAGCGACACGTCGCGCGCGACGAGCCGTCGTCCCCCGGAGGAAACGGTGAGCGTTGCGGCGTGCGTCCCGACCGTCGCGCGGACGCCGGCGGTGCCATAGGCGATGCGCAGCCGGATCGAGTCGGCGGCGCTCACGTGGCGCGGGGCGTCTACGGCGGCGACGAACGCGTCGAAGAACGGTGCGCGCGGCAACACGACGATGCGCGGGCGGCGCCGCAGGTCGGCCGGCAGCTCCACCGTGTCGGCGATCGCGCCGTCGGTCACCACGACCACGGGGCCGCCACGGGCCCCCGCGGCGGCAAGCGCGGGCGTCAGACGACTGGCGCCCGCCGCCGGTGGGCCAGTGTCGAACGCCGTGACCGCGTCGCC
The DNA here is from genome assembly GCA_036555485.1 of Gemmatimonadales bacterium. GTDB lineage: Bacteria > Gemmatimonadota > Gemmatimonadetes > Gemmatimonadales > GWC2-71-9 > DASTHG01. The sequence continues at coordinate 11,494 of DATBLG010000127.1, read as the reverse complement.
GAAGCGCCAGATCACGCCTCCGCCCGTGCCGGCGAGGCGGCGGGCGCTGTCCAGCGCAGCCTGCCATGGTCCATTCGTCCCACGCATGCTGAGGGAGGCGTCCAGCAGCACAAGCGGCGGCGTAGTCGTCCCGGTTGGACGGGAACGGGTCGGGTTGAGGAGCAGCACCAGCAGCGCGCCGATACCAAGGGCCCGGAGCAACGCGAACCCAAGGGTCAGGCGGCCAAGCATGCCAGCGCCTCCTCGATGGAGAACCGTCCTTCGTGCAAGGCCCGCCCGACGATCACGCCCGCCAGCCGCGCCGCGGCGGCGGCTCGAACATGCCCGAGGGACCCGACGCCCCCGCTTACGATCACCTCGAGCCCGAGCGTCGCCAGGAGTTGCGCACCAGCCGTGTCGGGACCGGTGAGCGTGCCGTCGCGCGTCACGTCCGTGTAGACGACGAGACGGCCGCCTTGTTCGAAGATGGTGCGGGCGAACAGATCCACAGGCAGATCGCGAACCGCGCCGGCTCTCGGCGTAACCCGCCCGTCCGTCGCCTCGACTCCCACGGCAAGCCGTTCGGCGCCGTGCCGGCGTACCAGGCGGCTGACGAGCGCAGGCTCGGTGACAGCGGCAGCGCAGCCGATGACCACACGCGCTGCGCCCCAGGCCAACATTTCCTCGATCGCCCCCTCCGTCGCCAACGAGCCGCCTACCTGCACCTGCAGCGGCGCGGAACCGAGCACTGCGTGTATCAGCTCGCGGTTCGACCCGGTGCCGTGCGCGCGGTCAAGATCGACGAGGTGCACCCATCGCGCGCCGGCCGCGGCCAGCCGCGTCACGGCAGCCGCCGGGTCGTCGCCGTACACCGAGGCAGCGGACGCGTTCCCCGAGCGGACGTGCGCGACCCGCCCGCCCCGGACGTCAACGGCGGGATAGAGCTCCACGGATGAAAACCGAAGTTAGTCGACCTTGACGACGCCGGCGGCCGCCTGCGGCGGCTCCAGCGCGAGCGCGAGCCGCGCTCGGGCGGCGTCGAACGCGGCCTGGAGATCCCGCGGCACCGGCGCGCCAGCACCGGCGTGCGCGCGCTGCGGGTTCGCGGGTCGGCCGTTGATGAGGAATTCGTAATGCAGGTGCGGCCCGGTCGAGAGCCCAGTGGATCCGACGAACCCGATGGTCTCGCCTTGGATCGCGCGCCCACCCACGCGCAGACCGCGTGCGAATCCGGAGAGGTGGCCGTAGCGCGTGCGAATGCCGTTGGCGTGGCGCAGCTCGATCAGGTTGCCGTAGCCGCCATCGCGCCCGACGCGCGAGACAATGCCGTCCGCCGTGGCCCGCACGGGCGTGCCGTAGGCGGCGGAGAAATCGATGCCCGCGTGCTGTCGGTAGGTGTGCAGGATCGGATGGACGCGCCCGCCGAACCGACTCGAGATGCGGCGGAATTGCAGCGGCGCCCGCAGGAACGCGCGCTTCAACGACCGCCCACGGTCGTCGTAGAACTCGCCGCGCAGCGTAATCGTGTCGGTCTCGAAATAGAACGCGTAGCTCGGCGTGCGCGCGACATCTACCCGGGCCGCGACGATGCGGCCGAAGCGACGTTCCCCCTCCGGCGATACCAGTCGCTCGAACAAGACCTCGAAGTCGTCCCCCACGCGCACATCGCGCGTGAAGTCCACCTCCCAATCGTAGACGTCGGCAATCGCCCAGGCGAGCGCCTGGCGCTCTGGCGGTTGGAGGACGGAGTCCGGCACGACCGCGTCCAGCGCTTCGTACAGCGACGTGGCGATCGTGCCTTTGACCCGCAACCGCTCCGGCCTCCAGCGGATCTGTTCCTCGGTCTCAGTCCAACCATTCGCGTCCCGGGCATACCACAACCGCCGCTCGTGACCAAGCCGCACCATCATGCGGTCGGCAACGGAATCGGTGACGGTGCGCCGGAAGCGGAATACGAGCCCCGAGCGCAGCCGTCGGGCATCGAGCTTCCGCGCAGCGGTGAGGAAGGCGGCGTAGTGTTGGCCCGTGACCCCGGCGCGTGCCAGCACGTCGGACAGCGTCTCGCGCTGCCCCAGCGTGTCCGAGAACTCCCGATAGGATTCGCTGACGCGAATCACCGGCGCGCTGATCGGACCACGCCATGGCCACAGGTTGCGCGTCGCCCACGCGAGGACGCCTCCCCCCAGGAGCAGCACCGCGACGACGCGGCCCCGGTGTCGCACCATCAGTCCATCTGCCGGCGAATGAAGGTCGGGATCTCCATCTCGTTGACCTCCGGTTGCCCGGGACCCGACGGTTTCCGGGGAGCTTCGGCCGGCTTGGCGAACCCCGGCGGGGCGATGGGCGTGGGGCGCGCCGGGCGTTTCTCGAACGGCAGCACACCCGCCGCGGAACGCGTCGCGGCCGCTCCAGCGGTGCCCGCCGCCGTTTCGGCTTCCGCACCAGCTCGATCGAAACCGGTGGCGATGACGGTGACACGCAGCTCGCCGTGCATCGCCGGATCGGGTACGGCGCCGAAGATGATCTCCGCGTCGTCGCCGGCGGCGTCATGGATCGCTTCGCTCACCTGGGTGACCTCCCCCAGCGTGACGTCATCGCCGCCGGTGATGTTGATGAGGACGCCGGTGGCCCCCGCAATCGAGATGTTGTCGAGCAGCGGGGAGGAAATGGCCTGCTGGGCCGCTTCCATGGCGCGGTTTTCGCCGCGCCCCATCCCGGTGCCCATCAGCGCCGTGCCACCATTCTGCATGACGGTGCGCACGTCGGCGAAGTCCACGTTGACGAGGCCGGTGACGCAGATGATCGACGAAATGCCCTGTGTGGCGTGTAGCAAGACCTCGTCGGCCTTCTTGAGCGCGTCCTGGAACGGAATGCCCTTCCCCACGACGGCGAGCAACCGCTCGTTCGGCACGACGATCATCGTGTCGACGTGCTTCCGCATCTCGGCGATGCCCATTTCGGCCTGACGCATCCGCTTGCGGCCCTCGAACAGGAACGGCTTGGTAACAATGCCGATCGTCAGGGCGCCCAGATCGCGCGCGGTCTGTGAGATGATGGGTGCCGCCCCGGTCCCCGTGCCCCCACCCATGCCGCAGGTGACGAACACCAAGTCGGCGCCTTGGAGCGCGTGGAGCACCTCATCGCGGTTTTCCTCGATCGCCTGACGGCCGATCTCGGGCCGCGCGCCGGCGCCCAGCCCGCGCGTGAGCTTCTTGCCAATCTGGACCTTGACGCCGGCGCGGTTCTTCTCGAGCGACTGCGCGTCGGTGTTGACGGCGATGAACTCGACGCCGATCACGCCTTCGTCGATCATGCGGTTCAGGGCGTTGCCGCCGCCGCCGCCGATGCCGACGACTTTCATGCGCGCGTTCTGCGCCACCGTTTCTTCGAGTTCGAAGATCATGGCTCCCTCGGGCCCTCGATCAGAAGAAGTCCTGCAGCCATCGCTTCAGCGGTCCCAGCATGCGCTCCACGCTGCCGTCGCCTGCGATCGCACTGTGACCCGCCGAACCCTGGGCGAGCCGTCGTGCCGCGTAGAGCACCAGCCCCACCGGCACCGCGTAGCGCGGCGCCTGGACGCTGTCGACCAGACCGGAAATGCCGAGCTCCGGCGCGCCGGCCCGCACCGGCACCGCAAACACTTCGCGGGCCAGCTCCACCAGGCCCGGCAGATGCGCCGTGCCGCCGGTCAGCACCACGCCCGCCGGCAGGCGCCCACCGCCGTAGCCGGCGCGCTCGAACTCGCGCCCCACCAGCATGAAGATCTCATCGAGCCGCTGGTGGATAATGTGCGACAACAACTCACGCGACGCCTGCCGCGCGCCCTGTCCGGGCGTGGACGGCAGGTTGATCATCTCGGAGGCGTCCACCAACGGCGCGTACGCGATGCCGTGCCGCTCCTTCAGGCGCTCCGCGTCCGCCTGCGTCACACCCAGGCCCTGCACCAGGTCGTTGGTCACGTGGGCGCCGGCGTATTTCAGCGACGCCACGTGCCGGATTTTCCCTTCGTGGAAGATCGCGACGCCGGTCGAGCCGCCGCCGACTTCCACGAGCGCCACTCCCAGCTCTTTCTCGTCCTCGGTGAGCACCGCGTAGGAGGCCGCGAGCGGCTCGAGCACGAGGTCGGCGACGCGATAGCCGGCGCGCTGCACCGCCTTGCGCAGGTTTTGCGCGGCGGTCGACTGTACGGTGACGAGGTACATCTCGACCTCGAGCCGCATGCCGGTCATGCCCACCGGATCCGAGATCCCGCGCTGCTGGTCGACCATGTACTCCTGCGGGATGTCGTGCAGCAGCTCCTGGTCGGGACCGAGTGATACGGCCCGCGCGACCTCGTTGACCCGCGCCACGTCGGCGGGGGTGATCTCATCACCGTTGACGGCCACGACGCCCGAGGAGCCCCGCGCCGATACGTGCTCGCCCGCGATGCCGCAGGTCACGGCCGCCACCTTCACCCCCGACATCCGCTCGGCATCGCGCAACGCCGCCGTCACCGAACGAGTCGTTTCGTCGATGTCGCGAACCACGCCGCGACGGACCCCGCCATTCCTGGCGAGCCCGACCCCCAGCACCTTGGCCAGTGGAGTGCGTGGCAGGTCGCCGACGACCTCGGCGATCACGGCGCACGTCTTGGTGCTGCCGAGGTCGAGCCCGGCCACGAGCCGGCGATCGCGGCTCACGCGCCACCTCCCGTCGCGCGCACCACGATCTGGCCGGCGTAGCGAGCGTCCAGCTCGACATACCGCCGCGAGCGCGACGCCAGGTCCTGGGTCACCAGCACCACCGCGCGAATCACTTCCGGGCCGGCATCGCGCGCCAGCAGCAGGCGCCGCGACCCCAGTTCCAGCACGACGTCGCTGCGTCGCGCGCGCGCGGTCGTAATTTCCTCGAACAGCGTCGGATCCACCGCCTGAACCAGCGCCAGCGTGGCCACGAGCCCGGAATCCGCGCTCGCCGCGACCGGCAAGTCGAGCGCGCGTCGGGCGGGGTCGTACGGCAACGGCCGCCCCTCGCCGTCCACCACCGATAGCTCACGCGTGTCGCGGCCCGGCACGAACGCCACGGGCTCCACTTCGCGCACGATCACCTTCAGTGCGCCCGGGACGCGCCGCACCACCCGCCCGTCGGCGACGCCGGGCAGCGCGCGCACCCGCGCCGTGATCTCGTCCAGATCGTCGAACACGCTCGCCTTGGGCGGGAGGCGCAACGCGCCGATCACCGCCGCCGGCGCGAGATAGCGCACGCCGACGAGCTCGATCTGCCGGACCCGGAAGAAGCCCACCTGACGCAGCAGCAACGGTGCCCCAAACCAGAGCACCAACCCGGCGACGAGCGCGACTGCGAGCCGCCGGCGCGTGGTCATCGAACGGCTTTCGCGCCGAGCAGGGTCAAGAGCTCCGGCCCGACGCGCGTCACGTCACCCGCGCCGAGCGTGAACACCACGTCACCCGGGGCTACGAGCTGCGCCACCCGGCCCGTGAGGGCGGCGCGCTCCTCGACCACTTCGGGGCGGGCGCCGGCCGCGCGCACGCCCGCGGCGACGAGGTCGGCGGTCACTCCCGGCAGAGGTTGCTCGCGTGCCGGATAGATCGGCGCCACCACCGCGACGTCGGCGGCCGCGAGCTCGCGGCCCAACGCCGCGCCGTGGAGCGCAGTGCGCGAAAACAGGTGCGGCTGAAACACCGCGACCAGCCGCCGGCCGGGGAAGGCCTGCCGCGCCGCCGCCAGTGTGGCACGCACTTCGCTCGGGTGGTGCGCGTAGTCGTCGATCACGGTCACGTTCCCCGCGTCACCGACGTGCTCGAAGCGGCGGGCGGCCCCGCGGAATTCCGCGAGCGCGACCGTGGCCCGCTCGAGATCCGCATCGAGCGCCCGCACGACGGCGAGGGCCGCGGCGGCGTTGCGCAGGTTGTGCAGTCCGGGCACTCGGAGTGCAAGCGTCACAGTGCGTCCGCCCGGCAGCGCGAGCCGTGCACGCGAGCCTTCCGGCGCCAGCGTGACGTCGTCAAGGCGCACGTCCGCGTCCGCCGCGGTGCCCACTCGCCACGACGGTACGGCCAGCGCGGCGGCGATGCGCATCGCGCCGGGATCGTCCGCGCCCACGATGGCGCGCTCGGCGCCGTGCGCGAATTGCACGAACGCTCGCTCGAGCTCCCCTACGCTTCCGTCGTAACACTCCAAGTGGTCGGCCTCGACGTTGGTGATCACCGCTACGGTCGGCGCGAGCGCGAGAAACGCCTTGTCGAACTCGTCGGCCTCGACGACGTACAGCGTCGTCCCGCCGACCCGCGCGTTGCCGCCCCACGCTGCGATGCGGCCGCCCACGAGACCCGTGGGATCCCGTCCGGCCGCCGCGAGCGCCTGCGTCACCATCGCGGTCGTCGTGGTCTTGCCGTGCGTTCCGGCCACCGCGACCACCGTCCCGCCAGCCACTACCTGGCCCAACGCATCCGCGCGCCGCACGATCGGCAGGCCCCGGGCGTGCGCTCGCGCCAACTCAGGGTGCTCCGCCGGCACGGCTGCCGTGACTACAACTGCCCGTGCCTGATCTAGGTGAGCCGGGTCGTGCCCCTTCCAGACGGGGACGCCCAGCGCCTCGAGATCAGCGGCACCGGAAGTATCATTATCGCAACCACTTACAGGCACTCCACGGCGCCTGGCAAGCAACGCCAGGGCACTCATACCCGCGCCAGCGATGCCCATGAAGTGGACCGGCCGGGAATCGCCGGGTGCAAACAAGGTCATCTGTGGGGGTCTAATATAGGGATTCTACGGCACTTAGAAAAGAGCCACCGGTCAAATGCTGATGAGTGTCAAGATTTTTGACACAATGTCGGCTGCGGCGTTTGGACGCCCGCGCGCCCGTGCCGACGCCGCCAACGCCGTACGGCGCGAACCGTCGCGCAGCAACCCGCCGATGGATGCGGCGAACGTCGCAGCAGACAAGCCGGCCTCGGGCAACAGCACGGCCGCGCCGTCGGCAACGAGCGCACGCGCGTTGAACGTCTGATGATCCGCCGTCGCCGTCGGCAGCGGCACCAACACACTCGCTTTGCCCCAGGCGCACAGTTCCGCCGTCGTCATCGCGCCGGCGCGACACACCACGAGGTCGGCCGCGAGATAGGCGCGCGCCATCGGATCGAAAAACCCCTGCACCACCACGCGACCGGGCACGGCGTAACGCTCGAACGCGCTGGCGTGCACCGGTCCCGTTCCCCACAACAGGTTGATGTCGCCGAGCATGCTGTGCTCGAGCGTCCCGGCGACCGCGTAGTTCAGGGCGCGCGCCCCTTGGCTGCCGCCGAACACGAGCAGTGTGAGTCGATCGGGTGCAAGCCCGAACGCCGCGAGGGCCGCCGCGTGCTCGCCGGGCTGCGGCGGGCGAATCGGATTACCCGGCGCGAACACCACCGTGCGCGGTCCCGTCCTGAGCCGCGCCGCGGCCTCCGGAAAACCGAGGTGAATCTGGCGCGCGCCGCGCGCCAGCCAGCGCGTGGTGAGTCCCGGGTACGCATTCTGCTCCTGCAGCACCGTCGGCAGACCGGCGCGTTGCGCGCGCCACACTACGGGACCCGCCGCATACCCGCCCGTGCCCACGACGATCGTCGGTTGCTCGAGCGCCAGGAGTTTCCCCACGGCACGCCACACGCGCCAGGCGACGAGCGGCCAGCGCAAATTGCGCCACCAGGTGTGACGGTACAGCGGCTCGATCGGCAACAGATGATGGCGAAACGGATAACGGGGCAGCACGTCCTTCTCGATGCCCCGCGTGGCCCCAACCAGCACAGCTTCGACGTCGGGTCGCGCATCTCGCAGCGCTTGCGCCAAGGCGAGCGCGGGCATGAGATGACCGCCGGTCCCGCCGCCGGCGAACAGAATCTTCACGCGGCGCGCGTGCCCCCACCCCGGCGGTGACGCGCCCCGCGCGGGACCGGCGCGGGCGCGCCGCCCCGGCCCTGCCCCACGCTGATCAGTACGCCGGTGGCGATCAGCGCGACCACCAGGCTCGAGCGCCCATAGGACACGAACGGCAGCGTAATGCCCGTAGCCGGCAGCACGGCGAGGTTCACGCCGATGTGCAACACGGCGCTCACCCCGATCAGTGCGGTCAGTCCGGCGGCGAGCAGCTGCCCGAACGGATCGCGCGCTGAGCGCGCGATCCGGAACCCGATCCAAATGAACGCGCCGAAGCCGATCGCCAACGCCAGCACCCCGACGAACCCCCACTCCTCAGCTAGCGTCGAGAAAATGAAATCGGCGTACGCATAGGGGAGATACCCGAGCTTTTGTTGGCCCTGCCCCGGTCCGACGCCCAAGAGCTGACCCGCGCCGATCCCGATGAGCGATTGTTTCACCTGCCAGGTGGCCTCGGTGGGTGCGGAACCAGGATTGAGAAACGTGAGCACCCGTGCGATACGGTACTGCGCGGTGGCGACGGCGCCGAATACCAGCGGCGCCGACCCGACTGCCAGCAGCAGAAAATGCCCGATCTTCGCCCCGGCCGAGAACACGACGACGCCGGCGAGCAGCGTGACCAGCAACGCCATCGAGAGATTGGGCTCGAGGAAAATCAGGCCGACGAGCGGCGCAACAATCACCACCACCGGCATCACGCCGCGCTGGAAACTGCGCATCTGCTCGCCTTTTTTTGCGGCCAGCATCGCGACCCACACGACAATGGCGAATTTGGCGAGCTCGGACGGCTGGACGTGCAGCGGGCCAAGGTACACCCAGCGACGGGCGCCGTTCAGTATTGGAGCGATCCCTCGCGTGAACGGCAGCAGCGGGATGATGAGCAGCACCGCGACCACGCCCAACATCGGCCACGCCCAGCGCTGCCACACGTGGTAGTCGAAGCGCGCCACGATCGTGGCCATCAGGCCGCCCGCGAGCAAGCCGACCGCCTGGTTCAGGCCGAAGCCCGAGCCGACGACGCCGCCGCCCCTGGTGCTCACCAGACTCGAGGCGCTGTACACCGCCACGATGCCGATCATGGAGAGCGCCATCGCGACCACCGCGAGCCCCCGCGTCTCCCAGCGGCGATCGATCATTCGCCCGTGGCGAGCCGCCGGAATTCGGCGCCTCGCTCCTCGTAGTTCGCGAACATGTCGTAGCTCGAGCACGCCGGCGACAGGAGCACGGCATCGCCCGGCCGGGTGGCGAGCCGTGCGCGGGCCACGACCTCGGCGAATCGGCCGCCGCGCTCAAGCGGCACCCGGCCCTCGAGGTCCGCCGCCACGATCGCGGCGGCCTCGCCGTAGGCGATCACCAGCCGGCACCGCTCCTTGAGCAGCGGCGCGAGCCGGGCGTACGGCTCACCCTTGTGCCGGCCGCCCAGCAGGAGCACGAACGGCCGGTCCATCGCTTCCACCGCCACGACGGTGGAGGCGACGTTGGTGGCCTTGGAGTCGTTGATCCAACGAACGCCGTCCACCTCGGCCACCACCTCGAGCCGGTGCGGCAGCGGACGGAACGACCGCACCCCGTCGGCGATGACGCTCGGCGGAATCCCGACCTCCTGCACCGCGAGCGCCGCCGCCAGCGCGTTCGCCACATTGTGGAGCCCGAGCAGCTGCAGGCCATCGCGCGGCAGCAGCTCGGCGCCCCCGAGACGCAGTTGACGGTCGGTCGCGTCGTACCACCCGTCGGCCGGCCCACGCAGCGAGAAGCGAACCACCCGGCCGCGGGCACCGGCCGCGAGCTCCAGGGCCGCGGGGTCGTCGCCATTCACCACCCAGACACTGGCGTCGCTCGAGTTGCGAAACAGCAAGCGCTTGTCGCCATAATAGGCGGCCACGTCCGGATAGCGGTCGAGGTGATCAGGCGCGAGGTTCGTGAGCACGCCGATTGCCGGGGCGAAGTCGGGGCTGTCGTGGAGCTGAAACGACGAAACCTCGACCGCCAGCCACTGCGGCGCCTCGGAGGTGAGCGCCAGATCGCTCAGCGGGCGGCCGATGTTCCCCGCCGCCTCAGCACGGAACCCGGCCACGCGCAGCAGGTGCGCAATCAGCGCAGTGGTCGTCGTCTTGCCATTCGTCCCGGTCACCCCGATGCAGCGCGTCTCGGTCAGCGCCTGGAACCCCAGGTTCAGCTCCGACACGATCTGGATCCCGGCCGCCCGCGCTGCGGCGAGCGGCGGCGCGTCCGGCGGAACGCCGGGCGAGACGACCGCGCCGGCCGCCGCGCGAATCTTGTCCAGGTCATGGCCGCCGAGCTGCAGCTCCACGCCCGGGATCGCACGCAGCTGTTCGACGGCGTCGCCCGCGATCGGCGTCGCCTGCGCGTCGCTGGCGTAGATCCGCGCGCCCTCACGCGCCAGCAACCGCGTCGCCGCCACGCCACTTCGGCCGAGGCCGATCACCGCCACCACTCCACGTCGCCAGGCCTCGGGCAGGATCATCGCACCTTGAGCGTCGCGAGCGCGAGCATCGCGAACAGGAACCCAAGGATGTAGAATCGCGTCACGACCTGCGGCTCCGCCCACCCGAGCTTCTCGAAGTGGTGATGTAGCGGCGCCATGCGAAACACGCGATGCGCGGCGGCGTACTCTCGACCGTGCCGCCGCTTGTTCCAACGAAACACGTTGATCTGAATGATCACCGACAGGGTCTCCGCCACGAACACCCCGCCCGCGATCAGGAGCAGGAATTCCGCCTTCAGGAGGATCGCGACGGACCCCAGCGCGCCGCCGATCGCGAGGGAGCCCGTGTCGCCCATGAACACCTGGGCGGGATGGGCGTTGAACCAGAGAAACCCGAGAGCGGCGCCCATCAGCGCACCGCAGAACACCGCCAGCTCCCCGGAGCCGGTGAGGTGCATCACGCCCAGGTAACGCGAGGTGTCGACGCGGCCGAACAGGTAAGCGAAGACGGCGAAGGCTCCCGCCACGATGGCCGTCAGACCGGTGGCGAGGCCGTCCAGCCCGTCGGTCAGGTTCACCGCGTTCGAGCTCGCGGTCACGACGAAGGTCACGAAGCCGATGTAGAGCGGCCAGGGGAGCGCGAGGAAGATGTACTTGAACAGCGGCAACTGCGTGTGCGTCACCATCGTGGGCACGAACGGCCACAGCACGAGGAAGACGCCCAGCGCGAGCCCGAACGTCACCTGGCCGACCAGCTTCCAGCGCGCCACCAGCCCCTGGGGCTTGCCGCGCACGATCTTGAGGTAGTCGTCCAGGAACCCGATGGTCCCCATCCACAGAGTGGCCACCACCGCGACGATGACGTAGCGCGTATCGAGCCGCGCCCACAGGAGGGTCGGCACAAGCGTCGCCAGAATGATGATCAGCCCCCCCATCGTGGGCGTGCCCCGCTTCTCCTGATGGGTGGCCGGCCCTTCCGCCCGGATCACCTGCCCCACGCCGTGCTGCCGCAGTCGCCGGATGATCCACGGGCCCACCACGAAAGCGAGAATCAGGGCCGTGAGGGTCGCGCCGGCGACCCGGAAGGTGATGTAATTGAAGAGATTGAACAGGATGTGCTGCTTGCTGAGCGGCGCCAGCAGGTGATAGAGCACG
>DATBLG010000153.1:0-3550 GCA_036555485.1 Gemmatimonadales bacterium | reverse complement strand
GAACGGGGATTTCTCCTGTCCCAGGGTCACGCCGAAGTGCGGGCTCAACCCGACGCGCAGGAACGCGTCCCGCATCCGCAGCGAGCCCATTTCGAAGCTGGGCTGGATCGACAACGTCATGTTGTCGCCGAAGCGGACATTGGTCTGAATCCGCAACCGCCGAACCTCGAAGCCATTGCTCACGAGGGTGGTGTTGTAGTTGGCGGTCGAGTCCCCGGAGGAGGTGCGGTACTGCACCTGGATACGGCCCTGGACCTGAATGGTCGGGGCCTGCGCCAGGACCGAGGCGCTGGGGAGCACCAGACTGCTCGCGAAGGCGATGCCTCGCAGGCAGGACGACAGTTCTCGTTGCACGGTTGTGTTCCTCTCCGAAGTTGTTTGTTCGGGCAGTCACGCCGCCCGTGCGGCCTTGGTACCGGCATGCACAACCTCGGGGGAGGCCATCACGGGGCGACTGCGGGCAAGTCACGGTTCCGTAACAGGTGCCTGGAACGCAGATAGCGGAGCCGGACAGGCCTCCGCTACCTGGCACCCGAACGCCGACCGTGCGGCGGCGAACGAATGACTCGATCCCACCCGTGGGTGGGTGTTACAGCTTGTTGGCCAGACTCACGAACTTGTACTGGCCGCCCCGTTCCAGAATGAGCCCGAACAGCCGCTCGGCCACGACGTCGCCACCGGCCTGGCGACGACGGATCACGCACGGCCCCCAGACCTGGTTCGCACCCTCGCGGCTGGGCGAGCGGTCACAGCGGTAGCCAAGAAATCCGAGCGAACGGCCACCGCGCTCCTCCAGCGCGTGCACCAGACCCCGGTGGCTGTTTTGCTGAAACATGAACCACATCAACCCAGGGCTGAGATCGTACGGAGGATGCGCCTGGGGGTTCGTGGGATAGTAGATGTAGGCGAACTCGGCTTTCGTGATGACCAGCGCGGCGAGCGCGGCGGTATCACCGTGCTCGAGTGCGCTGACGAAGCTCCCTACCAGGGCGTCCCGGCTGGGCGCTCCGCCGGTGAGCCCGGCCGGCTCGATCAGGCCATGGCGGAACCGCCGCAACTCCTCGTCCCTAGGGATCGCGCTATCGATGGTGACCAGCGCGGCCTGAGCCCGTGGTTCATCTGGGCCCGCGCACGCGGCTTGCATGGCGACACACGCCCACGCTCCGAGCCCCAGCAGACTTTTCAGCTTCATGGTCGATGACCCTTCGCTTCCAACAGCGGCCGGCGCCCAGGGGGCGCCGGCCGACTCAAGTTGATTGTTCGTCGGTACTCAGTTGATGGCGTAGCTGGTCCAGCCCAGCCACCACTTTACCCCACTCGGATCGGCGGCACCGAGATAGGTGGTGTTGGCCCAGCTGCCGGCGAAGAAGCCGCCGACCTTGGCGGCCGGAACCGCTATGGCGCCCGTTGTGGCCGGCGAGCCGGCCTTCGGGGTCCAGTCGAGCCCGGAGGGGTTGAGGCTGACGCCTAGCAGGGTGTCCGCTGCGACGTTGGACGCGAACGTCAAGTGGTTGTCGCTGGCGAACGCGGCCGACTGGCCGAAGCCCGCGCCGGTCGTGTCGTAATTGAAGCCGTTCTGCGTGAGCAGCACGTTCATGATGTTGAGCGAGTCGTAGTTCACGAGCAGCGAGTCGGTCCAGGCGTCGCGCACGTTGATCGCGATGCCCTTCCAGCGGGCCATGATCCCGTTGGCGAAGAACCCGGCGGTGCCGCGGCGCCACACGGCGCCGTTGCCGTCATTCGGGATGCCGGCGAGCTGGCCCGGGCCGATCAGCGTGAAGTTCGCGAACACGGGATTGGAGTACGGCGTGCTCGCGCCGGTGGCGGTCAGGGTACAGCCGCTCACGGCCGGGTCGCAGCCGTCGCCCTCAAAGCCACGCGGGTCGCTCGAGAACACACCGGCGCCCGGGCGCGGCACGAGGCGCTGCGATTGGAACGCGATGACGAACTGGTTGCGACCCACGTAGCCTTCGGTCCAATCGAAGTGGTCGTCGCCCGATTCGTAGGACACGAGATAGCGACCATCAACGGCGCCACCCCACCACTCGAACGAGTCGTCGAGACCGGCCATCGTCTGGATGTACTCATAGGTCGTGCCGCGGCCGACGGCGTAGGACGACAGGGCGTTTAGCTCCTGGCCCGCGCCGTTGGAGATGTCGTAGCCGGCAAACTCGATGCGCACGTAGCGCAGCACGCCACTGTTGTCGTTGTTGTCAGTGCCCCCGGCGTAGTTTTCGGCGACGCCGGCGGCTCCGCCCTCGGTGAGGATGGTCGCCCCGGTACGGTTGATGATGCCGTTGCCGATGATGACGAGGCCGCCCCAATCACCGGGTTTGCGGTTGCCAGGGGCGCGTTGCGAGGTGAACACGATCGGCTGGGCCTGGGTGCCGTTGGCCTCGATCCTCGAGCCGCGGAGGATCCACAGCGAGCTGCCAACGACGTTCGTGTCGCCGACGATCTTCGTGCCGGGCAGGATGGTGAGCGCGGCGCCGTTCTTGACTTTGACATAGCCGCTCAACACGTACACCGTGTCGGAGAACAGCGTCCGGCTGGCGATGATGTCCGCGTTAATCACGGCCTGCTGCAGCCCGGTCGTGAAGGTGACCACGCCGCTGAAGGCGCTGGTGTCGGAACCGGCGACCGCGGCGACGCGGTAGCTGTAGGCGACGCCGGCCGACACGCCGTTATCGTCGTACGACGTGGCGCCGAGCAGCCCGCCGCCCAGCTGCGTAAACACGCCGGGGTTGGAGGCGGAGGCGCGTTGGAGGAAATAGTTCGTTGCGCCGGTGACGGCGGACCAGGAGACGCGGATCGCCGTGAGGGACAGCTGAGAGGTCGCCACCCCGGTGGGTGGCGACAGCGGCTGCGGACCGGTTCCACCGCTGTCATTCTTGCACGCGGCGAATACGCCGACCGACAGGGTGAGTGCCAGGACCGACAGAGTGCGGGGACGCGGAGTCATGTAGCGAGCCTTTCTGGTGAATGGGACGGGTTGCACGGTGCGCCCTCCGGGGGTCATGGCGTTAGCGTCACACCGAGAGTGAACACCCGTCCGGCGCGATAGCGCAGGCGGGTGACAGAGCCCTGCACGACCCGGTACGGGGCGTCGAGCAGGTTTTTCGAGTCGAGTTTCAGGGCGATGCGGGTCCCGAGCTGGGCCTGAACCGTCGCGTCGACGACATGGCGCGGGAGCTCGTAGGCGTCCGGGAGCGGCAGTTGGCCGACTTCGACAATGCGACGTCCGACCACGTTGTACATCGCGGTTGCGGTCAGCCGGCCGTTTGGCGTCGCATAGGTCAGGCCGGCATTCACCACGTATCCGGCCTGCCCCATCATCGGTCGGTTGGCGCTGGTGTTGCTGGCCAGGCTGTCGTTGCCCGGCCGGATCCGGCTGCGCATCAACGTGGCGTTGGCGAATGCGGTGAAGGGGAGCAGGCCGGGCGCGAACATCGACAGATTGCGCCGCACTTCGAGCTCCACCCCGATGTTGCTCGCGCCGCGGGCGTTGACGAAGCTCAGCGCCGACGCTCCGGTCTGCGCCACGATGACC
>DATBLG010000062.1:0-12944 GCA_036555485.1 Gemmatimonadales bacterium | reverse complement strand
CGCCGCGCGGGAGCCGGTGATCGTGCTGTTTCAGTATTCGGTGCACGGCAACGAGCCGGCCGGGTTCGAGGCAGCGATGCAGGTGGCCTACCAGATGCTCGCGGGAGAGGACTCGATCACGCAGCGGATCCTCAAGAACGTCGTGCTGGTGCTGAACCCGTCCGCCAACCCCGACGGCCACGAGCGGTTCGCCGCCTGGTACAACTCGGTGGCGGTGGGCGCCGACCATCCATTCGCGTTCGAGCAGAGCGAGCCGTGGAGCATCTCGGGGCGGTTCAACCATTTCCGCTTCGACATGAACCGGGACCTCGTGGCCCAGAGCCAGCCCGAGGCCCGCATCATGATGGATGGCATCCTGCGCTGGCACCCGCAGGTGTTCGTGGATCACCACTCCACCACCCAGACCTACTTCTTCCCCCCCGTCGCACAGGCGGTGAACCAGAACCTGCCCGCCCAGACGACGCGCTGGTTCGACACGTTCGGCCGGGGCAACGCCGCGGCGTTCGACCGTCAGGGGTGGCAGTATTTCGTCCGCGGCGTGTTCGACTTCTTCTATGTGGGATACTGGGACGAGTGGACCACGTTCCAGGGCGCCACCGGCATGACCTACGAGACCGACGGCGGGCCGGAGTTCAAGAAACGGCGCGACGACGGCACGATCAGCACGTTTCGCGACGGCATCGCCCACCACTTCATTGCCTCGCTCGCCACGCTGGAAACGGCGGCCCAGCATCGCCAGGAGCGCATCCAGGACTACTACGCCTTCCGCCGGTCGGCGATGGAAGAAGCGGCGGCCGACCCGATGAAGCGCATCGTGCTCGTCCCCGGGAACGATCCCCGCGCCGCCGCGCACGTGGTGGGACTGCTGCTGCGCAATGGGATCGAGGTCTCCCGCCTCGCCCAGCCCGCGGCCTCCGCCGCGGCCCACGCCTACATGGGGGGCCCCGCCGGGCGCCGGACCTTCCCGGCCGGGAGTTACGTGATCGACCTGGCCCAACCGCAGCGCCGTCTCGCCAAGGCGCTGCTCGAGCCGAACGCCATGTTGGAACAGCCGTTCGTGCACGACCAGGTGGAGCGCTTTCAGCGCAACCGCCGGCGCGGCGAGGACGCGGAAAAGGAAGACTACGGCTTCTACGACGTAACCGCGTGGTCGCTCCCCTACACGTTCAACCTCGAGGCGTATTGGACCGGAGACGCCGTGGCGGCTGGCCAGGCCGTGACCGACACGGTGCTGCCGCCACCGCCCGCGCCCGCCCGCGCCGGCTCGGCGTACGTGTTCACCAACACCAGCCTCGGCGCGGCGCGGCTCGCCCTCGCCCTGCAGCGCGAAGGTTTCAACGTCGCCACCGCCTTCAAGCCGCTGCGCGCCGATGGCCGTGGCTTCCCACGCGGCAGCTTCGTCGTGCGGATCCAACGGAATTCCCCCACGCTGCACGAGCGCATCGCCGCGCTGGCCGGCCCGCTCGGCGTCCCGGTGAGCGCCGTGCAGAGCGCCTTCCCCGACACGGGTGACGTCGGCACCGGATCGGACGAGGTGCTCAGCCTGTCCCCCGCGAAAATCCTCGTGGCGGTGGGCGACGGCGTGTCGGAAACGAGCTACGGCTGGGTGTGGCACTTCCTGACGCGCGACCTGGGCGCGCCGTTCACGCCGGTCTCGCTCGCCAACTTGAGCGGCATGGACGATCTCAACGCCTACAACGTGATCATCATCCCGGACGGCTCGGGCGGACGGATGCGGCGCCAGCTGGGCGAGGACGGGGTGACGAAGCTCAAGGCGTGGGTGCAGAGCGGCGGCGTGCTGATCGGGATCGGTGGCGCGGGCGACCTCGCCGCGCACAAGGATGTCGCTCTGTCGACGATCACCGCGGTGGGGGCCGACAGCGGCAAGGCGGACAGCACCGTCCGGGCGGATGCTCCGCCGCTGCTCTCCCCGACCGCGCCGTCACGCGACAAACCGGAATGGCTGCCGGGGTCGATCTTCCGCGCGACGCTCGACCGCACCCATTGGTTGACGCTCGGCTACGAGCAGAGCCAACTGCCGGTGTTCCTCGACGGCTCGACTTTCTGGAAGCCGTCGAAAGGCGGCGCCAACCCGGTGGCGTTCACCGGCGACTCGCTGGTCCTTTCGGGCTTTGTCTGGCCGGACAACACCGAACGGTTGCTCAAGGGAACGGCCTGGGCGGTGGTGGAGAACCAAGGCGACGGGCGGGTGGTGCTGTTCGTGGGCGACCCGCTGTTCCGGGCCTTTTGGCGCGGCACGGCGCGCCTGGTGACGAACGCGATCCTGATCGGGCCGAACCGGCGCTAGGACGCCGGCCGGCCCATTCAGTGCCTGCCGGCTAGATCGCCGACACGCGCAGTTTCATCCGCGATCCGGGCTGGATCTTCCAGACGCTCGGCATGCCACGCTCCCGGCTCCGGCCCTGCGGGGTCCGGTACCAGCTCCGCTCCGACTCCTCCGGCACGGTCCACGAAAGCGTCTGGCGCCGTTGGTGGCGCAAGATTTCGATCGACACGGCTTCCCCGGTGTCGTAGGACCGCAGGATGCGCATCGCGTGCGCCGGCGACGTCGGCTTGCGCCCGCCGATCGAAAGGATCACATCGCCACTCTTGAGCGGCAGGGCCGAGTCGGCCGGCGCCTTGACGACCAACAGTCCCTCGCGCGTCCCGAAGTATTCGCCCAGATCCGCGTTCAAGGTGACGAGGTCGAGATCGCACCACGAGTCGCCGAAGCAGAAGGCAAAGCTATTGCCCTCGCCCAGCAATGCCATCGGACCGAGATCCCCCATTTCGAACCGCGGTGAAGGAACGGCCATGCGCGGCATCACCCCAGTCCAGGCGCGGTCACCCAGGTCCGCCGCCACGAGCGTGGCGCTTTTGGTGTCGGAGCCGCGGCGGTATTCAACCCGGACCGTGTCCCCTGGCTCGAGCTGGTGCGCGAGCTCAATGAGCCGCATCCCCGGCCCGGAATCGTCCCGATCCTCCGCGGACACGCCGGCGAGTGACGTGCCATTGAACTTCGTGATGATATCACCCGCCTTGATCCCCGCCTTCTCCGCCGGCCCACCAGGGGTGATGGCGTCGATCTTGGCGCCGTACCGGTCTGTCTCCGTGTTCTTCGCGGTATTGACGACGACCCCGATCCGTCCGCGGTTATCGGCGAACGTGAACGAGAACGCGCGACTCTCCGCCCGGGGTGCGCGCCGCGCACGGGGCGCGGGCGTCTCCTGCGCGGCCAGCGCGGCCGGCAGTACCAGGGCGACGGCCGATGCGATGAGTAACCACTTGCGATTCATGGTTGCTGTTCCTCTCTGTTCCTCTCTAGGGGGCCGTCACAGGCCCACGTATTTGGCACGGGTGGCGCGCACCTGCACGAGCTGCTGCATCAGGTCCACGCGTTGGCGCCAGAGATCCACGAGCAGCGCCTCCTGCACCGATTGGTCGTCCAGTTGTATCAACCGCCCGTCGAGCAGGGCGATCTGGTCCTCCAGCCGGGCGGAGATCTCCGC
This sequence comes from Gemmatimonadales bacterium, assembly GCA_036555485.1. GTDB lineage: Bacteria > Gemmatimonadota > Gemmatimonadetes > Gemmatimonadales > GWC2-71-9 > DASTHG01. Next base: position 9,435 of record DATBLG010000062.1, on the reverse strand, counting down.
CTCCCGGCCGCTCATCACCCGACCCTCGGGATCGTAATCCTGCAGGGTGGACTCGAGCTGCGCCGACTGCTGCTTTGCCTGCGCGAGATCTTCGGCATTCGTCTTGTTGCCGAGCGTGGGCGCGATCACCATCAGGCCCGTCAACGCCGCCGCGGCGGCGAAGGCAAAGCCGGTCCAGCGGCGCCGTCGTCGCGCGCGCTCGGCCAGCACCACATCCCGCACCGCCGGCCAGCGATCGCGCGCGGGCCGGAGAGCCGGCAGCGCTTTCAGCTGCGCCACGCGCTGGTAGACCGCCTCGAGCTCAGCCCGGCAGGCCGCGCACTCTTCCCGGTGCTTGCGCGCCCAAACCGAGCCCTCGCCATCGCGCAGCGCCAGCAGATCATCCATAGTGCAATGCATCATTGGTCCTCCCGCTCCGCAACCAGCATCCGGCGCAACCGCGTATGCGCGCGCGCCAGCTGAGATTTGGAAAAGCTCACCGTCTTGCCCATCTGCTCCGCGATCTCTTCGTGCGTGAACCCCTCAACATCGTGCAGCCACACCACCGCCCGCGATGTCTCGGAGAGTTGTTCAAAGGCGCGCTCGAGATCGATCCGGGCGCCGACGCTGGCGGGTGGTGAACCAGTTGCCTCGTCCAGCAGCTCGTCGGTCACCCGCAGTTTCTCGCGGCGCAACCGCATCAACGCCTTCGACGACGCGATGCGCCGCACCCACCCCCACAGGTGCCCCTCGCCGCGATACCCCCGGATGCTCTTCACCACCTCGAGGAAGGTCTCCTGCACCACGTCCTCGGCGTCCTCTGGGCTGCGGCAAATGCGCCGGGCCAGGTGGTACACCGGGGTCTCGAACGCGCGGTACAGCGCTTCGAGGGCCTCCAGGTCTCCGGCCTTGGCGCGCGCTACCAGGATGTCGGGGACGGTCAGAGAGAGCGTCATCGGTTCGTAAGCTTAGATGCGGTACTCAGGTGGAGGGTCGCAATAACTACGCACACCGCACCCAAATGGTTGCCATCTTGGAAGTTAACAGGCCATCCCGTATCTTCACGCCATGCCGGTTCCCGAATTGAAAACCTGGCTGCACCACTACCAAGACGAGTCCGACGCCGCGTTCCTCTATGGCGTCCTGGCGGGTGAGGAGCCCGATGTCAAGAAGCGGGAGACCTATTCCCGTCTCGCCGCGGTGGAACGGCGCCATACCGAGTTGTGGGCCAAGCTCTTAGGGGAGAGCGGCCACCCCGTACCGGCGGAAGGCCCGCCGCCTTCCTTCAATGCCCGCGCGATGGCATGGCTGGGCCGTCGGTTCGGCCCGCGCTACCTCCTTCCATTGTTGTTGCGCGAGGAAGGGCGCGAAGTCAAAGGCTACATCGACCTGCACCGCGAGTCCCGCGGGGAAGCCGCCCGCGCCGTGTCCCTCACGCTGGCCAAAGAGTCGGCGGAACACGCCGGCACGCTGGCCGGGTTGTCCGGCGCGAGCGCGGAGCCGTGGCACCAGACCGGGTCGGGCGGCTTTTTGAGGAACGTCGTGTACGGCTTCAATGATGGCCTGACGGCGAACTTCGGCCTCGTGGCCGGGATGATCGGCGCGAGCGTCGCCGCGCACGTGGTGCTGATCTCCGGCGTCGCCGGGATGATCGCGGACGCCCTCTCGATGGGCGCCTCCGGCTATCTCGCCGCCAAGAGCGAGCAGGAAGTGTACGCCCATGAAATCGCGATGGAGCGGGAGGAGATTCGCCTCATGCCAGAGGTCGAGGCGGAAGAGATGGCGATTCTCTATGAGGCGAAAGGGATCGAACCGGACCGCGCCCGTGAAATGGCCTCCGAGGTAATGAAGAATCCCGATCGGGCCCTGGAGGAAGCGGTACGGGAGGAGCTGAAGATCGGCGCGGCGCATGCGACGCCGCTCCAGGAAGGATGGGTCACCGGCACCGCGACGGCGGTCGGGGCCCTGATCCCGGTGGCGCCATTCCTCGTGTTTCAGGGACAGGTCGCGGTGTGGACGGCGTTCACGCTCGCGATGCTGTCGCACTTCGCTGTGGGCGCGGCGCGGAGCTTCTTTACTGGCCGCGGAATCTTCCGCAGCGGGTTCGACATGTTCGTGGTCGGATTGGGAGTCGCCGGTGTGGGGTACGTGGTCGGAGATCTGGTGGCAAAGTTGCTGTGACAATCAGACCACCAGATTGACCAACCGATCCGGCACGTAGACCACTTTTCGAACCGTCTGGCCGTCGACAAATCGCTTGACGCCCTCGTCCGCCAAGGCCTTGGCCACGACATCCTCCTGGGACGCGCCCCGCGGCAGCTGCAACCGGGCGCGGAGCTTGCCGTTGACCTGCACGGCGATTTCCACGTCTCCCGCCGAGGCGAGGTGTTCATCCCAGGCCGGCCACCGGGCGCTGAAGATGGACGTGTCATGGCCCAGCTTGGCCCACAGCTCTTCGGCCAAATGCGGCGCGTACGGAGCCAACATCACGACCAACGGCTCGACGGCCTGCCGCACCACGCCATGGGCGTCCCGCACGACGTTCACGTACTCCATCATCGCGGCGATCGCGGTGTTGTAATCCAGCCGCTCCGTGTCACCGGTGACTTTGCGGATGGTCTGGTGCAGCTTGCGCCCCACCTCCGGTGGCGCCGGGTCATCCTCTGCGGCGGCCGCCTCATGGGTCAGGAGCCACACTTTCTCGAGGAACCGCCGCACCCCCGTGATGCCTTCTTCGCGGAAGTCCCCGCCTTCCTGAAACGACCCGAGAAACATGAGGTACATGCGGAACGTGTCGGCGCCCCACCGCTGGATGTAGGCGTCGGGGACAACGACATTGCCGCGCGACTTGGACATCTTCGCGCCGTCTTTCACGATGAGCCCGTGGGCCCGGAGCTTGGGGAACGGCTCCTCGAAGCCGACGTGGCCGAGGTCCTTCAACACCATCGTGGTGAAGCGCGAATAGAGCAGGTGTAGCACCGCGTGCTCGTTGCCGCCGATATAGCTCGTCACCGGGAGCCACGTCTTCGTGCGCGCGGGATCGAACGGCCGATCGTGGAACTCGGTCGACGGGTAGCGGAGGAAGTACCAGGCCGAATCCAGGAACGTGTCGGACACGTCGGTCTCGCGCCGGCCCGCCCCACCGCACTGCGGGCAGCGCACGTTGAACCACTCCTTGTGCCGCGCGAGGGGTGAGATCCCGCTGTCGTCGGGGCGGAAGTCCTCGATGAACGGCAGCTCCACGGGCAGGTCCTGCTCCGGCACACCCACCGGGCCACAGACATCACAATAGATGATGGGGATCGGCGGCCCCCAGTAGCGCTGCCGAGAAATGCACCAGTCGTGCAGGCGGTACCGCACGGTCGTCTTGGCGCCGCCCTGCCCCTCGAGCCATTGGACGATCCGGTCCTGCGCCGCGGCGCAGGGCAAGCCGTCGAACTGCCCCGAATTCACGAGCGTCCCCTCGAGAGACTCGGTCGGCAGCGGCTCGCCCGGTACGCGGACCACCTCGCGGATTGGGAGACCGAATTGCGTGGCGAACTCGTGGTCGCGCCGGTCGTGGGCCGGGACTGCCATGATCGCGCCCGTGCCGTACTCCATGAGGACGTAGTCGGCGATCCAGACGGGGACGCCAAGGCCCGTGGCCGGATTGCGGGCGTAGGAGCCGAGGAAGACACCGGTCTTGGTCTTGTCGCCGACCCGGCGCGACACGACGTCCTTCGTCTGCACCTCGCGCTGGTACGCCTTGACGGCGGGGCGTTGCTCGGCGGCGGTGAGGTCATCCACCAGGGGGTGCTCAGGCGCGAGCACCATGTAGGTCGCGCCGAAGATGGTCTCGGGCCGCGTCGTAAACACCGTGAGCCTGTGTCCCGACGGCGTGGTGAACACGATCTCGGCCCCTTGGCTCTTGCCGATCCAGTTGCGCTGCAGCGCGACCGTCGATGCGGACCAGTCGAGCTGGTCGAGATTCGCGAGCAGCCGCTCGGCGTAGTCGGTGATCCGGAAGAACCACTGATCGAGAAACCGCTGCTCGACGAGTGACTCGCAGCGCTCGCAGCGCCCGTTGATGACCTGCTCGTTGGCGAGAACCGTCTTGTCCTTCGGGCACCAGTTGACGGCCGCGCGCTTCTTGTACGCCAAGCCGGCCTTGAACAACTGCAGGAACAGCCACTGGGTCCATCTATAGTACGCCGGATCCGTCGTCGACAGCTCGTGGCGCCAATCGAACATGCCGCCGAACCGCCGCAGCTGCCGGCGGAAGGTCTCGATGTTCTGCGGGATGAGCTTGGCGGGATGCGTCCCGACATTCAGCGCGTAATTCTCGGAGTGAATCCCGAACGCGTCGAATCCGATCGGCTCGAACACGTCGAACCCCTGCATCCGCTTGAAGCGGCCATAAATATCGGCCCCGGTGAACGCGAACATGTTCCCCACGTGGAGGCCCTCGGCCGAGGGGTAGGGGAACATCATCAGGTTGTAAAACGGCCGCGCCGGCCGGTCCAGGTCGGGCTCGTTGCTGCGGCCCTCGACCCAGCGAGCCTGCCAGGCCGCTTCGATAGTCGCGGGATCGTACGTCGGCACATCACGCATAGGTGCCGGAAACTACACAGGCTTGCCCCGGTGTGTCACGCGTCATAGCTTAGCCAACCGACCCACCATGGCGACTCCGTCCAATCAACTCAGCAGGAGTTTCCTCCTCGCGGGTGCCGCGATCGCCGTGGCGCTCACGATCGGGATCGGCGTCGTCGCGGGCCGCGGCGTCCGCCGGACGTTGGAGCAATTGGCGCAGCAGCGCGGGCTCCAGGCCGCCAGCCACGTCGCCGCCTTGGTGGACCACTATCTCCGCGAACGTCAGCGCGAGACCGAGGTGCTGGCGGCCCTGCCCCAGGTGGTGGCAGCGGCGCGCACCGCCGCTCAACAAGTGGCTGCGCGACAGCTGCACCGGTTACCACTGGCTGACGTCGAACAGCAGTTCAGTCAGGCGCGCCAATTGGGCGGCGATCCCGATCTCCAAGCCTTCCTCCGCGGCTACCGGGCGCGATCCGACATCGAGGAACTGTTCTTTACCGAGGAGCACGGGTTCACGGTGCTCGCGTCAGAACGGACGTCGGACTTCGCGCAGCAGGACGAGGAATGGTGGCAGGTCGCGACCCGCGAGGGGGCGTACGTCGGACCGGTTCGCTATGACTCATCGGCGGCGGCCCTCTCGATGGAATTCGACGTCGCGATCCGAGCCTCGCTGGGTAGTCGCCCGGTCGGTGTCCTGAAGGCGGTCGTCAGACTCGACCGGTTGCACCCCCTGCTCTCGAGCGGCGTCCTCGGCGACAGCGCGTACATGCAGATTGTGGACGCCGAAGGGCAGCTCCTGGCGTCGCAGGACGAGAGCCAGCGGCCGCTCCGCCCGCTTCCCGAAGGCGAGCTGCCGCCCCTGTCCGACACTACGACATCCGGCGTTCTTTCCACCCAGCAGGGCGAGGAGCTCGTGGTGTCGGTGCCCGCCCATACCGGCCGGTGGCGCGTGCTGTTTCGCCAGCCTACCCGGGCGGCACACACGTCGGCCATCGCCGCCGGGCGAGTGGTCTGGACCGGCGCCATCGGCCTGCTGGCGTTGACGCTGGGCGTGTTGTACCTGCTCGGTCGCTGGCTCGACCGGCAGGTCACCGCTCCGGTCCGCGCGGCGGCCACGGTCACGAGCCAGGTGGCGGCCGGGGATCTCACCGTCGCGGTGGCGGCCCACAGTGGTGATTCGGCGGAAATGCGCGATCTGCTGTCGTCGGTGCACGCGATGGTCGCGGCCCTGCGGCGGCTGGTGGGCGCGATCCGCTCGGCGGCCGACGAGTCGGCGGCCATGGCCGCGGAGATTTCGGCGTCCACGCAACAGATGAGCGCGTCCACCCAGGAAATGACGGCGACCACGCAAGACCTGACCAAACGGGCAGCCGAGCAGGCCCAGCTGGTGCGCGGGGCCGCGGAGGACGCCGGGCGGATTCTCCAGATTTCCACCGCGCTGGCGGGTGGGGCCGAGGATTCAGTGCGGCGCAACGCCGATCTCGCCACGCTCGCGCGTCATCACAAGGGCTTGCTCGACCAGGGGATCGCGCAGCTCGCCCGGCTCGCCGAGGACGTGGAGCGCGGCGCGCACGAAGCGGAAACGCTCGCCGCATCGTCCGCCGAGATTCAGAAATTCGTGGGCCAGGCGAAGACGGTGGCCACCCAGACCAACATGCTGGCGCTCAACGCGGCGATCGAAGCGGCACGGGCAGGGCCGCAGGGACGCGGCTTCGCGGTCGTGGCCGACGAGGTGCGTAAACTCGCCTCACTCGCCGCGGCCGCAGCCACCGAAACCGCCGACACGGTGCGCGGCGTGCTGACGCGCGTGCAAGCGACGCGCGACCGGCTGCAACGGCTCGCGCAGACCGGCGCCGTGGCGCGCGAAGCGGCGCAGACGGCGGCCAACGGGCTCGCCACGGTGGCGCAGGAGGCGGAGGCCAACGACGCGTGGAGCCAGGAGATCGCCACCTCGGCGGTCGAGGTGCGACGCCTGGTGGACGAAATCGCCGCGCGTTTGAGCGCCGTGGCGCATGGCACGGACGGCCTGCTGGCTTCGGCCCAGGAGATCGCCGCCTCGAGCGAGCAACAGTCCGCTTCCACGCAGGAGATCGCGTCGTCCGCCAATCAGCTCGCCGAAGCGGCCGACCGACTGCAGGGAGCGGTGAAGACGTTTCGGCTCGCCGGTCCCCAGGCGCCGGAACCGCCGCCCGCCGCCCCACCCACTCCGGCCGGGTCCGAAACCCCTCCGGCGATCGGCCCCGAGCTCACACCGGAAATCGCCACTTGAGAACCGTGGAGGTCGTCATGCGGTTGCGGATCCCGACGCTGGTCGCCGTCCTGGCTGCCCTCATCTCCTCGACGGCGACGGCGCAGCGCCCCGGGACACTGGAGTTCGGCGGCTTCGGTCGCTTCACCCGGTTCGATGCGTCCACCGGTCTGCGCGACGGGTTGGGAGGCGGAGGACTCCTCGGCATCTACGTCGCCCGCGGCGTCGCGATCGAGGGAACGCTCGCCTACCTCTCGACCAACACGTCCGGGATCGGGACCGTCGCGCTGACACCGGTGCACGTGCGCCTGCTCCTCGCCCGGCCGGTGAACGATTACATCGCCGTGCTGGTCGGAGGGGGCTACGTCCACAATCAATACACGAAGCCCTCGAGGGTGTGGGAAGACGGCGCCCACGGCCTGCTCGGCGCGCGCTTCGATCTTGCCGGGAGGCTGGCCGCCCGCCTCGAGGGCGTCGTCGACTACTTCCCGTCGCCGCTGAACGAAGGGCCCGGCAATTCGGACAACTGGAACCTGACCGTGCAGGCTGGGTTGAGCCTGCGCGTGGGCCGTTCCGCCATCGGGGACAGGGACCATGACGGCGTGATCGATACTGTCGACGTCTGCTCGACCACGCCGCGGGGCGAGGCGGTCGACGGACGTGGCTGCCCGCTGCCCAAGGACGCGGACGCTGACGGCGTGGTGGACGCGTCAGACAGGTGTCCGGTCACGCCAGCGGGCGACGCCGTTGACCTGAACGGCTGCTCGCTCCCCAAAGACGCCGACGGCGACGGCGTCGTCGATGCGGTCGACAAATGCCCCGGCACCCCCTCGGGTGACAAGGTGGACGCGAGTGGATGCACCCTCCCCAAGGACTCGGATGGCGATGGCGTGGGCGATCTGACCGACCGGTGTCCCAGCACGCCCGCTGGGGAGACTGTCGACGTGACCGGCTGCGCGCCTTCGAGTGACGCGGACATGGATGGCGTGGCGAACGCCGTCGACAGATGCCCCGGCACGCCCGCGGGACAGCGGGTTGTCGCCCTCGGCTGCCCGGTGCTGTTCACGGGAGTGCAGCGGAGCATCGTGCTGGAAGGTGTGAACTTCGAAACGGGCAGCGCCAACCTTACCGACCAATCCCACGCCACGCTCGATCGCGTCGCCGCAAGCCTGGCGGCGTATCCGCTGCTCCGAGTGGAGGTCGCGGGTTACACCGACAGCCGCGGCGGCGCTGCCATCAATCTGCGGCTGTCGCAGGCACGGGCGGAGGCGGTCCGAGCGTATCTGGTCAGCCGGGGAGTTGCACCACGTCAGCTCACATCGCGGGGCTTCGGCGCGGGCAATCCTATCGCGTCAAACGCCACAGCGGCGGGGCGCGCGCGTAACCGGAGGGTCGAGCTCCATCGGATGAATTAGGGTTCACCGATCCAGCCGGGCTGGGCGCGATGCATCATTGGTGCGGCCGTCGCGCCCGCCCGGGTGGCTTCCTCGCACGCATCGTACCCACCGCTTCGTGATCGCTATCACCGTGTAGATGGTCGGACTCACACGCGCGAAACTCGCGTGACTCTTCGTAGCCGGTGTGGTGTATCCCGTCCAACGTTTCTTTCCTCAGCATTGTCTTTTGCTTTTACCCAGAGAGGAGGCCGCCATGCGACGGCTCAGTACGGCGATGTTCGCCGTCCTCACCGCGCTCTTGTCCGCGCCTGCGATGGGGCAGCGCCCTGGCACCGTAGAGGTCGGCGGATTTGGGGCCTACACGCGATTCGATCGGTCCCTGGCATTCGACAATGGTTTCGGCGGCGGCGGTTGGTTGGGCATCTTCATCGCGCCCGGGTTGGCACTCGAAGGATCGGGCCTGTACATCCCCACAACCAGCCCGGGCAGCACCGACGCCACATTGATCCCGCTCAATGCCCGACTCGTGTTCGCGCAACCCGTCGCCGGCCCCGTCGCGGTGTTGGTCGGTGCGGGCTACGTCCACAACATGTATGGGAGGACCGGCAACGTCTCCGACGACGGCGTCAGCGGCCTGTTCGGGCTGCGGTTCGGACTGGGCCCGAACGTCGCGATTCGGATCGCGGCCGTCGAGGACTTCATTCCGTCGCCCAGGAATCAGAGCGGGTCCGTTTCCAACAACTGGAACTTCGCGGTCCAGGGCGGGCTGAGCGCGTTGCTCGGCAAGTCCAGTCCAAAAGATGGTGACCGCGACGGCCTGGCAGACGGGATGGACGCCTGTCCCAACACGCAGCCGGGTGACGCCGTGGATTCGCGCGGCTGCTCGCTGCCCAAGGACGGCGACGCCGATGGCGTCGTGGACGCGAACGACCGGTGCGGCAATTCCCCGCCGGGCGACAAGGTGGATGGGCGGGGCTGCTCGTTGCCCAAGGATGCGGATGGCGACGCGATCGCGGACGCCATCGATCGGTGTCCCGGCACGCGGCCGGCCGAACGGGTCGATGCGGCCGGATGCCCGATGGACTCGGATGGTGACGGCGTGGTGGATTCGGCCGACAAGTGCCCGGCCACGCCCGCCGGCGAGAAGATCGACGCGGCAGGCTGCCCGCTTCCAAAGGATTCAGACATGGACGGCGTGCACGATCCGGTCGATCGGTGCGCGCGCACACCCGCTGGAGAGCG
>DATBLG010000130.1:0-2735 GCA_036555485.1 Gemmatimonadales bacterium | reverse complement strand
GTGGCCGCAATTATCCCGGTCCCTCCCGGGGACAGCCTCCGCGTGCGGTTGTCCTTCGTCGCCGACAACTGGCGGATCGATCGCGTAGCTCTCGCGGCCGCCCTGCGTCGCCCCGACGCGCGGTCGATCCCGATCGCTCGCCTGTTGGATGCGGCCGGCACGGCGGACACGGCCGCCCTCGCGAGCCTGCGGGCCGCCGACCATCGCTACCTGCAAACGTCGCCCGGGCAACGGTACAGCGCCGTGTTCGAGACGGGCGAGGACGCTCGGGGCGAGGCGCGCACCTTCCTCCTCGAGTCCCAGGGCTATTACATCGAGTGGATCCGTCCCGGCTGGATCGCGTCGGGTCGCGATACCGCGGCCTTCGAGCCCTCGGATGCCGCACTGTTCACCGCGTTGGGCCGCTGGCGCGTCGCCCAGGACAGTTTCGAGCGCCGCTTTGCCTCCACCCGCATTCCGACGAGGTGAGCCCATGCGCGCCGTTTCGATCGCTCTCGTCGCCTGGCTCGGCCTCAACGGCTGCCACATGGGGCCGCGGCCTGAGTCATTCCCGCCGGCGCAACGTCCCGAAGGGATCGCCGCCCGGCTCGTCACTCGGACCCGGCAGGTCAGAGGGGAAGTCCTCGTCGTTCAGGATACAGCGCTGATCGTCCGCAGCGGCGACAGCCTGTACTTCGTTCCGGTCGCGGCGATCAGGGAGGGGACGTTTCCCAACGTGCCCGAGGCAGACATCCGGCGCGGGGCGTTCGTTCGCAAAAAGGACGGTCGGGAGCGGTTGCAGCTCGTGAGTCGTTTCCCACAGGGGCTCTCGGACGATCGGCTGCAGGCGGTGCTCGCGGCCTACGGACAGCGGGCGTTGGTGGTGGTGTCGCCGTGATCGCGGGTGCGTTGAGCGTCCTGCTGGCGACGGCACAGGCCCCCGACTCCGTCGCGGACTTCGTGGCGGCGGCTCGCGCCGCGACCGCGCGGTACCAGGAACCGAGCGTCGCCCTGGCGGCGGGTTATCGCCGGGTCGGGCCTGATTTCCCCGGCATGGGCGAGCACTGGGTGAACGCCGCGCTGCTCGTGAACGGGGTGCGCGATGTCGCGCACCCGCCGATCCTGGAATACGCGTTACTCGAGGGCCGGCGCACGCTGATCGGCATCACCTATGCGGTGCTCGTCACCAACGACGTGGATCTGCCCACCGGTTTCCCCGTACCCGCAGCCGCCTGGCATTTCCACAGCGGCACACTGGACGAGGAAAGCTTCCTTTTGAGTCACGAGGGGTTGCGACACGGGGTCGCTACCGGCCCGCGGATCGCGGTGCTACATGCCTGGGTATGGCTCGAGAATCCGGCGGGCCTCTTTACCACGGACAACTGGGCGCTGCCGTTCGCCCGATTCGGACTCGCGCCACCTCCCGGAGCCCCCGAAGCGAGCGCACGGGCGGCGGCGCTCGCCGGCGGTGGCGACGCGTATGTCGCCGCGCTGGCGCGAGTGGTGCGGCACACCGACAGCGCCGGAGACGCGCGTGTACGCGAGCTGCTCGCGCGGGAGCGGGAGGCAGTGGGTGCGCGACTCGTCGCGGCGCGGCGCCGTGGCGCGCTCACACCTGACGACGTGGCGTGGCTTGCCGAGGTGTGGCACCGCACCGCTACGGGCCTGGGCGGCTGGGTTCAAACGGATAATCATGGATCGCGGCAGTCAGCAGGCGTGCCGCAAGGTTCACCTCATCCGCGTCGGTGACGAGCAGCAGCCTGATCACATGGTCCTCGATCTGGGCTGAGATCCCTTCGACCTTGTGGGTGGGGTCCAGATATTCCATGAAGCGCACCCGCCCATCACGGTCGAGCAGGCCGACCGCGGCGCCGACGCAGGGACCGTCCTCGTACGGGTTCTCGGAATCCTCGGCGACGGCCGCAAACACAACGGTTCCATCCGGCAATGCGGCTCCATCGGTGAAGCCCAGCAGGATTCCGTCCACGGTCCCCAGGTCAACGGACCGAGTGCCGAGTAGCCTCGGGGCCTCGATCGCATTCGAGGTCCCTAAGGCGTGCAGCACATCGGGCAAGGACACGTCGATGGTGGCGCTCTGGGGATGGCCCTTGCTCCCGCGGTGCAGCAGCCGCAAACGCTCATCCACAACGACTGCACCCTCGATGTTGAGTGCCGGAACCAATTGCGTCAGGGTCTCACACAGGCCCGAGCAATCGATCTGGTGTGGTGTGTCGATGACCGCGCCGTGCGCGTCGAGCGAGAGCCATGCGCCGGTGCGGCGGTTGCGCGTTGAGCCCGAAGGGAGCGCGAGGAGAGCGCCACCCGGGTGACCGGGGAAGGGCGGGAGACGAGTCAGGACCTCGAGATCCGGCTTGCGGGCTTTGCGTTCCGCCCGGTTCGTGGGCAACGCGCCCGGAAGCAGCGCCAGCAACTCGCCCGCCGCGTCGCCGCGCGCGGGGAAGACACCGAGGTAATGCTCGTCATCCGCGACGACATACAGAAAGTCGCCGGCGAGCACCAGCCCACTCGCGGCACTCAAATGCGGAGGACGCCCGGGGCTCGCCGGCGTCGTCAGCGTCAATTCGCGAAGCGTGGTGACACGAATCATGAGTTTGTAGCTCGCCTGGCGTGACTGTTACGTGGTGGTGACGCTCGCTGGGTTGACCTGGGCTCCTCCCCATCGATACAATTCGGTCATGACGCGCTGTGCTATGAACCTGCTCCACAATTCTGGGCCATCAAGCCCGGGGAGCGCG
>DATBLG010000109.1:0-16374 GCA_036555485.1 Gemmatimonadales bacterium | reverse complement strand
TTACTCGCCTGGCTGGTGCGCGGGCAGCTCGCTGTGCCGGAGATCGTGCACTTCGTGCTCCCGGGAGCGGCACTCGCGGCGTTCGTGACCTGGGAGTGTGCCTCCGCGAAGCAGGGTGGGGTCGAGCGGTGGGCGACGCTGGCGCGACTCGTCGCACCGTTTGCGGTGGGCGTCGCGATACCCATCGCTCTGTTCGTGATCCCGTACCTGCGGGCAGGGGCCACCGACGAGTTGTGGAGCGGTGTGTTTATCACGCCCGTCAGGCGTCTCGACTTCGCCGCGAGCGGTCTGCCGTCGGCGGCGACGCTGCTTGGGGCGCTTCCCGTGGCGTTGCTGCTCGGCTTGATCCCGCTGTCGCCGGGTCCAGCGCGACGACTGTTGCTCGCCGTCCTGCTCGTCGCCCTCATCGCGTTCTTCATTCTGTCGCGACACGCCGTCTGGTATACGATCCGCCCGCTCGTGCCGCTGACGGTGCTCGCCGGCGTCTGGTTGCTGGTACGGCACCGGGGGGAGCTGTCGCCCCAACGCCGCCAGCAGATCCTGCTTGTGCTGAGTATCGCGGCGCTATGGAGTCTGGTGCAATTCCCGTTCGCCCGACCGATTTACTTCTTCTATGTCGCCCCGGTGGCCGCCATCGCGGTGCTGGCGGTCGTCAAGGCTCGACCGAGCCACCGCAGCGCCGTTCCATTTCCTGTTCCCAGCGCTGTGCTCGGGTTGTACCTGCTCTTTGCGGTGGTCAATACGCACCCCAGCCGCGAACCGTCGGTGCCGCTGACGTTGCCGCGGGGCGGACTCGTGGTCGGGGCACGGGACGCGGCGCGCTACGACTCGCTCGTCGGACTGTTGCAGGCGCACGCGTCGGGTCGCTACGTGTACGCGGCGCCCGACTGTCCCGAGGTCGCCTTCCTCGCGGGGCTCAAGAATCCAACCCGAACGATCTGGGAGTTCCTCTCCGACACGGTCGGTCGCACCGAACGGGTGCTTGCCGCGCTGGATGAGCACGCCGTGACCGTAGTGGCGATCAAACAGTTGCCACCGTTTTCGGGAGCGCTCCCTCCCGACCTGCTCGATTCGTTGACCAGCCGCTATCCCCGTCAGGCGGTTCTCGACCGGTTCGTCGTTCGGTGGCGCCCGTGACGCTCGCCGCCCGACTGCTGGACCACACGTGGGTGTACCGCTTGTGGCAGGCGCCATTTGCGGAGCAGAAGCTCGCGCCGATCCACGCCCACAACGACCTGCGCGCGGCGCGGCGCGTGCTCGATGTGGGGTGCGGGCCGGGCACCAACACGCACCACTTTGCCCACGCGGACTACCTGGGGATCGACTTCAACCAGCGTTACGTCGAGTCAGCGCGCCGCCGGCACCAGCGCACCTTCGTGGTGGCGGACGTCACGACCTACACGGTGCCTCCGTCGGAGCGGTTTGACTTCATCCTGGCGAACAGCTTCCTGCATCATGTGGACACGCCCGGCGTCGAGCGGATCCTGGCCCAGCTCGCCGATCTGGTGAGTGAAGACGGACACGTGCACATTCTCGAGCTCGTGCTCCCCGACCACACCTCCGTCGCCCGGCTGCTGGCGCGCTGGGACCGCGGCGACTTCCCCAGGCCCTTGGCGGAGTGGCGCCGCCTGTTCACGGCGCGCTTCGATCCGGTCGTCTTCGAGCCCTATGCGCTCACCGCGCTCGGGGCGCCGCTGTGGCGCATGGTCTATTTCAAGGGCCGCGCGCGCCGATGAGCGTTCCGCCCCGCGTGTCCGTCGCCGTACCGCTCTATAACGAGGAGGCGGGCGTCGCTGAGCTGTTGCGCCGCGTCGGCGACGTGTTGGGCGCCGTGCCGGGCGGCCCGCACGAGATCGTCGTGGTGGACGACGGCAGCGGGGATCGCACCCTCGCCTTGCTGGAAGCGGCCGCGGCGCGCGACCCCCGCCTGGTCGTCATCTCGCTGTCCCGCAACTTCGGGCATCAAGCCGCGCTGACGGCCGCGCTCGACCACGTGACGGGCGACGTGACCATTCTGATGGACGGGGATCTCCAGGACCCGCCGGAGTTGATCCCGGAGTTCCTGGAGCGCTACGCGCACGGTTACGACGTCGTCTACGCGCAACGCACGCACCGCAAGGAAGCGTGGTGGCTGCGGGCGTCGTACTTCCTCTTTTATCGAATGCTGCGGCGCCTTTCGAGCGTGGCGGTGCCGGTCGACGCAGGGGATTTCGGCCTGTTGTCGCGCCGGGTCGTCGAGCAGCTGCGGCTCGCCCCGGAGCGGCAGCGGTTCCTGCGCGGCTTGCGCAGCTGGGTCGGGTTCCGGCAGGTCGGGATTCCCGTCGAGCGCCACGAACGGCCCACGGGGCAGAGCAAGTACAGCCTACGCCGCCTTCTGGGTCTCGCGTTCGACGGGATCTTCGCGTTTTCAATCGTGCCGATCCGCGCGGCGGCGCTGCTGGGGGCGGCCGCCATCGCCCTGTCCGGTGTGTTTGCCCTGTACGCGCTGTACGCGAAGCTCGCCCTGCAACGGTCGCCCCAGGGATTCACGTCGTTGATCGTCGTTATCACGTTCCTGTCCGGCGTGAATCTCTTTTTCCTGGGCGTAGTCGGGGAGTACGTGGGCCGGGTGTATGAGGAGGTCAAGCGGCGGCCGTTGTACGTCGTCGGCCGGATCATCCGGGGTTCTGCGGCCTCCAGCCCGTCTCGCTGACGTCCTCGTGGATCCGGAATACGCGCGGCGCTATCGCGAGTTGTACGAGCGGCATTGGTGGTGGCGCGCCCGGGAGGAGTTCGTGCTCGAGGTGGTGCGCCGTCACTTGTCCCCGGGCGGGCCGCGGTCGATTCTGGACGTCGGCTGCGGCGATGGCCTGCTGTTCGATCGGCTCTCGGAGTTTGGAGAGGTGCAGGGCGTCGAAAGCGATGCGTCGCTCGTCGGCCCCGCGAACCCGCATCGCCATCGGATCCACGTCGGCCCGTTCGATGCGAGCTTCGCGCCCGGGAAGCGCTATGAACTCATCCTGATGCTCGACGTACTCGAGCATCTCCCCGATCCTGCGGACGCGCTGCGGCGGGCGGTGGACCTGCTCGCGCAAACCGGCCTGCTGGTCGTGACCGTGCCGGCGTTCCGGCTATTGTGGACAACCCACGACGACCTGAACCACCACTACACGCGCTACACCAGGCACCGGTTCAAGGTGCTGGCGCGGGACGCCGGGCTGCGCGTCATCCACACCGCGTATTTCTTCCACTGGCTGTTCCCGGCGAAGCTTGTGGCGCGGCTCGGGGAGGCGGTGCTCCACCCCCGTCCTGCCGCGCCGAGGATTCCGCCGTCCCGGATCAACGAGTGGCTGTATCGACTGTCGCGCCTCGAGCAGCGGCTGCTGACGCCGCTCGGCCTGCCGTTCGGCAGCTCGCTACTCGTCGTCGGGCGACGGGTGTCCGAGTAGCTTCCGGGGTGCTCGTTCCGAAACTCGTCACCACGTTGCGCGGCTACACGCGCGCGCAGTTCACCGCCGATCTGACGGCCGGCGTCATCGTCGGCATCGTGGCGCTGCCGCTCGCCATCGCGTTTGCGATCGCGAGCGGTGTGGGCCCCGAGCGTGGGCTGTACACGGCGATCGTCGCGGGCTTCCTCATTTCCGCCCTGGGCGGATCGCGCGTGCAGATCGGTGGGCCCACAGGCGCGTTTGTTGTCATCGTATACGCGATCGTCCAACAGTACGGGTACCCGGGGCTCGCCGCGGCCACGATCATGGCCGGGGTGATTCTGATCGCGTTCGGTCTCGCCGGTTTCGGCGGTGCGATCAAGTTCATCCCCCACCCGGTGACTATCGGGTTTACGAGCGGCATCGCGCTCATCATTTTCTCGAGCCAGGTGAAGGATTTCCTTGGGCTGCGCATGGGCACGGTGCCGGCGCCGTTCGTCGAGAAGTGGCAAGCGTTCATCACGCACGTCGATTCGATCAACCCATGGGCACTGCTCGTCGCCGGCGGGACGGTCGCCATCATCCTCGGGTGGCCACATGTGAACCGGCGGATCCCGAGCCCGTTCGTGGCGCTGCTCGTCGGCACCGCATTGGTGCAAGGGTTGCACCTGCCGGTCGAGACGATTGGCAGCCGCTTCGGGGTGATCAACGCGGCGCTACCGGCGCCGGCCCTGCCGGCGTTTGCGTTTGGCGACCTCCCGGAGCTCCTCGGCCCGGCGTTCACGATCGCGCTGCTGGGCGCGGTCGAATCGCTGCTCTCCGCCGTCGTGTCAGACGGTATGATCGGCGGCCGCCACCGCTCGAACATGGAGCTGGTGGCCCAGGGCGTGGCAAACATCGCCTCCCCGCTGTTCGGCGGGATCCCCGCCACCGGGGCGATCGCCCGCACCGCCACCAACGTGAAGAACGGCGGTCGAACCCCGGTCGCCGGGATCATTCACGCGCTGACGCTGCTGCTCATCGCGCTGTTCTTCGGCCGCTGGGCTGGGCTCGTGCCATTGTCCGTGCTGGCCGGTATCTTGGTCGTCGTCGCCTACCATATGAGCGAATGGCGCACGTTCCTGGCCGAGCTCCGGGCGCCGAAGAGCGACGTCGCAGTCCTGTTGGCGACGTTTCTCCTGACCGTACTCGTCGATTTGACGGTTGCCATCGAGGTCGGCATGGTGCTCGCCGCCTTCCTGTTCATGCGGCGCATGGCGGAGGTCACCAACATTAGTGTGCTGACGCACGAGTTCCAGGACCCCGCCGACGATTTCGAGAGCGACCCGAACGCCGTGCGCCGGCGCGTGGTGCCCGCCGGGGTCGAGGTGTACGAGATCAATGGGCCGTTCTTTTTCGGTGCGGCGGAGACGTTCCGAGATGAGTTGGGCCGCATTGCAGGCCGGCCGCGGGTGCTGATTCTGCGCATGCGGCATGTGCCGGCGATCGACTCCACCGGGCTGCACGTGCTGCGTGATCTGGTCCGGCGCGGCCGCCGCGAAGGAACGTTGGTCGTCCTCTCAGACGTTCATTCGCAGCCGGTCGTCGCAATGGAGCGGGCCGGATTGTACGACGAATTGGGGGAGGACAACATCCTCGGCAACATCGACGATGCCCTGAACCGCGCGCGCACCCACCTCGGGCTGCCGAGTGAGGAGCGTCCCGTATTCGCCACGCCGACCGTAGCGCGCGAGACGCCGCACCCGTCGTAGCGACTCGAGCCATGGCGACGCTTCAATTCCTCGGCGCGGCCCAGACGGTCACCGGATCGATGCATCTGGTGAGCGCGAATGGCCGTCGCGTGCTGCTCGACTGCGGGCTGTTCCAGGGACTCAAGGAGTTACGGGAGCGCAACTGGCGCGAGCCGCCGTTCGATCCCACGAGCCTCGACGCGGTCGTCATCTCGCACGCGCACATCGATCACACCGGTTCGCTCCCGCTGCTAGTGCGGCGCGGCTACCGAGGACCGATCTACTGCACCCCGGCGACGGGCGAGCTGCTCGGCGTGCTGCTTCCCGACTCGGCGCATCTGCAGGAAGAGGAGGCCGAACGCGCTAACCGCCATGGCTACTCGAAACACAAACCCGCGTTGCCACTGTACACCGCCGCCGACGCCCAACGCGCGCTCGGGCAGCTGCGCCCCGCGGGGTACGGCAAGCCGTTCCCGGTGGCAGGCGGCATCACCGTCACCTACCGGCGCGCGGGGCATATCCTGGGCGCCGCGACCGTAGACGTGCAGCTCGGCGCCGGCCCACGCATCGTGTTCTCGGGCGACTTGGGACGCTACGACCGGCCTATTCTCCCAGATCCGGAACCGGTCGCCGAGGCCGATGTGCTGCTGCTCGAGTCCACCTATGGTGATCGCACTCACCCCGAAGGCGCGGCGGATGAGCTCGCGCGAATTGTGAACGACACCGCGCGACGCGGCGGGACGCTCCTTGTGCCCGCGTTTGTCGTGGACCGTACCCAGGAACTGCTGTGGATCCTGCAGCGGCTCGAGGACGAGCAGCGCATTCCTGTCCTGCCGGTCTACGTGGACAGTCCCTCTGCCACGGAAGTCACCAAGATTTACCACCGGCACGCCGAAGATCACGACGCGGACATGCGTAGCGAGATCCAGGACGGCCAGGATCCGCTGCGTCCCGACCGATTGCAGTTCTGCAGTACCGTGGAACAGTCGAAACGGCTGAACGACATCAACGGGCCGGTGATCATCGTGTCGGCGAGCGGCATGGCGACGGGCGGCCGGATCCTGCATCACCTGCAACGCCGCCTGCCCGACGCTCGCACCACCGTGTTGTTTGTCGGCTTTCAGGCGGCGGGGACTCGAGGGCGCGCACTCCAGGACGGCGCGAAGTCGCTCAAGATGTTCGGCGGGATGGTTCCGGTGCGCGCACGCGTTGAGATCCTCCACGGCCTATCGGCGCACGCCGACCAGCTGGAGACGCTGCGCTGGCTCGCGGGGTTCCGGCGCCCGCCGCGCCAGACCTATCTCGTACACGGCGAGCCACGAGCGGCCGACGCACTGGCCGCGGCGATTCAGGCTCGCTACCAGTGGAGCGTGCGAGCGGCTCGAGATGGAGAGCAAGTGGAATTGTGAGCCCCGTCCTGGCCTTTTCCAGGCACTCACACCAGGGAAGTCTCATGCGAACGCTCGCTGTTCCGCGGGCCCAGCTTCGCTTGAGTATTTCGAAGCAGGCGCTTAGTTACCCTGCCATATGAGCCTGCCCACCGTGCAGCTACCCCACTTGCCGTCGCGAATCGAGGGTCTCGTGGACATCGCCGGCAATCTGGCGTGGAGCTGGGACCGCGAGGCACGGGCACTGTTCCGCGTCATCGACCAGCCGATCTGGCACCTGACGCGGCACAACCCGATCGAGCTGCTGCATCGCGTGGATCCGGCGCGCCTTCAGGCCTGCGCACGCGATTCCGACTTCCTGCGCCGCTATGACGCCGTGCGCGAAAAGCTCGCGCGGACTCAGTCGGACACGGATACCTGGTTCGGCGCGCAATACCCGGGGCTCGATAAGGGGCCCGTCGCGTTTTTCTGCGCTGAATTCGGCCTGCACAACTCCGTGCCGATCTACTCAGGCGGCCTCGGTATCCTCGCCGGGGACCACTGCAAGGCTGCATCGGATCTCGGTGTGCCGCTCGTGGGCGTGGGGTTGTTCTACACGAAAGGATACTTCGACCAGCGCATCCGGCTGGACGGCCGTCAGGAGGACGCCGACGAGCGTTTTGATCCCGGGCTCACACCGCTCACCCCGGTGCTGGGACCGAACGGCGAGCCGCACCTGACCGAAGTGCGCGCCGGCGGGCGCGCCGTCTACTTGGGCGCCTGGCGCATGATGGTCGGTCGGGTGCCCGTGTACCTCTTGGACACGAGCCTGGAGCAGAACCACCCCGAGGATCGCGAGCTGACGCACAAGCTCTACGCCGGTGGCGTGGGCCTCAGACTGCGACAGGAATGGATCCTCGGAGTGGGGGGGGTTCGCGTGCTCCGGGCGGCGGGGATCGCCCCGGCCGCCTGGCATGCCAACGAAGGGCATGCTGCCTTCATGCTCCTGGAGCGGGTGCGGGAGCTGACCGCCGGCGGCACACCGGTCGCGGACGCGATCAAGCGTGTCCGGGCCACGAGTGTGTTCACTACACACACCCCCGTCGCGGCTGGTCACGACGTGTTCACGCAGGAGCAGATCGACGAGTGTGCCGGCCCTTTCTGGGAGGAGCTGCGCACCGATCGGGAGTCCGTGCTGCACCTCGGGCACCACCCCAGCCTCGACCACGGGCAGTTCCACATGACGGTCATGGCGATGCGGCTGTCCGGTCGCGTCAATGGAGTGGCGGAACGCCATGGTCGGGAAACCAGACGAATCTGGCGCGACCTCTGGCCCGGGCGAGATCCGTCGCAGGTGCCGATCGGCCATGTGACCAATGGGGTGCACGTCGCCACCTGGATGTCCCATTGGGTCAAGCAGCTCCTCGACGAGCAGCTCGGCACGGGATGGGAGACCCGGATGGACGCGCCGGAGGTGTGGGATCGGGTGTTGTCGCTCGACGACGCCAGTTTCTGGGCTGTGCGCGTGCGGATGAAGTCTGTCCTCATGGATTTCATCCGCGAAGAGGCTCGGCGCCGCTGGCACGAGCGCTGGCAGCAGGAGGTGGCGCATCTTGCCGGAGCGGGAGTGTTGCTCAGTACCAATGCACTGACCATCGGTTTTGCCCGCCGGTTCGCGACCTACAAGCGAGCGGATCTGATCTTCCGGGACGTCGCACGGCTGCGGCGGCTGTTGGTGGATCCGCGCCGCCCCGTGCAGCTCGTCTTCGCGGGCAAGGCGCATCCCGCCGACGAGCCCGGCAAGCAAATGTTGCAACGGGTCTATTCCTTTACGCGAGACCCGCAGTTCGAGGGACGGGTGGCATTTCTGGAAGACTACGAGATGCATCTGGCACATCGTCTGGTGCAGGGGGTGGACCTGTGGCTCAATCTGCCTCGCTCGCCGCTCGAAGCCTCCGGCACGAGCGGCATGAAGGCAGGGCTGAACGGCATCCCCCAGCTCAGCAGCCTCGATGGCTGGTGGGTGGAAGGATTTACCGGTCTCAATGGTTGGGCGATTCCTTTGGCGCGGCCGGAGGAAGACGCGGACACGGCGGACGCCGAGCACCTGTACGCGCTGTTGGAACGGGAGGTGGTTCCCCTGTTCTACGAGCGCGATGAGCGTGGTCTGCCGTTGGGGTGGATCGAGCGGATGAAGCATGCCCTGCACGTCACGGGTGCGCGCTTCACGGCACGACGCGCCGTGCAGCAGTACGTGAAGGACTATTACGCACCCGCGATGCAGGCGGAGTTGGGCGCGGAGGTTCTCCCTGATGACCCGCCGACCGCGGTCGCGCCTCGATGACGCGGGGTGTCCGGTCCGTGGTGGTCCACGGGCACTTTTATCAGCCGCCTCGCGAGGATCCCTGGCTCGATGAGGTCGAACGAGAGCCATCGGCGGCGCCGTTCCATGACTGGAACGAGCGCATCGAACAGGAATGTTATCGAGCCGTCGTCGCGGCGCGGCTCTCCGAAGCCGCTGGGCGCATCACCCGCATCGTCAATACGCTGACCTCCATCAGCTTCGACTTCGGGCCCACGCTGTTGGAGTGGATGGAGCGCGAAGCGCCGGCGACTTACGAGGCCGTGCTCGAAGCGGACCGACTGAGCTGCGAGCGACACGACGGGCACGGCAACGCGATCGCCATGCCGTATCACCATTCGATCCTGCCGCTCTGCTCTCGTCGCGACAAGACAACCGAGGTGCGGTGGGGCATCGCCGACTTTCGCCGACGCTTTCAGCGTGAGCCGGAGGGGATGTGGCTGCCCGAGACCGCGGTGGACGACGAAACGCTCGACGTCCTGGCTGCCGAGGGTATCCGGTTCACGATCCTCGCCCCGCACCAGATCAGCCCGCTGCCGGCGCAAGGGAGCTCCGGTCGTTATCGCACCGCCGGGGGTCGCACCATTACCCTGTTCGCGTACAACGGCGCGATTTCGCACGACATCGCCTTTGGCTCGTTGCTGCAGGACGCGCGCGCGTGGACGGCCCGGATGGCGCCGGAAACAGGGGATCCCGGTCCGGCCGACATCACCCTCGTGGCGACCGACGGCGAGACGTATGGCCATCACCACCGCTTCGGCGAGATGGCACTCGCTGCCGTCTTGGCGTCGCTGGCGCGGCGCTCCGACGTGCGGATCGAGAACTGCGCGGTGTTCCTCGCCGCGCATCCCCCCGAGGAGGATGTGGGGATCGTCGCTCCGACCTCCTGGAGCTGCCCGCATGGGGTGGAGCGCTGGCGGGCCGATTGTGGTTGTCGCATGGGGACCCTGGTGGCGAGCCACCAGCGCTGGCGGGCGCCGTTGCGGGACTCCCTCGACTGGCTGGCGTCCGAGCTCCACCTAGTGTTCGAGCGAGAGGCCGGCGGGTTGTTGCGAGATCCGTGGGAGGCGCGTGATGCATATGGGGGCGTCATGGACGCCGGCACAGAGGCGATCGCCAGTTTCGTGAACGAACGACTCCGTAGCCCGTCGGGGCCGACCGAGTCTGTGCGCGCTCGGGAGCTGCTCGAGATGGAGCGCAATGCGCTCCGGATGTTCACCTCCTGCGGATGGTTTTTTGACGACATCGGGGGAATCGAGGCGCGGCAGGTGCTGCGCTACGCGGCTCGCGCGATCGAGCTTACCGGGAGCGACGCCCCCCGCCTTGAAGCCGGTTTGCTCGAGCGTCTCGCGCCGGCGACGAGCAACGTGCCGGCGGTCGGGAGCGGCCGCGCCGTTTACGTCCACGCGGTGAAACCACGCGTGTCGCCGGAGGCGCGCCTGGCCGGAGGATACGCGGCCGCGCGGCGCTTCGCTCCGCTCGCCACGGATGTCGACGGACCCGGCTACACGGCGCGCGCGGAAGGCGACCGGATTTCGCTCACCCACCGCCGCACCGGGCGCACGACAGAGTACATCGCGACGGTGGAGCGCCCGGCCCTTGGGCGCGTGACGGTCGGCGTGACGCCGTCGCACCACAGGGCGCCGATTCCCCTCGATCTCACCGATCTGCCGGAACGGCAACGGCGGATCGTCGCCGCGGCGCTGCGCCGCGATCTGGTGGCGCGGTGGTTGACGCCGGCGGAGATCGAAGCCATTGCCACGGGGACGGCGGACCTACGCGACATCGTCCGCCGCATTCTGATCCACGCGGTGACCGACTTGGGGCGTGACGACTCGACGGGGGCGACGACTCGCGTTCTCGAGCTCGCCGACCTGCTGGATCTGCTCGACTGGACCGTCCCGTTCGACGTGCAAACCGCGTTTCAGCGGGTCAGCACCGCAGCGTCACCGGAGCGGGCAGCGGCGCTGGCCGAAGTCGCCTGGAGGCTGGGCTTCGCCCCGGAGCCGTGAGCGAGGGTCCGGTTCGTTTCGCATTCGGGGTGCACCTGCATCAGCCGGTGGGGAACTTCGATCACGTCTTTGAGCAGCACGTGCGCGAGGCATACCTGCCCTTCCTGCAATCCGTCGTCGAGTTGGATTTCCTCCCGATCTCATTGCACCTCTCGGGCCCGCTGCTCGAGTGGCTCGAGACGCACGCCACGGCCTACCTGGACGTGCTGGGACCGCTCGTGGCCGACGGACGGGTGGAGCTGCTGCTGGGAGGCTTTTACGAGCCGGTGTTGGCGGCGCTGCCGCGTGCGGACCGGATCCAGCAAATCGACTGGATGCGCGAGGCGCTGCAACGACGCTTTGGCGTGCAGGCGAGCGGGCTGTGGCTCACCGAGCGCGTGTGGCAACCCGAGCTGGCAGCCGACCTCGCCGAGGCCGGCGTCCAGTACGTCCTGGTAGACGACCGCCACTTTCTCGTGAGCGGGTTCGAGCGCGAACAGCTGCATGCGCCGTTCTGGACCGAAAGCGACGGACGCCGCCTGGCCGTCCTGCCCATCGACGAGCGCTTGCGCTACCTCGTTCCGTTTCGGCCGCCGGCCGAGACCGCGGCCTACCTCCGCGAGCTGCGTGGAGCCGGGCGCTCGCTTGCCGTGCTGGTCGACGACGGGGAGAAATTCGGCGGCTGGCCCGGCACACAAGAGTGGGTGTTCACAAAAGGCTGGCTCCGGCAGTTCATTGAGGCCATGCGGGAGCTGCGGGAGCGGGGAGAGATCCGCCTCTCGACACTGGGAGAGGCGGTCCGGGAGGTCCCGAGCGGCGGCCTGGTCTACCTGCCGACCGCGTCGTATCGGGAAATGGAAACGTGGGCCTTGCCACCCACTGCCGCGGGACGACTCGCGCGTTTGGAGGGCGAGCTCGGGGACCGGCTCGCTGGTCCGGAAGGAGCGCTCGTCCGAGGCGCGCACTGGCACCACTTCCTGGTGCGTTACCCGGAAGCGAACCGAATGCACAAGAAGATGCAGGCGTTGTCGACCCTGTGCCGCCAGCGCGGCGACCCTGCCGCCGCGCGGCGCGCCATCGGCCGGGCGCAATGCAACGATGCCTACTGGCACGGCGTGTTCGGTGGGCTTTACTTGCCGCACCTGCGCGCGGCGGTGTGGCACAACCTGGCCAAGGCCGAGCAGGAGCTGCGCCGGAACGAGACGCTGACGTACGAGACCATCGACCTCGACGGCGATGGTTGGCCGGAAATCTGGATTCACTCCGCCGCGTTTTCGGCGCTGGTGAGTCCACACCGAGGTGCCGCGGTCGAGGAGTACACGGTATTCGCGCTCGGGGTCAACTACGCGGATGTGCTGACGCGACGGCGCGAGGCGTACCACGAAGCGGCGCTGCCGCCGATCGATGCGGATGACCGTGTGTTGTTCGTGGACCGTCTCCTGCCGGCCGACCTGTCGCTGGAACACTATTCCGACGGCGAGCGTCGTACGGTGCGGTCCTGGGCTCGAACCCCGTTCGCAGCGGAGGTGTCCGCTTCAGCCGAAGCAGTTACGGTCTCGTGCCGCGCCCCTGGAGGGGGCGAAGCGGGAGGGCTCACGAAACAGCTCCGGTTCGACGCTCGCGGCGGTCTGCGCGTGACCTATCGCTGGGACGCAGCCGCCTTCCCGCCGGGCACAGTCTTCGCGCCGGAGATCTCCGTGTCGCGGGTGGTCCCACTCGAATGCACGCCGGCGGCGGACGTCTGGTCGTTCCCGATCACGACCGTCGCGAAGTCGGAGCGAGGACTGGACGAGACCGTTCAGGGCCATTCGCTCACACCGCGCTGGCCGGTGTCGGCCGGCGGGGGGCAAGTCGACATCGCCGGCTAACGTCGCATCCGCCGACAATCCACGGTGCTTCCGATACCCGACGCCCGGTCAGGGTGGTCCCGAGTCTCAATGCACTCCGGCCAGGACCGCGCCCTCGTTACTTCGGGCGGGCGTCGCGACCTCCGTGGGCCCGGCCGGCACGACGAGCAGCAGCGCCGACGGCAGGTGATTGAGCAGTCGCTCCGTAATACTGCCGAGGAGCATCCGGTCCACCCACCCCTTGCCGTGCGAGCCTACCACGACGAGGTCTGCCTGCCACGCTTTTGCCTCCGCCGCGATGCCCGTATCCGCAGCCGCATGGCGGATGACCCGTTCGGCATCCGGGGGCACGAGCGGCCAGATCTTCTTTAAGCACTCCTCTTCGAGCAACCGCTCGTAATCCCGGGCGCCCGTTTCGGGTGGCAACTCCGGCACGATCGGAAGCGGCTCGATCACGTGGATCGCTCGCAGCTCGGCATCACCCAGGTCGGTGAAACGGCGAGCCGCTTCGAGCGTGGGACGAGCTGCGGCGGACGCATCGACCGCAACGAGCACTCGCCGGATCGCCGGGGCCGGCGCCCCAGCGACGAGGAGCGGAACGCGCAGCATTCGTGCGACGTTGTGGACCGTGCTGCCGCCCAGCCAACGGCCCAGCACGGAATGATGCTTGGCGCCGAGAACGAGCAGGCCGGCGCCTGCCTCCCGCACCTCGTCGTCCAGGACGGCCGGGGCCCACCCCTCACGCACCACGAGATCACGCAGCGAGCGCTGGGGAACCTCATTTCGGAGCGCTTGCGTTACACGTTCTCGGACGGCGTGCAGGGCGGCGGCCCGGAACGCCGCATGCGCGGTGGGCCCCATGTCCGCCGCCGCGCTCCAACGGTCGCGCGTCGCATGCACCAGTCTGCAAGACACACCCGCAGCGGCCGCAATGCTCAGTCCCAGCTTCGCCGCTCGTGCAGCGGCCGGTGATGTGTCTACGCCCACCACGATCGGATCCCACGCCATGTCTGTCCTCCGGTTGATCGCCGAGAGAAACATGCCCGTGCCTTCATGAAGGCAGGGTGAAGCACTGGGGAACCTGGCTTTTGTACTGAAGGAGGCTTCATGGTCGCTTCACGAATGGACCGGCGCGACGTCAGTAATGTGCGAGCCGCTACTTCCTTGAGGCGTCACCCGTGGCTCCGGATCGTCCGCCGATCCTCATCTCCGAGAGGGCGATCGCCGCTCGCGTAGAGGAGTTGGCGCGGCAGATCTCCGCCGACTACGCCGATGTGGACGAACTGCTGTTGGTCGGCGTGCTGCGCGGCGCGTTCATTTTTCTCGCGGACTTGTCGCGCCGGCTCACGATCCCGTGCTGTGTCGACTTCATCGCGTTGTCACACTATGAGACGGGCTCGACGCCGTCGGGCGCCGTGCGCCTGATCATGGACCTGCGCGTGGCGGTCACCGGCCGGCATGTGCTGCTCGTGGAGGACATCGTGGACTCGGGGGACACCCTCGCCTACCTCAGGCGTATGCTCGAGGCTCGGCGGCCGGCCTCCCTCAAGATTTGCGCGCTCACGCGCAAACCGGACCGCCTGACGACCGACGTGCGGCTCGACTACGTTGGATTCGACATCCCGGATCGCTGGGTCGTGGGGTACGGGTTGGACTACAACAACCAGTTCCGCACCCTGCCGTATATAGGGACACTCGACGAACCTCAGCAGCCGACTTCAGCGCCACCCAAGCCAGTCGATTCGAATTGAGAGCGTCACCCGTTCCAATTGCCGACCGGTTCCAGCAGCGAGTCGCGAATCACGAGACTGCGCTCGCAGGTTTCGCAACGGAGCAGCCACACCGCCTGCGAAACCCCTGCTCCAACGGTGCCGCATAGCGACCTCCCGCAGCGCGGGCATCGCAGTGGGCTGCCGCGGTGCTGCAACGCATGATGTATGCGCGCCGCGTCGTCCAGCGAATATCCTGCGCTGCGTTGACGCACTCGAGATTGGGTCGACATGGTGGCAGTCCCCGTGACAGCTGGCTGTATGCTACCCAGCGAACAGGCGGGGTTTCGTGAAGCGGAGATGAAGTTTTAGAAGAGCCGGTACCCCGGCGAAATCATCCGCGGTACGTACGTGAGCAGGAATGGTCCGTAAGCGATCACGATCAGGACGATCGCCCGTGGCGGCTGTCATGAACCTGCTCCCATTCCGACACCGTCGATCGTCGTGCGGCAGTCCGGGCAGCGACCGTCGCGGAGGCGGCTGCGCAACACGCGGTGGCCGTAGCGCTCGATGAGTCGCGCGCCGCACTGATGGCACCAGGTGTGCTCACCGCCCTCGCCCGGCACATTGCCCTCGTAGACGTACCGGAGGCCGGCCGAGAGTCCGATGCGGCGCGCGCGCCGCAGGGTCTCGAGCGGCGTCGCCCCGCGATCGAGCATCTCGAACGCGGGGTAGAACTGCGTGACGTGCCAGGGGACCTCCGGGCCGACCGAGCGCACGAAGGTGGCGATGCGCTCCAATTCCTCGTCCGAATCGTTGATACCGGGGATCACGAGAGTGGTTACTTCGGTCCAGGCGCCGAGGTCATGGTAGAGGCGAATGCTGTCCAGGACCGGTGCCAGGCGGGCGCGACTGATGCGCTTGTAGCTCTCCTCGCGGAAGAACTTCAGGTCCACGTTGACGGCGTCGAGCACCGGGGCGATGCGGCGCAGCGGGGCCTCGTTGATGAAACCGCTGGTGACGAACACGTTCTTGAGCCCGGCGTCGCGGGCGATGACTGCCGTGTCGAGGGCGAGCTCGAGGAAGAACGTCGGATCGGTGAAGGTATATGCGATCGAGCGGGCGCCGGCGGCTCGGGCCGCGGCCACGAGCTGGCGCGGCGACATCGGCTTACCGGAGATCGCCTCGGCCAGTCGCGCCAGGGCGGTGTCGGAGTCGCCCCGCGCGATCCGGCGCGGCAAGTTGGTCTTGGGCCACTGGGAGATCGCCCAGTTCTGACAGAACGTGCAGCGGAGGCCGCACCCCACGGTCGCGATGGAATAGGCGGTCGAGCCCGGGAAGAAGTGAAACAGCGGCTTCTTCTCGATCGGCTCGACGCTCCGGGCCACCACGCGGTCGTAGACGAGCGTGTACAGCGTCCCCTCGTGGTTCACCCGGACCGCGCACGCGCCGCGTCCCCCTTCGGGGATGCGGCAGTCGTGGGGGCACAGCAGACACTGCACGCGCCCCTCCGGCAGCTTCTCGTAGAACAGCGCTTCGTGCACGCCGGGTCTCTGCTCGGAGATCGTCCCCGCTACCATGCGCGTCTCCCGCTCAGGCGATGGGCCGAGTGAGGCTCCGCGCCGAGCGTCGCACTCCTCAACTCACGCCGAAGCCCGAACGGGGAGCTGGAGGTGCGTCGTGAACCAATCGGTCGCCAGCGCCGCCGCCTGCTCGAGTGTTCCCCGCTCCTCGAAGAGATGGGTGGCTCCGGGGACCACGGCCAGCCGCTTGGGGCAACGGAGTCGGGCCAGCGCCGCTCGATTGAGTTCCAGTACCTCGTAGTCGGCCGCTCCGACGATGAGCAGGGTCGGCGCCGTGACGCGGGCGAGCGCGGCCCCGGCGAGGTCGGGTCGCCCACCGCGGGACACGATCGCCGCGACCGAGCGCGGATTGCCGGCCTCGGCTACGAGGGCGGCCGC
>DATBLG010000086.1:0-8886 GCA_036555485.1 Gemmatimonadales bacterium | reverse complement strand
TGGGGTGCCTTGTATGGACCCGCGGAGATCTTCGATGCCGCGCGCGGGCAGCTGCGCATAGAGATTACCGGGTCGGGGAATGTGGTGACGTTCGCCTTCGTGGGCGGTGGCCCGGCGCGATCGCTCGTGCTGCAGGGTGTGACATTCCTCCGAGTTCCGTGATGGCGCGGCTGCCTTCACGATGAAGCGGCGAGACTTTCTCCTGAGCGGCCTGAGCGCGGGGGCATGGGCGGCCGGGTGGCGCCCGCCCGTCTCCGCCGCGCACATCCGCTTCGCCTATGCGGCGATCACGTGGAGCGGCAACGACGGCCAGGCCATCGACGACATTGCCGCCCTCGGCTTCCGCGGCGTTCAGCTGCGGCAGTCCGCAGTCGCCACGTGGGGAGACCGCCCCGCGGAGCTCAAGGATCTCCTGGCGCAGCGCCGCCTCGCCCTCGTGGCGCTGTCGAGCGGGGTCGTGCCACTCGATCCCGCAGCTGAAGCGGAGACGCTGGCCCAACACGTCCGCCATGCCCGGTTTGTCCGCGACGTGGGCGGACGCTACCTGCAAGTACTCGACGAGCGGCCGAGCGGCCGGGAACCTGCGCCTGACGACTACCGTCGCATGGGACGGTTGCTCAGCGAGCTCGGGCGACGCACCGCCGATCTCGGCATCCCACTCGGGCTTCACAATCACATGGGCAATCTCAGCCAGGCGCCCGACGAGGTGGCGCGTGTGCTCGACGCCGCCGACCCGCGATTCGTACAGCTCGAGCTGGACACGGCGCATTACCGGCAAGCCGGGGGCGATCCGGCCGAGGCGGTGCGCACCTACGCCGGCCGCCTGCTATTCCTGCATCTCAAGGATCTCGAGAGCCCCGTTCCAGGGGGCGGCCCCGCGTCGTACCGCTTCGTGGAGCTGGGCCGTGGGAAGCTCGACTTCCCGGCCCTGTTCGCGGCGTTGGACGGGATCGGGTTCGACGGGTGGGCCGTGGTCGAGCTCGATAGCGTACCGGATCCGGCGCGCACGCCGATGGAATCAGGCGCAATCGCCAGACGCTACCTCGAGAGTCTTGGGATGAGGATCTGATGGAACGACGCGCGCTGATCCAGTGGCTCGTGGCGACCGCCGGGCTCGAGTGCCTGGACTCCCTCGCTCCATCGGACCTGCTCGCATTGGGCCGCGACGTGCACCGCCGAGCCGCAGCGCGAACCGCGCGGCGCGCGCTCTCTCCGCACGCCGAGCGCACCGTGACCGCGGCCGCGGAACGGATCCTTCCCGCGACCGACACTCCGGGCGCCACCGACGCCGGCGTGAGCGCCTTCATCGACAAGATGCTGGCCGACTGGCACACGCCCGCCGAGCGCGAGCGATTCCTTGCGGGGCTGCCGGATCTCGACGCCCGCAGCCGCGCCAGAACGTCCCGCGACTTCGCGGACGGCGCCGCGCCCGACCAGATCGCCGTCCTGACGGCGCTCGACACCGAAGTGACGGCGCTACGCGCCAGCCAGGGTGACGCGGCAGCGAATCAACACTGGTTCGCGATGCTCAAGTACCTCACGGTGTATGGCTACTGCACGTCCGAAGCCGGGATGCGGACGCTCGGGTTGCACCCGCGCCCCGGCCGCTACGATGGCTGCGCGCCCATCGCGGCATTGAACCACGGCCGTCCGTCGTGACGCGATCCACGGAGCATTTCGACGCGATCGTCGTCGGCTCAGGGATGACCGGCGGCTGGGCCGCAAAAGAGTTAACCGAGCGTGGGCTCCGCACGCTTGTGCTCGAGGCGGGGCGGCCGATCACGCCCGAGCGGGACTACGTCGAGCACAAGCCGCCGTGGGAGATGCCGTTCCGCGGCCTGGGCGACGCCCGAGCCGTTGCCGCCCACCAGTCCACGCAGCGCCACTCCGCTTCATTCGACGAGTGGAGTCACGTGTTTTGGACCGACGACGCCGACAACCCGTACAGCACGCCGCCGGATCGGCCGTTTCACTGGTTTCGCGCCCGGCAAGTCGGCGGCAAGTCGATCATCTGGGGACGCCAGGTCTATCGCTGGAGCGATCTGGATTTCGAAGCCAATCTGCGCGACGGCATCGCCGTCGATTGGCCCATCCGCTATCGGGACATCGCACCCTGGTACGACCACGTCGAGCGCTTTATTGGGGTGAGCGGCCAGGCGGAAGGGCTCGCACAGCTGCCGGACGGACCATTCCTCCCGCCCATGGAGCTGAATTGTGTCGAGCAGCACGTCCGGCAGCGGATGCACGACAAGTTCGGGCGCGATCGGGTGCTCACCATCGGGCGCGTTGCGGTGCTCACGACGCCGCACAACGGCCGCGCCCCCTGTCACTACTGCGGGCCCTGCCACCGCGGGTGCATCACCCGGTCGTACTTCAGCAGCGTCAACGCGACGCTCCCGGCGGCGCGGGCTACCGGTCGGCTCACCCTGCGGCCGTTCAGCATCGTGCGGAGTCTCGTCTACGACGCGGCGACGCACCGCGTGACGGGCGTCCGCATGATCGATGCGGTGACCAAGACGGAGCGGGAATACACGGCGCGCATCGTTTTCCTCTGCGCTTCCGCGTTGGAGAGCGCGCGGATTCTGCTCAACTCCGGTCTCGCCAACTCGAGCGGGCAGGTTGGCCGGAACGTCATGGATCACATCAAGTGGGGCGGCGCCAGCGGCGAGTTCGACGGCTGGACCGATCGCCGGGTGATCGGGGCGCGCCCGAACGGCATCTATGTGCCGCGATTCCGCAATGTCACCTCCCGCCATCCCGACTTCATTCGTGGCTACGGATTCCAGGGTGGTGCAGGGCGTGCGGGGTGGGAGGCAGCGCTCCGCTCGCCCGGCATCGGGTCCGCACTCAAGAACCGGCTGCGCCAGCTCGGCCCCTGGTCGATGGGCTTCGCGGGATTCGGCGAGATGCTGCCGCGCGAGGAAAACCGGGCGACGCTGCACCCGAGCTTGGTGGACGCCTGGGGGATCCCGACCCTCCACATCGAGTGCCGGTGGAGCGAGAACGAGCTGGCGATGCATCGCGATATGAATGTCGCGGCCGCGGAGCTGCTCGAGGCCTCGGGCGCACGGAACATCAAGCCGCGTACCGACGGGCCGAGTACGCCCGGGAACACCAATCACGAGATGGGGACGGCCCGCATGGGTCGCGATCCGAAGACGTCGGTGCTCAATGGCTGGAACCAGGCGTGGGACGTGCCCAATCTCTTCGTGACCGATGGCGCGGCGATGACGTCGAGCGGCAACCAGAATCCTTCACTCACCTACATGGCGCTGACCGCCCGGGCGTGCCACTACGCGGTCGAACAGCTGAAGCGTGGCGATTTGTAGCCACTAGGTCCCGTGGCGCGCCAAGGCGTTCTCGATCCGCCGGTCCGGAATCAGCCAGATCAGCGCCACGGTCACGAAGATTGCCTCGGCGATCCACGGCGACCACAGGGTCGCCACGATCGCCACGACATAGAGCACCGGCGACAGCTTGCCCTTCCAGTCGCCCCCGACCGCCTGCTTGAGGATGGAGTCTGGACCTTGCGAGCGGATGATCGCCTGCTGGAGCACGTAGTATGCGATCGCGGCCATCAGCAGCACCACGCCGTAGAGCGCCGTGGGCACCGCGGTGAAATAGTTCTCCCCCATCCAGCCGGTGGCAAACGGAAACAACGACAGCCAAAACAACAGATGCAGGTTGGCCCAGAGGATCGCACCCGTGACCCTCGTGCAGGCATGTAGCATGTGATGGTGGTTGTTCCAGTAGATGCCGACATACACGAAACTCAGGACGTAGCTGAGGAACACCGGCAGGAGCGGCAACAGCTCGTCCAGGCTGTCGCCATGCGGCACCTTCAGCTCCAACACCATGATCGTGATGATGATCGCGATCACGCCGTCGCTGAATGCCTCCAGCCGTCCCTTGCCCATGTCCCCTCCGTTGCCGTCACCGACTCCTCTTGCGAACGATCGCCCTGGCCGGCGCCCCTTCGTGCCCTCGGACCCTGAGCGGGAGCACGATCAGATCGTAGTCACCCGCCTGCACCGGGCGCAGGTCCAGCCCCTCCACGATGGGGATCCCGCGCCCGAGCAGAATCTGGTGCGTCCGGGGCGCCGGAGCGCCGAATTGCTCCGCCGAGATGTAGTCCACGCCGACCAGCACGACGCCCGCGTCCGCCAGGAGCTGCGCCGCGTCCGGTGCGATGTAGGCGAAGTCCCGGTGGAACCGGGTGGAGTCCATCCAGCCGCGCAGCGTGCTGCGCGTCCGGAACAGCACGCGCGGCGCGCCACGCCAGTCGTGCCGGTTCAATTCGCCTGAGTCGATGGCCTGTACGCTGTCGGCGATATCGATCACCCGCGCCGCACCGATCAATTGATCCAACGCCACCTGGTCGATCGGGACTCCATCGGCGATGAAATGCATCGGCGCGTCGATGTGCGTCCCGCTGTGCGCGCCCATCGAGAAGACCGACAGCGTCAGGATGTCGCCCTTACTCATCTCTTTCAGAAACTCGAACTTCAGGGGCGCGTCGCCCTCGTACACCGGTGTTTTCGCTGGATCGAGCGTCGCGGTCACATCGATCCAGCCCTCTGCGCTCAGCTCTTGAGTGCTTTGTTCGCGAGGGGCACAGGACAACAGCCCGAGCGCCACTACAAGACTTACTCCGCGCATGTGTCCTCCTGTTAGACCACGAGGCTGAGCAACAGCGTGAACCCCAAGCCCGCCACGCCGATGATCGTCTCGGCGACGGTCCATGTCTTCAGCGTCTGCGGGACGGTCATGTTGAAGAACTCCTTGATGAGCCAGAACCCCGAGTCGTTCACGTGTGACAGCACGAGCGACCCCGCGCCGGTCGCGAGCACCAGCAACTCGGCGGACGTCCCGGGCGTCGCCACCGCGATAGGGGCGACGATACCGGCGGCCGTCGTCATCGCCACGGTCGCCGAGCCGGTCGCGACACGAATCAGCGCCGCCACCGTCCACGCGAGCAGGAGCGGCGAAGCATGCGATCCCAGCGCCACGTCGGCAATTGCGCGCCCCACCCCGCTCTCCAGCAGCACCCGGTTGAATCCGCCGCCGGCGCCGATCACCAGGAGAATCGTGGCGGTCGGCCCGAGGCAGTCGTTGGCGAACTTGAGGATCTGATCCCGCGTGAAATGCTGCCGGTATCCCAGCGACCAGAAGGAGAAAAGCAGCGCCACGAGCAGCGAGACGATCGGGCTGCCGACGAAATCGAGGGCTTGGCGGAGGGGGTTCGCTGGATCGAGTAGCAGGTCGGCGGTGCTCGCGCACAACATCAGGATCACCGGGAGCAGCACCGTGAACACCGTGATGCCGAAGCCCGGCAGGTCCCGCGGCACTCCCCCTTCGAACTGCGCGGCGACGGGGTTTTCCGCTGGAAGAGCGATGCGCGGCGCGATCCACGAAGCGAAGATCGGGCCGGCCAGCGATGCCGTCGGCAGTCCGACGAGAATCGCATAGACGATCGTGCGCCCCACATCGGCCTGGTAGGCGCCGACCGCGAGCATCGCCGCCGGATGCGGCGGCACCAGCCCATGCACCACCGACAGCCCCGCCACGAGCGGAATGCCGATCTTCACGAGTGACATGCCGGTGCGACGCGCGATCGTGAACACGAGCGGGATCAACAACACGAACCCCACCTGGAAAAACACCGGAATCCCCACGATGAAGGCGACGAACATGATCGCCCAATGCACGCGTTGCTCGCCGAACAGCGCGATGAGCGTGGTCGCGATGCGGGTCGCGCCGCCCGACTCCGCCATCATCTTGCCCAGCATGGTGCCGAGGCCGACCACGATCGCGATGAATCCCAGGACCCCACCGACCCCGTCCTGGAACGCCTTCACCACACCGCCCAGCGGCATGCCCGCGGCCAGCCCCATCGCGAGGGACACGACGATCAGCACGACGAAGGGATGGAGCTTGAAGCGCGCGATCAGCACGATCAGCGCCACCACCGCGCCGAGCGCGTAGAGCAGCAGCAGGGTGTTTGGGCTCATACGGAGGTCGTGCGCGACACGAGGTCGGCGACGATCGCGCCCGGCGTCGCGCGGATATCGCACACCCACGCGCGCTCGTCCGGCGCCGGCTCCTCGAGAATCGCAAGCTGGCTCTCGAGCAGCGCTGGCGGCATGAAATGCCCGCGGCGGTTAGCCAGGCGCTCGGCCAGGAGCGCCGGATTTCCAGCGAGATACACGAACCGCAGATCCGCCTCTCCATTGGACCGCAGCAGGTCGCGATAGCGCCGCTTGAGCGCCGAACACGAGACGACGAGACCAACGCCCGCGCGCGTCGCCTCGCGCAGTCGGACCGCGATCGCGATCAGCCAACTGTGGCGGTCGTCGTCCGTCAGCGGAATCCCGGCCGTCATGCGCTGCACGTTCTCCGGTGGGTGCAGGCTATCACCCTCGACGAACTCGACATCGAGCGCGCGCGCGAGCTGCGCGCCGATCAGGCTTTTGCCGGAGCCGCACACGCCCATCACCACGTAGAGCCCAGTGTGCACACGACCTTGCGGGTGTCGAGAAGTGGCCCCAATCCTATACCGCCGACGGAAGCAGGGCTATCTTCGTCGCCGGCTGCGGCTCGTGGCGTCACCTTCCGGGGAGCGGGAACCATGCAACTGGCGATGATCGGGTTGGGCCGCATGGGCGGCAACATGGTGCGGCGGTTGCTCCAGGGTGAGCACGAGCTGATCGTGTACGACTCGAGCGCCGACCGGGTCAAGGCGCACGTCGGCAAAGGAGTCAAAGCCGCGAAGGACCTCGCCGACATCGCTCGGCAAATGGCGCCGCGTCGAATCGTCTGGGTAATGGTGCCGGCCGGTGCGCCCGTCGACAGCACGATCGACCAGCTCGTCCCGCATCTCACCAAGGGTGACATCATCATTGACGGCGGCAACTCGAACTTCCGCGACTCGCTGCGCCGCGCGGCGGCGCTCAAGGCAAAGGGGATCGAGTTCGTGGACGCCGGGACGAGCGGTGGAGTCTGGGGCCTCACGCAGGGCTATTGCCTGATGATCGGCGCCTCGCCGGCCGCGTTCGCGCATTGCGAGCCGATCTTTCGAACGCTCGCGCCCGAGGGCGGCTACGCCCACGTGGGCCCGCCCGGGGCCGGCCACTACGTCAAGATGGTGCACAATGGGATCGAGTACGGACTGCTCCAGGCCTACGCCGAGGGCTACGAGATCCTGCATGCATCGAAGGATTTCACCCTGGACCTGGGCCGGATCGCGCAGCTGTGGAACCACGGCAGCGTGGTGCGCTCCTGGCTGAACGAGCTGGCGGAGCGGGCGTTCTCGCGTGACGACCAGCTCGCCGCCATTCGGGGCTACGTGGAAGACTCGGGCGAGGGGCGCTGGACCGTAGAGGAAGCGATGCGCCTCGACGTGCCGGCGCCGGTCATCACGTTCTCCTTGCTCGCTCGATTGCGCTCCCGCCAGGAAGAGTCCTTCGGCGCCAAGGTGATCGCCGCGTTGCGCCACGAGTTCGGCGGGCATGCGGTGCAGACCAAGTGAACAGAAGCTGAACGCCTCTCAACAGGAGTCTCGAGTGGACGAAAAATCCCTCTTCACCGAGTTTTGGACGAACGAATCCAAGACAACCAGCAAAGTGCTCGGGAGGATTCCGGAGGGCTCCGATTACAAACCGGACCCGAAGTCGCGCACCGCGCGGGAAATCGCCTGGCAGATCGTGTGCGAGGAGCGGATGATCATGGAGGCGCTCGAAAACGGCAAGGCGGAGTGGGCGCCGCCGCCGCTGCCGGCAACGATGCAGGACGTGCGCGATGCCTATGAGAAACAGCGAGCGGACATGACCAAGCGCTGGAAGGCATTGCCCGCCGCGCGTTGGGACGGCATGCTCGAGTTCTTCGGTACCCAGCGGCCCGCGTCGCCGATGGCCTGGAGTTTCCTCTTCGACATCGTGCACCACCGGGGACAGATCACGACGTATCTGCGGCCGATGGGTTCGACGGTGCCGCAGATCTACGGACCGAGCGGAGACGAGCCGTGATGCGTGCAGCCTGGTCGGTGCTGGTGCTCGTGCCGTTTCTGTGGACGGTAGGTCTGGCGCAGTCACCCGCGCAGCCGGACTGGACCGCGCTGCAGGACGAAACCATGCGGCATTACCAGGCGCTGCTGCGGCTCGATACGAGCAACCCGCCCGGCAACGAGCGTCTGGCAACCGACTACTTGAAACAGGTGTTCGATAGCGCGGGGATTCCCTCGCAGATCCTGTCACTCGATTCCAATCGCTCGAATCTCGTGGCGCGGTTGATCGGCAACGGCCGGAAGCGGCCGCTCCTCATCATGGGTCACACCGACGTGGTCACCGTCGACTCCGCGAAGTGGACCCATCCGCCGTTCAGCGCGACGCGGCAAGGCGGGCATGTGTACGGCCGCGGCGCCGTGGACGACAAGGACAACGTCGCCGCCGCCCTGATGACGATGCTGCTGCTGAAGCGGCTCAACGTGCCGTTGGATCGCGACGTCATCTTCCTGGCCGAGGCGGGTGAGGAAGGCAGCACCAGCGTCGGCATCCAGTTCCTGGTGGATCAGCAGTTCGCGGCCCTCGATGCCGAGGTGTGCCTCGCCGAGGGCGGCGGTGTCGCGCGGAGAAACGGCGAGGTCCAGTACGCCACCGTCCAGACGTTGGAAAAGCGCGGTCGCGGCATTGAGCTCGTGGCACGCGGGGTTTCCGGACACGGCTCCGTCCCGCTCACGTCCAACGCGATCGTCCACCTGGCCGGCGCCGTGGCGAGAATCGGTGCCTGGCGCACCGACATCCGTCTGAACGAGACGACCCGCGCGTATTTCACCAGGCTGGCGGCGCTGTCGCCGCCCGAAATCGCCAAGCACTACCGCGACGTGCTGTC
>DATBLG010000059.1:0-5241 GCA_036555485.1 Gemmatimonadales bacterium | reverse complement strand
CTCCTGGACCTGCGCCCACTCCACGCGGACGACTTTGCGGCGCTGTTCCGGGTCGCGGCGGATCCGCTCATCTGGGAGCAGCACCCGGACCGCGATCGCTACCAGGAGGCGACCTTCCGGGCGTTCTTCGAAGAGGCGCTCTCGTCCGGAGGCGCGCTGGTGGCGCTGGACCGGGCCACCGGCCACATCATCGGTTCGT
Source organism: Gemmatimonadales bacterium (assembly GCA_036555485.1). Classification (GTDB taxonomy): domain Bacteria; phylum Gemmatimonadota; class Gemmatimonadetes; order Gemmatimonadales; family GWC2-71-9; genus DASTHG01. The sequence continues at coordinate 5,042 of DATBLG010000059.1, read as the reverse complement.
CACGCTACCATGGCTACGACGCGGAGCAGAGCGTCGTCGAGATCGGTTGGTCCTTCCTGGCCCGCGCCTACTGGGGCGGTCGATACAACGGGGACATGAAGCGACTCATGGTGGAACATGCGTTTCGGTCGGTCCAACGCGTCATCTTCGTCATCGGTCCGGCAAATCGCCGCTCTCAGCGGGCCGTGGAGAAAATCGGCGGCGTGCGGGCCGGCACGAAGGCCGACGCGCACGGGCAGGAACGAGTGGTGTACGAGCTCACGCCGGCGCGCTTTGCCGCTGCCGTCGGCCGCCTGTCAACCCCTGGGAGCAATCGCTGAATGCACCGGGTACGCGTGGAAGATCTTCCCTTTCTTGGCCTGTCGCATGCATTCGTCGGCCTGGAGTAGGGACGACCGCTTAGCAGTCCGCCAGGCAGCGATCAACATGCCACAACCGAAACAGACCTGAAACCAGGGGCCCGGCCTCACCGTATGGGAATCCCATAGGACGGGGTGGCGCGGTCTAATCGCCCGCCACTTTCCTCGGACTGGAATCCCGGAGGGCGGGGACATGGTCGACAAACTGGACGTACAGCAGGGCACGCTCGCCCTGATGATCCTCAGAACCCTCGAAGTCCTCGGACCGCTGCACGGCTACGGCGTCGCCCGCCGCATCGAGGAGACGAGCAAGAACCGCCTCAAGCTCAACTACGGCACGCTGTACCCGGCGCTCTTGAAGCTCGAACAAGAGGGCTTCGTCACGGCAGAATGGCGCCCGTCCGAGAACAATCGCCGCGCGAAGTTCTATGCACTCACCGCCGCGGGCCGCAAGCAGCTGGCGCGCGAGACCCGCGAATGGCATCAGACCGCCGACCTGATCGCCGCCTTTCTCGCGCCGCGCCGGGGCGGGGAGGCCTCATGAGATACGTTCGCGCGGTACTCGCGCGCATCGCTGGAATCTTCCAGGGACACCGTGCGGACGACGATCTCCGCGACGAGCTGCAATCCCATGTCGACATGGAGACGGCCGAAAACATCCGGCGTGGCATGCCTCCGGAGGAGGCGAGACGGCAGGCTATGCTGGCGTCCGGTGGCCTTGCCCAGGCCGCCGAGGCGGTCCGCGACCAGCGCGGGCTGCCATGGATCGAGAACATTGCCGCCGACACCAGGTACGTCCTGCGCACGCTGCGACGGAGCCCCGCATTCACTGCGGTGGTCGTGATCACCCTGGCGCTCGGCATCGGTGCCAACACCGCCATCTTCAGCGTCGTGCGGGGCGTGCTGCTCAAACCGCTGCCCAACCGTGAAGGCGACCGCCTGGTGTATTTGCGACAGTCCACCGATGGACCGGGCGGCGAGAACATCACCTTTTCAGTCCCCGAAGTGCGCGATTTCCGCAACGGCGTGCCGGCGCTCGCCGGCATCGCGGAGTACTCCCCTTGGACCGGCATCCTCCAGGGAGACGATGGCGCCGTACGCATCAGCGTGGGCCTGGTCACCGGCAACTACTTCGAGGTCATGGGACTCTCACCCGTGGTCGGCAGGGTGACGCGGCCCAGCGACGACGGTCCGGGAGCGCAACCCGTGGTGGTGCTCACGCACGCCTACTGGATGAGGCGTTTCGGCGGTGACTCCGGCATCGTCGGCAAGCAGGTGACGCTCGACAAGCGGTCGGTGACGGTGATTGGGGTGGTCCAGCCCGCGCCGTTCTTTCCGGATCGGATCGATGCGCTGCTCAACATGGTGAACAGCAGTCACCACGTGAGCGCCATGATGGTCGAAGGACGGAGTCACCGCATGACGGAAATGGTGGCTCGGCTCGCTCCGGGCGCCACCGTGCTGCAAGCCCGTACCGAGGTGAACGTGGTTTACGCGCGGATGCGGAGCGAGTTCACGGAGGCCTACGATCCGGCCTCCCATTACCGTGTCGCCGTCATCCCCTTTCACGAAGCAATCGGCGAGCGCGCGCGGCTCACCCTGTGGCTCCTGATGGGTGCCGCCGCGTTCGTGCTCGTGATCTCCGCCGCCAACGTCGCCAACCTGACCCTCATGCGCGGCGTGCGGCGCGAGCACGAGCTGGCCGTGCGGGCCGCGCTCGGCGCCGGTGTCGGGCGGCTGCGGCGACTGTTGCTCGTCGAGAACCTCCTCTTGGCCATGCTGGGAGGCGCCGCGGGCGTGGCGATCGCCGTGGGCGGCGTCGGACTCCTGACGTCGCTCGCCGAGCGCTACTCGCCCCGAGCCAGCGAGATCCGCCTCGACACCGTGGTCCTGGGCTTCACCCTCGCGCTTTCGGTCGCGGTTGCGCTGCTGCTCTCGTTCCTGGCTTCGCTGCCGAAGGAGGGCGGGGTGGCTTCCTGGATCCTGTCGGGCGGGCATCGGATGAGCGGAGCCCTGGCCAAGCAACGCCTCCAGCGCGGCCTGGTAGTGGTCCAAGTGGCCGTTTCGGTGGTGCTGCTCGCGGGAGCCGGCTTGCTCACCCGCACCATGATGCGCCTGGCCGATGTGCGCACTGGACTCCGGACCGAGGAGGTGCTCACGATGCAGGTCCCGCTGCTCACTACCTCGGAGCTGTTGTTGAACCCCGCGGCCGACGCCGCAGCCAAGGAGCGCTACGACCTGATGCGACGCGAGATCGCGGGGCTGCCCGGCGTCATCGAGGTTGGCGTCGGTTCCCCCCTGCCGCTCCGCGGCTCGGACGTCCGGCTCGACGTCAAAGCGGAGGGCAAGTCCCCCGCTCCTGGTGCAGCGATGCCGCAAGCCGAACTGCGCACGGCCGACCCGACATTCTTTGAGGCGGCGGGCGTTCCGCTGCTCGCGGGACGCCCGTTCGCCACGACCGACGGGCCCAGCTCGGGCTTTGTCGTGATCATCAACCGGACCCTGGCCGACCAGCTGTTCCCGGGCGAGGACCCGATCGGCAAGCGGATCGCGTGGACGGGACCGGTGCTGCGGTTCACCCCTCTGAGCGGCGACTGGCGCACGATCGTGGGTGTCACCGCCAATACGCAGGACGGCGGTCTGGACGCGGAGCCCCGATCGGTTGTGTTCATGCCCTTCACCCAGTTTCTGGCGTTCAGCGGCGGGCTCGTGATCCGGGCCGACACCAACGTCGCCTCGCTGATTCCGACGGCGACGCGCATCGTCCGGCGTCTCGCGCCGACGGCGCCGATCGAACAGGTGTTGACCATCGCGCAGTTCAAGGATCGGAGCGTGTCGCCGCGCCGGCTGAACGCAGCGCTCATCTCGTCCTTCGGCCTGTTGGCGCTGATCATCGCGGCGGTAGGAATCGCGAGCGTGCTGGCGTTCTCGGTGAGCGCGCGCACCATCGAGATCGGCATCCGCATGAGCCTGGGAGCCGACCCCGGTCGCGTGTTGCGGATGGTGTTGCGGGAGGGGGGCGTGCTCCTCGCGATTGGTCTCGGGATGGGCGTTGCCGGCGCCCTGTTCGGCGCGCGCGTCATCCGGGGACTGCTGTTTGGTGTCGCGCCGCACGACCCAGGCACGTTCATTGGTGTGGCGGTGATGATGGCGGCGATCGGGATCGTGGCGTGCTGGATCCCGGCGCATCGGGCGGCGCGGATCGACCCGGCGATCACATTGCGCTCGTAGAGACAATTATCCATGCGCATCGCCTACGTGGTACACATCCTCGTCGGCATCCTGGTGGTCTTGGCCGGCTATGTCGCCCTGTATGCAACGAAAGGGGCAACACTGCATCGCAAGGCGGGGATGGTGTTCGTCTTCGCCATGCTTACGACGGCGGTTCTTGGGATGGTCATCTCGGTAGTGCGGGACGTCGCGCCCGCGATCAACGTCCCCGCGGCGTTGCTCACGTCCTATCTGGCGATCACCTCGCTGCACACGATCCGACCGGTTGCGGCGGAATCGCGCTGGCTGGATATCGGCGCCCTCCTGGTAGCGATGGCGGTGACGCTCGCCAGTTTCACGTTTGCGATGGAGGCGTTCCCTAATGGCGGAACACGGAAGGGAATGCCCGCCTTCCCGTTTGTGATGTTTGGTACGGCCGGCCTGCTGGCGAGCGTCGGCGATGTTCGGATGCTACGGTCGGGGCGCCTCCAGGGCGCCTTGCGGCTGGCCCGGCATCTGTGGCGCATGTGCTTCGCGCTGTTCATCGCGGCGATGTCGTTCTTTATCGGCCAGGCGCAGGTGTTTCCGAAGCCCATCCGGATCCGTCCGTTGCTCGCGCTTCCCGTGGTGCTCGTGCTCGTAACCATGTTCTACTGGCTGTGGCGTATCCGGGTCAGGCGGTCGTTTCGCGGCCTCGTTGGCAGCAGCGCGCCCATTGGAGACACGACCTGAATTGTCGTGTAGGTCCTCAAGAACTAGAGGCTGACAGCACGAGTAGATTCAGGCAAATTCGACAGGATCTCGCCATGGTGTTCAAGCCCGCAATTTGGTACCCGATCGCCGTCGGGCTGAGCGTCCTCAATGTGGTCGCCATCGCGTTCACGGCCGGCCCGGCCCAGCCGCTGCATGCCGTGTCGCACGCGGCACTCGCGGTGGCCTTCGGATGGTGGGCGTACCGACTGCGGCAGCGTCGCGGCGCGAGCGAGCCGCAGGAGCGGTTCGATCTCGTCGATGAAGTCGATGCCCTCGACGCAGAGGTCAGCACGCTGCGGCTGGAACTGAGCGAGCTGCACGAGCGCCTGGACTTCGCGGAACGGCTCCTGGCGCAGAGACCCGAACCGCGAGCGGGCCCGCAGCGTTAGGTCCTGGGGCCAATCCGCACCATGACCATTACGAACCGCTCCCTCCGTGGCATCGCGCTGCTCCTGACGATGAGCTGCCCGCTCGCGCGCGCGGTGGGCCAGCGTCCCTCGACGGCGCCCGTCGTGATCGCGAACGTGAACGTTCTACCACAGTTTCTCGCGCTGAAAGCGGCCGTCGCGGCGGGCCGGGTGTTCGGCCCGACGCTCCGCACATCGGGGCCGTACGTGAATGAGCCCTTCGTCACCACGCCCGATGAGGTAGAGCGCGCCGTAGTCGACCAGCATCGCGCCGGCTACGACTTCGTGAAGCTCCATGGCGATCTGTCCCGTG
>DATBLG010000169.1:0-34487 GCA_036555485.1 Gemmatimonadales bacterium | reverse complement strand
GAAAATCAACACGCACACGCTGATCATGACCGCTGCGTAGCCCAGCGCCGGCGTTGCCGCGTACTGGCTGGTATCCTGCATCACCTGCCACACGTGCCAATGCTGGCGGATGCCGGAGCGGGCGAAGCCCATCAGCCCCATGAGCCAGGTGAAGGTCACGACGAGGACGAACAGGGCGTACTGCGACCGCGGGGGCATCTTCCCCCATTGGATGGCCCCACGGGACTCGGCGCCGCGTCCCAGCATGACGTCGATCACCGTCGCGCCCACGATGCAGGCCAGCACCGCGAGTACCTGGTACACACTGTAGCCGATCCGGACGATCGCCTCGACGAAATATCCGCGAATGCCGAAATACAGCACGACGGCTGCCGCGACCAGAAACATCGCGGCTTGAATCTGGGTGCCGGTGCGCGCCCAAGGAACGACGGGGCGCTTGTTGGCCCGTCGGTACAAGAGGAACGACAGAAACGTGGTGAGGATCATCAGGTTTACTGCCGTGTTCTTGGCGCTCATCACCCCGAGCACGCCGAGGAACGGGTGATGTGAGCCTCCCATGGCCCCGAGCTCTTTAGAGCTGGCGATCATCGTGTGTGGGGTACCCCAGACAATCGCTCCGATCACCAGGATCGCGAGCAGCCATTTGGTATAGGGCCGGAACCGCTCGGCTCCGGGAATCCGTCCCATTCCCAGCCAGAGATAATAGTTGCCGGTCAGGAACAACACGGCGATGAGGAATGCCTGGATCACCCACAGCCAGCTCATGAAGCCGCCCATCATGGTGATCCCCATCGACTGGTCGTACTCGTAGATCTCGCGGCCCAGCCAGTAGCCGGCGAACGGCAGCACGATCAGCGCCGAAATCGCGATGAAGTTCCCGACGTAGCCCATCCAGTCATAATGTGCGCGCTCTTCGTCGCTCTTGGACGCGAGAAAACGGTAGCTTGCATACGCCGCGACGATGGCGCCGCCGAACACGACATTGGCGATCAACCGGTGGATGTTGATCGGCATCCATGTCGCCGTGGCGATGGCCGACCAGAGCTTGATGGTGCCGGGAACGGTGTCCGCGGTGACGCCCGCCGGTGGGCTCATCATGTAGGTGAGCCACGAGTTGGCGATGAACATCACGATCGTGCCCCAGACGTTGAGCAGGATCCCGAGTCCCCAGTGCACCCACTTGGCGCGGCCGGCCTTCCACCGCTCCCACCCGTAGTAGTAGAGGTACAGGGTGAACGACTCGAACAAAAACAGGGCGGCGTACAGCCACATCGTGGGCCCGAACACCGCGGTGAGGTGACTCATGAACCGCGGATATAGCGTAATCAACGCGAACGTCAGCAACGCGCCCCAGATGGCGGTCGCACTGTAGGCCACGAGCAGCAGGCGCGTGAACTCCTTCGCCAGCCGGTCGTAGCGCTCTTCCTTGTTGAAGATCCCGATCGCCTCGGCGACGACGGCGAACATCGGCACACCGAGCACGAACGCCGCGAACATCAGGTGCACTTCCGCCGTAATCCACACCGCCGCGCGCGCGCCAATGACGGGGAACTCGCGATACGCGGGGAGCGAGTCGATCGCTGCTTGGAGCAGCAAGGCGCCGTCAGGCATCGGTCGTCAGTCGTCAGTAATGAAGAAAGGCTTGCGTTTGGAGAAATCGATCGGCATCGCGCTGCGAATCTCGGACAGCATCTCGGGCGTCACCTCATTCAGGCCACGCCCGCGAGCGTACTCTTCCACCCGTTGCATCACCACGCCGCGCACGAACGACGGCACCCGCGCCATGCGCGCCCGGGCCGCCTCGGACCACGCCATCTCGGGCGTAAACGCGGCGCCGTAAGTGACGTGGCGGACTCGCTCGATCACGGGACTCTCGCCCGACGGCTCGTATGTGCAGGACGGGTCGGCCGCCAACACGTCGCCCTCCACAGCGAACGCCCGGGCGCGGCATCCGCCGCACAGCCCGCGGTATTCGCACTGGCCGCACTTGCCACCCAATGTCCCGCTGCGAAGTCGTTGGAACAGGGGTGACGACCGCCAAATATCCCCAAAGCTCGAGCGCGTCAGGTCACCAGCAACTTCGGGGAGATATGGGCAGGGTGTGAGTTTGCCATCGGGGGTGATGCGACAGTACTGGGTGCCGCAGGGACAGCGAGTCTCGTAGTTGAGGACAGGCGACTCCGGGTCCAGTTGATGGACGTGACGCATGAAGTGCGGCGCACATTTCGCGCGAACCATCACCCGCCCCCGGTAATCCTGCTGCCAGCGCGCCAGGTCGGCGAGCACGGCCTCGTAGTCGGCCGGTACCAGGTCGCCCAGCGCGGCGCCACGGCCGGTAGCGACGAGGAAGTAGCAGTTGAAGGCGACCGCCCCGGCTTCCGCCGCCCAGGCCACGAGTCGCGCCAGCTCGGCGCGGTTCCCCTTGGTGACGGTCGTCTGGATGACGACATCCAGCCGCTCGTCGCGCAGCGACCGCACGGCCGCCAGCGTCTCCTCCAGAGACCCCCGCCCATGGCGGAACTTGTCATGGTAGGACGGGCGCAGCGAGTCGATGCTCACCGCGACGCCGCGCACGCCCGACGCCTTCAGGGCCGCGATCCGTGTGGCGCTGAGCCCCGTGCCATTGGTGCCAACCACGACCGTGGCGCCGCGTGAAGAGGCGTAGCGGGCGATGTCTTCCAGGTCCTCACGCAACAACGGTTCCCCGCCGGACAGGATGAGCATCGGGTTGGGGTTGACGGTCAGCAGCTCATCGATGATTCGGAAGCAATCGGTGGTGGGCAGCTCGCCGGTGGCCGACTCGGTCGGTCCGGCGGCGATGTAGCAGTGCGCGCACGCGAGATTGCAGCGTCGCGTGAGGTTCCAGGCGACAACGTGGGGGACGTAGGAGTTGTCGACGGAAGCGGACATCGCGCGATCTACCGTGCCTCCCCAAGGCCGGGGCGAGTATGAAGGAGGTACGACGATCTGTCAAGCAGTTGTCGCAACCCGCGAAACTTCCTCCGGAATTCCGCCGGATCCTGCGCCAGCGTTTCGTTGGTGAACCGGGGCAGCACGTCGGCGAGCAACGTCTCGAGGTGCGCGAGGTCCACCCACCCTCGCTTGAGGTACTCGAGCGCCACCACATAGTCGGGCTCGTCTCCTCGCGCCACGAGACGCAACACCACGCTGTACGGGTCGAAATGCCGCACCACGAGCCCGTCACCGGCACCGGCTACTGCCGGAAGCACCGGTCGGGCCCGCTCCTCCGCTCCAGCAGGCAGGGGGATCACGTCGGCGGGCGATTCCCACACGACCGCCAGCCGAAGCTTCGCGCAGGCCGCGCGCACCGTCGGCTCGATCGCGCCCGGGTCGCCGGCCAGCTCGAAGCGCGACACGCGCTCGCGCCAGCCCTCGGCGAGAAGCGATGTCCCCGCTACGAGAAACAGTTTCCAAGTTCCCCCTCTCCCGTCAGGGAGAGGGGGACAGGGGGTGAGGTCCGCGCGCACCGCGGCGATCAGCGCGGCGAGGTCCGCGGAGCGGACCTCGTTCACTTATGGCGACGCTTCGGTGTCTTGTCGTGCCAACCGTAGACCCAGAACGTGTAGGCATACGGAAACATGGTTTGCACGACGTGGAACGGCTCGTACTCGAACAACCGCCGCATCGCCCACGAGAAGCGGTACCGGGGATGGTCGGTCGGGATGATCTCCACCGCACAGTCCACCTGAAAGCTCACAAACACGGGCGATTGGCCGGTCCATAACACCGACGCGAGCGGACGGCTCATGAGGTTGCGGTACGTTTCGCCCTCGAAAATTTCGAGCAAACCGAGGCGTCGCCAATCAATATGTTCGGGGTGGGCGTAGAACTCACGCGCGGTCCCGATGCGGAGCTCTCGGGTTTCGTCCACCGCGTGCGGCGGCAGCGCGCGGATACGCTCCACCGCGTCTTCCACCAGCCGCACGTAGTGCTCCAGGTGCTCGTCCTTGGGGGTGAACCCCACGCCTTTGTTCGCGAGGTTCGGCACGAGACCCTGATCGGCCCACGTGCCCACCACGGGGAGGTGCCCGGCGTTGAAGGCGATGTACTCATCCTTCGCGATTGCATCGTACACGCGCCGCTTGTAGTCGAGCTGCCACTGGACGAAGTTCTCCGGCAGCTCGAGGATAGGGAGCTCCCGAACGACGGCACCATCCTCCAGGAGCCGTGCTGTTCCGTCCACCACATCCACGCGGCGATTCGCAATCCGTACGTCGACGTCCGTCATACTGCTCCCTCCCGTGGTGAGGGTGGCGAGTATGACCGCCGTGGGGAGAGGTGTCAAGACGACCGATCGCGTTGGCGCGGATCGGGCGGAGGCGTAGATTCGTGCGCCACAGATGCTGAAACGCTTGCTGTTGCTGACCGCCGCGCTCGCCGCCGCGCCCACCCTCCCGGCACAGGTCACCATCGGTCCCCGGACCGTGGAGCCGGCCGATCTCGTGCGGTTCGGCGTGTTGGTAGCCAATCCCCTCGAACAGGCCGTCGTGGCCGTTCGTGTCGAGATCCCGGAAGCGCTCGTGATTCTCGGGGTCGACGCACCTGCCGGATGGACCGCGCGTGTCGCGGCGGCCACCGATTCATCCCCGCAGGCCATAACCTGGGACGGGGGCCAGCTGGTGCGGGGAGGGTTCAGGGAGTTCGCCTTCTTCACTCGCCTGGCTGCGACCGCCCGGCGCACCACACTCGTGTTTCCCGTCAGGCTGCACCGGGACGATGGCAGCGTGCGCGACTGGCGCCGGGGAGGCGAAGGGCAAGCGCCGACCGTCGAGGTGCGCGGATCGGTCGGCCTGACGGCGGGTGGCGCCTTCACACTGGCCGCCGGCGCGCTGGGCCTCGCGGCGCTGGCGACGGCGCTCGCGCTCCGCCGGCCCCGCTAGAGGAGTCGCCGCCGGTCGATGACGCTGCACCTGGACCTGCAGGTCGCGGCCGAGCTCGCGGTGGCGGCGCTCGCTGGACTCGCGGTCGGCATCGAGCGAGAGCGGTCCGGCCACGCCACGGGACCGGAGGCCCGGTTCGCCGGTGCCCGGACGTTCTTGCTGCTCGGCCTCCTGGGCGGCCTCGCCGGGTGGCTGCTCGCGGGCGACATGATTGCCGCGGGAGTCCTGCTCCTAGCGAGTGGCAGTGCGCTGACGGTCGCAGCGTATGTCACAGCGGCGCGTCGCGGCGGCGAAGGTATCGACGGCACAACGGAAGTCGCCGCCCTGGTGGTACTTGCGGTGGGTGCAGCGTCTGGGTTGGGCTTTCCGCTGCTCACGAGCGCCGTGACCGCGGTCATGGTGCTCATCCTCATCGAAAAGCCGCGCATTCACTCCGCGATCAGTCGGATCGGGGATACGGAACTGGCCGCGGCCTTGCAGTTCGCTGTGCTGGCCCTTGTCATCCTACCGATCCTCCCCAACGGCCCCTACGGTCCGTTCGACAGCATCCGGCCGCGCTCGTTGTGGGTGATGGTCCTGCTCTTCTCGGGGCTCAACTTCGCCGGCTACCTGGCGCGCCGGGCCGTGGGGGTCACACACGGCTACAGCCTCGCCGGCATGCTGGGCGGTCTCGTGTCCTCAACCGCGGTCACCTTCCACTTCTCGCGACAGAGCCGCGACGAGCCGGCCGCGGGGCGCGCGCTTGCCCTGGGCGTCGTGGGCGCCTGCACCGTGCTGGTGGTGCGCGTGCTCCTCGTCGGGGCGGCACTCCGGCCGGCGGTCGCCCTCGCGCTCGTGCCTTATCTCGCGCCGGTACTCGCGGTGGGGGCCGCAGTTTTCGCCCTCGCCTATCTGCGGCGCGACGAGGAGGAGAAAAGAGGTGAAGCGCCCCAAGACCGGAGCCCGCTCGGCCTCTGGGCGGCCATCAAGATGGCGATCGCGTTCCAGGCGGTGCTCATCCTGATCCCGCTGGTGCAACAGGCGTGGGGCTCCTCGGGATTGCTCGCCTCGGCGGCACTGATCGGACTCACCGATCTCGACGCGCTCACCCTCTCGATGACCCGGCTCGAAGGCGCGGACGCCGTCGCACTGGGCGCCCGCGGCATCGCGGTCGGCGTCCTCGCCAATAGTGCGCTCAAGCTCGGTCTGACTCTGGTGCTGGGCTCGGCGCCGTTCCGGCGCCTGGCGTCGTCCGGACTCGCCGCGATGGGCGCGGCGAGCGCGCTCGCGCTGTGGCTGGTATCGTGACGCCCGCTAGGAGCCACCCCCCTCTGTTTCCTGCTGTAGCACCTTCTGGAGCGCTGCCTTCGCGTCCGCGGGCGACATCGTCTTGAAGTCGACCGGGCAGGCGGACGCCTTCTCCTCGATGTCCCGGATCGGGCAGCGCGACACTCCGAACGCCTTGGCCTCCTCGATGAAACGGCGCATCTCCGGCGACAGCGCGTCACCCCCCTCCGCCTCCGCCCGGATCTGTTTGGCCCGCAGCTCACGGAACATCCCCATCATGGTTTCGGCGTCGAACTCGTCCGCTTCGATCATCGCCTGCTTGTTCTCGTCCATGACCTGCGTCGTGATCCGCCACATGCCGTGGTTGCGGGCAAACTTCTCCACGGTGTTCCGGGCGAGCGGCCGGGCGATCAGCGGAACGGCCTTGAGCCGCTCGAACGCCTCGCCGGTCCACACGGACGGATCGGCGACGGTCCGCGGGCGCGTCGATACGTGATAGGGGGGAACCGGACACTTCGCTTCGACCATCGCTCCGGCCGGCTCGGCGTCGGCGTCCCTACCCAACACCAGGGTCTGCGCGAGCTGCTCCTCGGCTTTCACTTCGGCCCGGGCGATCTCTTCCGCGTCACCGATGCCCATGATCAGCTGCATGTGCGTCGGTAACAGCTTCTGGATGGCCTCGTCGAGCCGGCGGGTGGTGACGATGTCGCCGCCGAGCTCCATGACGAACTCCTCCACAGCGCGCCGCGCGATCCCCTGGGCGAAGGGCGGCACCCGCAGGATGCGCACCTCGGCCTCGGGCGCCCACGGCAGCCCGGCTTTGCCGTCTTCTTCAATCCATGGGATGTCCTCGGGACGGAGCCCCACGGTGCCGGTGACGAGCACGTTGCATGGCGCCAGACGCAACAGGTTCTCCGCTTGCGACCCGATATCCGTCCCCGTGATGCGGTGTCCACCGTGGCGTCCGAGGATGAGCAAGCTCGGCTGGATCTCCTCCGCCCATTGCAGCACGACCTGGAACGGCTTGCCGATGAGGATCTGCGTGACGAGCTCCACATCGGGGAACTCCTGGGCCATCACCTCGGCGCGCTTGAGGTTCGCCTGGGCCAGCTTGAGGAGTCCTTTGTCGATGATATTGTTGTGGAGCTCTTCCTGCTCCTCGAACTTGAACACCTTCGACGCGCGCTCCGACAGCACATACCTGATGTTGCCGAACACCGCATGGTGGTACTCGACGTCGAACGCGCTGCACACGAAGAGCTTGGCCTGGAAGGTGCGGGCCAGCTCGAGCCCGACCCGCATGGCCCGATAGCTGTAGGAGGAGCCGTCCACGCACACCAGGAGCTTCCCCCCGGTGAGCGCTTTGTCGTCGCGGACGACCAGGAGATCCTTCGCGACGCCGCGGGACACGCGGGCGACGACCCCGCCGAGCTGCGAGAGCGGCTGGCGCCCGATCCCGTGGGCGCCGATCACGAGCACGTCGTACTCGCGGCCGGACGAGCCGGCCACCTTGTCGGCCTGATCCTCGTCCTCGCCCACGATCCGCCCGTCTTCGCCGAGCCGGACGTCGCTGCGGACCTTGTCCCCTCCATCGTAGTGCGAGGCGATGTTCGGGTCGAAGCCGATGAGACTCGGCAGCTGCCCCTCGCCGCGGTTCACTTCCTTGACGAGCTCTTCGTAGTTGATGCCCTCGAGCAGCTGCCGCCGCAGTGGCACACCGCGAGCGGCGCAGCGCTTCTCGACCTGATCGAGGAATGAGTCGGAAATCAGCTGCAGACCCTTTTCGATCAGCTTGTCGTGCACCTTGCGCTGGCGTTTGATCTCTTCGGGGGTCTGGAATTTCGCGGGCAGACCGGTCTCGAGCTGACGGAACCGGATATCGTGCAGCCGAGCGGCGTACACGTGGCTGCCCGTGATCCGGCCGTTCACCCCCTGGGCGCCGGCGAGCTCGATGGCGCGGTCGACGGCCCAGTCCGAGTGCTGCGAGTTGTCCACCGGAACGAAGACTTCGCGATACATGGTCACCCTCCTCGAGGGGTGGCAGGCACGAGCTGGTTACCGGTCGCATCCCACACGAGCAATGCATCCACCGGGCATGCGTCGCACGCGGCAATGAGGCGCTCGCGCGCAACCCGCTGCGGTTCGACGAACGCGACGATGCCGTCGTCGTTCACGTGAAACGCCTCCGGCGCGAGCGTCACGCAGTCGGCGAACGCGACGCAGAGCGACGGGTCGATCGCGATCCGGAGATCGCCGACCTCCCGCTCGTTCGTCGCCATGCTACATCCCTTCGAGACCCAGATCGACCCGTGCCCGGTCCATGACCTCGGGCGTGATCTCGGCAATCCCGTGTTGAGCCGCGTAGTCCGCGTAGATCCGTTTCACCATCCCGCGGACGAACGTCGGAACGCGGGACAGACGCTCCACGGCGGCCCCGCTCCACACCGACCGGGGTGCGCGGTCCTCCTCGACGAACGCGTCGTCCCGGCCCTGGATCGCGCCGCGGACCATCTCGAGCGGCGGCGCGTCGAGCGTCCGGCCCCCGATTTTCACTCCCAGCGAGCCGACGAGCTGGGTCTCCATCGGGTTCGCGAGCAACGCCACCGACCGGCCGCAGCTCGGACAGCGGAACGCGGCCGCGAACGTACCGTCGCCCGGCACCTGTCGGTCGGCGAACTGCATCTGCTCGTCGCACTCCAGGCACAGGAACTTCACAGGCGCTCCGCGAGCCGTTGCCAGGTATCGGGTGTCGGGTGCCAGGGAATTCTGGCCAGCACCGGAATCGCGAACTCGTCGGACAGGACTTGGCCCGCATCACCAGGAAACTGAGGCCCCACCATGTTCTCCACGAGCCCGAGCGCGGGCGCCTCCCGTTCGATCGCCGCCCGGAGCGCCCGCCGCACCGCGTCGCGGGATTCGGGGGTCGGAATCGTGACCGTCAGCACTTCAGGTGGAGCAGGGAGAAGATCGCACAGCTCGTTGAGCCGCTGGAGCCCCGGGGGAAGATCGACGAGCAGGTAATCGAGCGCGCCCCACGCGACGTCCCCGAGGAACTCCCGCAACGCCGCGGCTTCGAGGGCGCCGCGCCAGACAAAGCTCTCGGCCTGGGGCCCACGGAACGCGAGTGGTCGCCCCTCTTCCACGAGATGCGCCATCGAGACGCAGCGAACCCCGTTCATGCCCGAGCGGGGCTCGACCGCCTCGTCGCCGACGCGCAGCGGGCCCGAGGCGTGGAGCAGCCCGGCCGCGGTCGGACCATTGAAGTCGGCGTCGAGCACGCCCACCGCCCGGCCGGTCCGGGCCAGTGCCGCGGCGAGATGGGCAGTCACGAAGCTCTTCCCGACGCCACCCTTGCCGCTCATGACCGCGACAATGCGTCGCACCGAGCGTAGCCGACTCTCGACCCTGGCGCGCTGCGCGCCGACCTGCTCCGCGATGCCGGATCCGTCGGGACCGGCGACTTGGTGATAGGTCCGGAAACTCATGGGTTATACTCTTTCCGACCCATGCGCAGGCTCCCGCTCCCCCTCGTGATCCTCGCCGTACTGTTTGGCGTCGCCATGCTGTGGCTGGTCGGTGCCTCGCTCGTTCCGCCTGGCGTGTTGACCTTCGAGCCGCGATCCGCGCCCCAACGTGACCCGCTGGCGGTGGACACCGCCACCATTGACGCCCGCGACGCCGACCGGTGGAGGTACTTCGCCTTCGGGCGCGGCCCGCTCATTCCGCCAGACACGGCTGGGTGGGACCTTGCCGTCCGTCGTTTCCGGGTGATCGCGGCGGGAGCAGCCGCCCGCCTCGATACCATCGCGTTCGACGCCTTGGCCCACGCTCCGCGTGATGGGTTTGTGGCGACGACGTTCGACCGCGACACGCTCAATCGGGCCCTCGCGCGGTGGTATCGCTACAGCCTGTTTTCCCATTTGTTGCACCCGAAACGGCTGGTGTACGTCCTTCGCTCGCGTGCCGGGCGGTACGCCAAACTGGAATTTCTGAGCTACTACTGCCCCGGCCCGGAGCCGGGATGCGTCACCCTTCGCTATCAGCAACTCGAACCCTAGTCTCCGTCCTCGGTTTCTCCCAAGGGATGCGCCGCCAGCGCCTCGCGGATGTGGGGATGCACGCGCCACAGGTAATAGCCCATCCCGACGGCCGCGAGCCCGTTGCCGATCGCCACGTTGACCCACGCCAGGGCACCGAGCAGCGACTGGGCGACCGTGGCCACGAGGATGTAGAAGCCGACTTCGAAGATCGCGAAGAAAATCACGACCAAGAACAACGTCGCGGGAACCTCGTCAACCAGCGCTGCCAGCGCCGCGGCGGCTGACCCGACCAGCCAGAACGCGATGACGTGAATCATCGAGTAGCCGATCACGGTGGAAAAGACGACTTGCACCTGGGTGGGATCGCGCAGCCCCCAGAACACCGCTGAGCCGAGGAGCGCGGGCGTGTAGAACGGCCGCCCGTTGATCGTGTCGACGATCAGGAACCACAGCGCCACGCCTCCGGCACCGATGAGCCCTGCGATGAAGCCTTCTTGCATGACCCGCTTGAAGAAACCCATCCATAGCCCCCGGGCGACGGCGTCGGCCGACCAATATACGGGTCACATGGGAGCCCGCGAGGGGCCACGCCGCCTGGTTGCCTCGACCCAAGGCCTTACGCTCACAACATCGGGCGACCCGCCTGCTCGCTGTCCATGTGCGCAAGGATCGCTGTCGGGTAGCGGTCTCCGGCGACCGACCCCGGGGGCACCGCCCGCTCAATGCGCGCGAGGTCCTCTGCCGCGAGCCTGACGTCGAGAGCCCCGAGCGCCTCAACAAGACGATCGGGCCGGCGCGCCCCAACCAGCGGCACGATGTCCGTTCCGCGCGACAACGCCCAGGCAATCGCGATCTGCGCGACAGTTGTCCCGCGCTCGCTCGCCACGGCGCGCAGAGCCTCGACGAGCGCGAGGTTACGATCGAGATTCGCGCCACTGAAGCGAGGCGCGAAGCCGCGGAAATCGCCCTGGTTAAGCGCGCGGTCTTTCGACCAGTGGCCACCCAGCAGGCCGCGCGACAGCACCCCATACGCGGTAACGCCCACGCCGAGCGCGCGGCACGCCGGGAGGATCTGTGCCTCGATCCCACGCGACAGGAGCGAGTATTCGATCTGGAGATCGGCGATCGGATGGACCGCGTTCGCCCGGCGGAGCGTGTCCGCCCCGACCTCCGACAGGCCCACGTACCGGACGTGGCCCGCCTGCACCAGCTCCGCGATCGCGCCGACGGTCTCCTCGATCGGGACGGCCGGATCGAGGCGTCCGGGCCGATAGATGTCCACGTAGTCCGTGTCGAGCCGGCGTAGGGTGTAGGCGAGAAAGGTCTTCACCGCGGCAGGCCGTCCATCGAAGCCGATCCAGTTTCCCTTCGGGTCCCGCAGGGCGCCAAACTTGACGCTGATCACGACACGCGCGCGGTCCCGGCCCCGGAGCGCGTCGCGCAAGAGTAGCTCGTTGTGCCCCATGCCGTAGTAGTCGCCCGTATCGAGCAGGGTGACGCCCGCGTCGAGTGCGGCGCGAATCGTAGCGAGGCTTTCGGCCTCGTCAGCGGGGCCATAGAGGTCGGACATGCCCATGCAGCCGAGGCCGAGCGCGGAGACGCGGAGGCCGGTGGAACCGAGCGCGCGCGTGATCATCGCACTATCTTGAAGTTGAGCATCGGCGTGCCCAGCGCCCCCCACAGCCGCAACCACAGCGGCAGGATCATCTCGGCACCGCGTGCGGTTGTGATGTCGCCCAGGTCGATCACCTGCCGCCAGCCGAACCAGCTCTTGAGCAGCTCGGTCACCCGAGCCTTCGCGCCGGTGTCGTTGCCGCTGACGAAGACGTGATGGTCCCCGCCGGCCAGCTGCCCGGGATCCACCATCAGCGATGCGGTCATGGTATTGAGCGTCTTAACCACCTTGACCTGGGGAAACGCGCGCTGGATTTCCTCGGCGAGTGAGTCCGTGTTGCAAACCGACAACGTCGGAGGCATCCCTTTCGAGAAGTCGAGTGGGTTTGTGACGTCGATGAGGATCTTGCCATTGAGATTCCCGTCGCCGGCGAGCTTCAACGCGTCGAGCGATCCCGTGCCCGCGGTCGCGTTGATCACGACCTCGCCGTGCGCGGCGGCGGCGGCAAACGAAGCGAGGCGTGCTTTGCCGCGGGTCTTCTGGAGCCACTCCCGGAGGGGCGCGCCCAAGCCGCGCTTGTCGTCGAGCTTGTCCGGGGAACGAGTACCGAGAATGACGTCGTGCCCGCGGTCTACCAGCTTTGCGCCAATGGTCTGACCCACCACGCCGGAACCGAGGATCCCAATGTTCATGAGTGGAGAGGGGTGATGAAGGTGACTGAAGAGATACAGGTCTGTATCGAATGTTGCGACGATACAGACAAGTCTGTATCATGTCAAGCATGATGGGCAGGCCTAAACAAGGCGCGGCGTCCGCCCGGGAACGGGTGCTCGCGACCGCGAGCGAGCTGTTCTATCGCCGCGGTTTTTCGGCCGTCGGCGTGGACGAGATCGTATCGCAGTCCGGCGTCGCGAAGATGACGCTGTACCGGCACTTCCCATCCAAGGACGAGCTGATCGCGGCCTATCTGGAGCGCGCGGATGAAGCTTTCAGCATGTGGTTCGAGAGCGCCTTGGCCCGAGCCACCCACCCGCGAGCCCAGCTGCTCGCCGTCTTCGAGGCACTCGCAGAGTTGGCGACGAGCTCGGTGTGCTTGGGATGCACGTTCCAGGGTTCGGCGGCCGAGTTTCCCGACGCGCGTCACCCGGCCCACCGCATCGCGCTCGCTCACAAAGTGCGTGTGCGCCGGCGCTTGTCGGATCTCGCCAGGCAAGCCAGCTTGCGCCACCCGGACGTACTCGCGGGCCAGCTCCTCCTCCTGATGGACGGTGCCTGGGTGGCCGCACGGATGTTCGGGCCGGACAACCCGGGGGTGTACGTCGCGGACGCCGCCGAGGCGCTCATTGCGGCGCACGCGACCGACGCCCGCGCCTAGGCTCCCCTACTGAGACGCGAAACACAACGCCGGGGTCCTCAAGGGCCCCGGCGTTTGGATTCCCCGAGCGATTGCGCTCAGGCCTTGATCGTCTTCTGCGGCGTAATCTCCAGCTTGATCTGGCGGGCTTTCGCTTTCTCCAGCTTCGGCAGGACGAGGGTCAACAGGCCGTTCTCATAGGTGGCCTTGATCGCCTCGGCGTGCACCGTGCCCGGCAGCGTGAAGCTGCGCTCGAACGCCCCGTAGGTGCGCTCATAGCGATGGACCTTCTCGGCCTTCTCTTCCGCCACTTGCTCCTTCGTCCCCTGGATGGTCAGGAAGTTGTCCTCGACCGAGATCTTCACGTTCTCCGGCTTCACACCGGGGATCTCCGCGACGATGCGGATGTACTCGGGCTCCTCGAAGATGTCCACCACCGGTACCCAGGCGGCGGTCGTGAGCTCGGGCGTCGCCCAATCGACGAACGTGAGCGGCTCGTTGAAGATCTTGCCCATCCGGCGCTCGAGGTTGTAGAGCAGATCGAGCATCGGGTCGCGAACGGGTCTGCGCGTGACTGCGAACATTGATTCTCACCTCCTTTCGTGTCAGCAACCTACGCCACGCGCCATGAATCATCTCTGAAAGCAAGGTGAGGGTACGCGCAGCGGGTCACCGCCGCGGCGGCGCCTGCTTCCCGGCGACGGTTTGGAGATACAACAGGATGTCCGTGCTTACCGACCCGCCAGGCGGCTGGACCTGCATGCGCTCCATGTTGCGCTCCATCCGGGCATACACTGTGGGCCAGTCCTGCGCCGCATGCACCCGCGGATCCGGGAGCGCGTGACATTGGCTGCAGACGACGGAGAATTCCTCCCGTCCCTGTCCTGCGGGCAACCCAGCGCCGCTCACCTTGAGGGCGTTGGTGATGAGATACTCGTTGATGGTGAAGCGTTCTGCCGCCGTGGGAACCTTCACTCCAAGGGAAGCGGGGAGCCACTCCATCCGGAGCCACATGCGGCGGGCCACGCTGGGCCAATCGGTTGCGCTGTGGGCCGCGGGGGTCGGCAGGGCATGGCACTGTCCGCAAAACTGCACCACCAGCAACGCACCTCGCGACGCGGGCTCGGGCAAGTCACCGGCGGCGAGGCCAGCCGGTGGGAGCGCGACCCTTGCCGCGGCGAGCAGCAGCTGGTCGGCGGGGGTGAGCCCGCCGACGGCCTGAGTGCTATCGCCAGCCCTGTCGGCAGGCGGAGACGGCCGGCATGCCATGAGGGTGGCACCGAGGGCCAGAATGCCAGCGATCCAGTTCGCGCAGCGCATGAATCCCTCCGGGGAACGCGGATGCTTCAACCAGACGCGGTCTCGTCGGCTCTGGTGGCGATTCCGCACCATTCGCCTGGGTCGTGTGAACACGGCTTGCGATCGAGATCAAAGCTAATGCGAAGGACGCGCCTGCGCCTCGGACCACGGCGGCAGCACCTTGACCAGCCCCCACAGGATCACCAGCGGCAGGGCAAGCAGCGCGAAAGTGATCGCGATCCCTTCCGACCCCAGCACCTCGACCTTGTAGACCGTCAGGCCACGCAGGCTCTTGGAGAAGAGCTGTCCGCCGACCACGACGTTCCAGCGAATGCTGAAGATCCCGATCTCCACGAGCACTGCGGCCACGAGGTAAATCACCCGCCGCAGCTCGTCCGATCCGCGGGGCGTTCCTCCTCGACGCAGCGCGGGCGAGGACGTCCCCAGCAACACGAGAGGGACCAGGGTCCCGATCACGAGTTGGAGCACGATCAGGCTGAGAAACAGGCGACTGCTGATCATCTGCGAGAGGATCCCGATTGACTCCTCGGATTCGTACAAGCGGTGCAGGAAGTCGAGCATCTCGAGCGAGACGTCGATGATCATCGCATAGAAGAGGAAGCTGGCCAACTTGTCGACGCACGGCATGTCGACCGGGCGTGATCGGAACAGGCTCGTCACGAGGTACAGAATCAACACGAGGGCGATGCCGGAGACGATCGCCGAGAAGAGGAACACCACCGGCATGAGCACACTGCTCCACCACGGATTCGCCTTGACCGACCCGAAAATGAAACCCACGTATCCATGCAGCAGGAAGGCGGAGGGGATGCCGATCACGGTAATCACACGGCCCGCGGTATCGTCGAACCTGAGGGACCGATCCGACAGATCGGTCGCGCCGAGCGTGAGCGCGTAGAAGAACCACTTGCGCACGCCGTGGGCGGCCTGGGCCCGCAACACGAGGTCCTTGCGGTACTCGAACCAGACCTCGAGCAGCAGTACCACGGTGAGATACCACGCGTAAACGAAGCCGAACATGGCCATGGCCGACTGGCGGTTCGGCGTCAAAAAGATCTCGTAGGAACGCTCTGGATGCCCGAGATGGCCGAGCAGCGGCAGCGGGGCGACCAGCAGGAACGCCAACGCGGTCAACAGTGCCAAGCGGTACGTGGGCTGCACTTCCTTGACGTTGAACACCCGCTCCAACGATGCCAGGATGAACGCACCCGCCACGAGACCCGTGATATACGGGTAGAGGACGATGAGCAGGCCCCACTGCAGCTCGAATTCGTTGGGGTAGATATAGCCCTGCACCGGTTACCGGACCTCCCCGTCCAGGTTGGCGTAGTACACCTTCGGCTTCGTGTTAAGGTGCGGCTTCAGCGTCTGCACGTCGTTCATGCGCATGAAGCGGGCAAGCGGCGTCGCGGGGTGTTCGACTTCTCCGAAGATGCGGGCGCCGGTGGGGCACACTTCAACGCAGGCCGGGACCAGCCCGCGCACGATTCGATGGTAGCAGAGCGTGCACTTGCCGGCGACGTGTTTGGTCGGATGGAACCAGCGTGCCCCATACGGGCAGGCCTGAATGCAGTAACGGCATCCAATGCAGTATTGCTCGTCGATCAGCACGACGCCGTCACGGGTGGCGAACGTGGCCCCGACCGGGCAGACCTGCACGCAGGGTGGGTTCGCGCAGTGATTGCAGATCTTGGGGACGAAGAAAGAGCGTCGGATGCCGCGTTCACTCGTGACTGGCGGAAATCCGTCCATCCCGCCGTTGGGGCTGTCGACCGTCACCTCGCCTTGGCTGTCGATGACGTAGCGCTCAACCCACGTATTGAAGTGGTAGGTGTCGGCTGGGACCTCGTTCTCCGCCTTGCATGCGGCGACACAGCGACCGCAGCCGATGCATTTGTCGACGTCGATGCCCATCCCGTAATAGTGGCTGGCCGGGTCGTAGCCGGCTTCGTCGCTCCCCGCCGTTTCCTGGCCGCCGGCACTGGGGATTCGCATGACGGCCACCAGCAGCGGGGCGGCAGCCCCGCATGCCTTGAGCGCGGTCTCCACGAACTGCCGGCGATTCAGTGGCGCCGGGGCCGCCGGGGCACGGTCCTCGTCCCGCATCACTCGGCCTCGGGGTAGTGAGGGTAATGGCACTGCCAGCACAGGTATCGCTGATAGTGGGTCGCGAGGTCGATGCGCGGCGCCTCCTTCACCCGGGTGGCCGCCTGGTCGTGGCATTGACCGCAGAAGGCCCGTTCCATCGGCTTCGTCGGGCGGACGGCGCGCGGATTGACCTTGTGCTGCTCGTCGACCGTGTGGCAGGTCACGCACGGCAGATTCACATGGTGCGAGAGGGCCTTCACCCGTGCGATCTGTCCGTGGCAGGCACCGCATTCCTGTGGCACCACCGGCGGCACCGGCGCGTGCGGATCGTGGCACGTGATACAGGGCTTCAGTGGGTTGTGCGTCTCGGGGTCGATCTGGGGGAACCCGGTGGGCCGGGAGGAGTTGTACGCGTGGCAGCGGGCGCAGAAGGAGCGATCCCGCGGGGCCGGTGGCGTGACCTCCGACGGGGCGGCGACGTGCCCCGCCTGGGGGTCGTGGCACACTTCACACCCAACACCCCGATGATTGCCCGCCAGGCGCTTGGACCCGACGTCGTCGTGGCACTCCTCGCAGTCCTGCCGGCCCGCGAACTTCACCGGTCGCACCGCGATGGAATCGACCGCCGCCGCCCGGTAATGCCCGAATTTCCCGAACGTCGCCGGCACCAGGGCGGACCGGGCGGCAACGAGCGCCACAATCGCGGCCGCGAATATGACAGCCAGACGAGGAACCTGCTGCGGCAGCCCCACCAGTCCGCCTCCCTCAACCCGTTTGGACGCCCTCGAGGATTCGGGCTGTCACGGGACGCACCGATGCGTAGTGAACCGACCGTGAACGGACGATGAATTTCGCGTGACGCCTGACGAGGCCGGGAACGGGGCCTGGCCCGCCGCGAGTGTGCGGGGTAGCATGCAGGACGGGAGCGATGGACGTGCGATGGGTAACTACCTCTGGAGGGGATATGAGCAAGCAGTCGTGGACACGGGCGGCGCTGGTCGTCGGCGCGCTTCTGGCAGTTGCGTTACCGGCTGCTCGCCTGGAGGCGCAGGAGCCGGATGGGGCTGCCCTGTACAAACAACATTGCCGGTCGTGTCATGGAGCGTTGGGCGTTCCCTCGCAACGCATGGTCACGCTCTATCCGAAGCTGAAGTCGCTGGCAGACTCAGCGTACCTGGCATCGTTGTCGACCGACTCGATCGCGGTGGTTACCCGGAATGGCATGGGCGACATGAAGGCCTATGCCGACAAGCTGTCGGCAAGTGAAATCGCGGCGGTCGCGCGGTTCGTGAAGACGCTGGCGGACACCACGGCACGGCGTCCGTAGTCCCGAAAGAAAGGTTTCTTCAGGCGGATATCACACTTGGTTTCGTCGACAGAGCGGATCCTACTGCAGTACGTCAGAGTGCTATTCTGTACCCTTCGCCGGAGGTTCCATGAAACGAGTCACGGCTGTGCTCACTGTTGGGATGGTAGTCTCGCTTGCTTTGGGCACGCGGGTAGCCGTGGCGCAAACGCCGGACGGCGCGGCAATCTATCGGCAGCATTGTAGAACCTGCCACGGGGGTACCGGGAACCCGAGCCAGCGAATGCTGGGCCTCTATCCCAAGTTGAAGGCGCTCACTGACTCTACCAGAATGGCCGGTTTGTCGGTGGATTCGATCGTGGCCCTGGTCAGGAAGGGCGCCGGCGATATGAAGCCGTTCGCCGAGAAGCTGTCGCCGGCGGAGATGACGGCAGTCGCCCAATACGTCCGGACCCTGCCGAGCGCCGCGCACAAGCCGTAACCGGCGCTCGATGCCGGCTGCCACCGCCCCGCGGCCTCAGGGTTGGCGGGGCGGTGGGAACGTATCGTAGAACTGCGGCGCCACTTCGCCCCGTCCACGGAGCGATGCGAGGTACTGCGATAGATCCTCGATCTCCTGATGCGTGAGCGCGGGCGGCCCGTAGGCGGGCATGCGCGATTCCGCGTGGAAGCGACTCGGCGATTCGAGGAAGCTGTGCAACCAACCCGCCGAGTGGCGTGACCCCACGGTGGTGAGGTCTGGACCTTCCTCCCCGCCTTGGCCCGCGATGAGGTGACAGCCCCCGCACTGCTGCGACTGGTACAGCGCCCGTCCGGCGCGTTGAATCGAGCTCAGCGGTGCGCCTTCCTCCCCCGCCGCCAATGGACCGCGACCCGCCGCCCCGATCAAGAACCCCGACGCACCGAGGATGAGCGCCAACGAAACCATCGCGACGGGTCGGCGCAACAGATTGCGCGTGCTGCCGCGATCGAAGAACGGAAGGCCGAACAATACGAGCAGGAACGCGGTTGGAACGCCGACCGCGATCAAGCTCTCCAGGGAGCCGGGGACCAGCTTGAGGAGCTGATAGATGGGCAGGAAATACCACTCCGGCCGAGGCACGTATGACGTATCAGTCGGGTCCGCAGGCGCCTCCAGGGGCGCACCGAACAGCGCGGCGAGCAACACAATGAGGAGTACGGCCACGGCCGAAACGATCGCGTCCTTTCCGAGGATGTCCGGCCAGAATCGCATCCCGCCCCGCTTGGTGGCCGCGTAGGCTTCCCGATAGAAGCCTGGGTAGGCGGGGTCGTTCGTCCGCGGCGGGGCGCCCGTTTCCAGTGCCCGCGGGCGCGCGGCGATACCCTGGCGGATCAAGACGATGATGTGAAGCGCGACCACGACCGTGAAGACCAACGGCAACCACAACGAGTGAAACGCATAGAAGCGGGCGAGCGTTGCCGCCCCCAGCTCCGAACCCCCGCGCAATAGCGCCACGAGAGCCCCGCCGAACAGGGGCGTCGTCCCGGCAATGTTGGTTCCGACCGCGGTCGCCCAGTAGGCCTTCTGGTCCCAGGGCAGCAGGTACCCGGTGAAACTGAACCCCATGACGACCAGAAACAGTACGACGCCGAGCAGCCAGTTGACCTCGCGTGGGTACTTGTATGCCCCCACGGCGAACACCCGGATCATGTGTGCCACGAGGAGCACAACCATGGCGCTCGCGCCCCAGTGATGGATGCCGCGCAGCAGCGGGCCGCTGGCGACTTGGCGCGAGATATACTGGATGCTGTCGTAGGCGTGATCCGGAGAAGCCGAGTAGTAGGTGGCGAGCGTTGTGCCCGTGATCACCTGTACGAGAAAGACGGTGAACGTCGCGCTGCCCAGCGTATGCCACCAGGTGAGGCGGGCCGGGACTTCCCGATCCAGGAGGTCACGCTTGGCCCCGAGCAGGTCGAGCCGGTCATTGAGCCAATGGAACATGGAGGCCATGGGGCTCACGCCCTCAGCTTTTCGGGAACGCCGAGCCTGAAATCTTCGTATTGGGCGTACAGGATGCCGTCCTCGACTTTTACCGCCAGCTGATCGAGCGGGCGTGGCGGTGGACCACCCAGTACCGCTCCCGTCTTGATGTCGAAAAAGCCGGTGTGACAGGGACAGCGAAAGACGGCTTTCTCTTGATCGAGGGAGTAGTTGCACCCGAGATGGGTGCATCGGCCGTTGTACACAGTGAACTGCTCCCCGTCCTCGGTGAACACCCACACGTTCCGCAACCGCCGCGTCTCGATCCAGGCGTCATTGCCGGCGTCGACGAAGTCGAGTTTTGTCGGCGCCGCCGGATCGAACTGATCGACTTCTCCCAACCGAATCCACTTCTCCTGGTGCGTCTTTCTGAAGGCGGGAGACAGAAACGCGCGCACCGCCGGGATGCCAGCGAGCAGCGTCGAAAAGAACCCGCCCACCGCCGTCGCCCACCTCAGGAACGCGCGTCGCCCAGGTTGCTGCCCTTGTTGCGGCTCGGTCGCCATCCCATCGCCTCCCGTTGAGTTTAGCGATCAGCGGCTCGGAATCGTCGTGCCGTGGCAGGCGGCGCACATCTCCGAGTTCTTGCGCCGCAGCCGGTTCGCATCGAATCCCGGCCCGTGGGGATTGACGTGCCGCCCTCCGAGGGCCGAGTGGCAGGTCAGGCAGTCGCGCTCGACATGGCACGAGGTGCAGCTCTCGAGACTCTGGCGGGCGGCTTGCCCATGGCTCAATACGAAGAAGCGACTGGCATCGTGATAGCCTGACTGGAGCGGGCCTGAGCTCACCAGCCCGGCCGTCGCGTGACACGTAGAGCAGAAGCTGCCGACATTGTGGCAATCGCCGCAAGAGGTCTCACGCGCGTAGGCCGCAGCGGGGTGGCGGGTCAGGAAGCCTGCCGGATGATAACCGGGCTGCGTCGCCGCGGCGGGTCGATGGCACTCGAGGCAGTCCGTGCGGACGTGACAGCCCGCACAGGAAGCGGGTGTCGTGGCCGCAACCTGGCTGTGCCGCGCCGCAAAACTCTCCCGATGAGACTCGGGTGGCCGGCGCACGGGCTGGGCGCCCTTGCTCCGCCCTGCTGCGCTCGGATGCAGCGCGACCGAGACCTGTTGTGATGGCGCGTGGCACGCGAGGCAGCTCTCACGGGTATGGCACGTCGCGCACGCGCGGGCGTCCGTACGCAGCAGTGCGCCGTGCCGCGATAGAAAGCTGGTTTCGCGATGCGAGGTCGGCGCCACGAGGCGGACAACGATCGCCTGCGCCCGCGCATCGGTCCCGAGCGACTGGATGGCCGCCTGCTCGGGACCATCGACGTGACACGTGAGGCAGAAGTCGCGGGCGTGGCAGACAGCGCAGCTCGCGGCCACCGGCTGGTTCGTCCCCTTGGCCAGGGCACCATGACCCTCGCGGCTCACGAAGCCGGCCGCTTGGTGCGAAGGAGGCGCGGGAAAACCCGCGATGTCGGCCGGCCGGAGGGCAGCGGCACGCGCCAAGGGCAGATGGCACGTCTGGCACAGGCTATCGGGGGCCGCAAGATGCTGCTCGACCCCGGGCCCGTGGCATGCCAGGCAACCCTCGGGGGTAGCCCGACGCACGGCCATCCACGGTTCGCCGGGTGCGATGTGACAGTCCTGGCACGAAAGTGTCTGCGTCCCCTGCGGGGTTTCCCTGGTCATCATGGGAACCAGCTCGTGGGCGAACTTCAAGTTGCTGGGACGCGCTTCCTCTGGCGGGCGCCACCTGACGAGTGGGCGAGTGGTGCCGTCATGACAGGTCGCACACTCAGCCGAATCGGGCCACATCTCCTGCTCGGGATCGTCGGCCCCTTTGTGACACCCGGTGCAGGTCGGAAACACGCGGGCGTGCGTCAGGTGGTCGAACGTGGTCGGCTCCTGAGCGCGCAGCCCGGCTGCGGCCACTGCGGCGAAGATGACCACCAGCGGGAACACCGAGGCCCGGACCGTCACCGCACTGCCCTCCCCCCCGGGAGCAGCCGGATCGACGGTGGTAGCCCGCGCAGATCCGCAGAGTTTCCGAACAGCAGCACCACCCGCCCGCTAACGCGCCACTGATTCCAGTCGAACGCACCGGCATCCGGCCGGCGATGAACCTCCCGATAGCGGTCGGCCGAGGCGCCCAGCCGCACGCGCGGGCTGGGCTCGAACTGCGCGTCCACGCCCAAGACTCGCACCTCGGCCTCGTTGAAGCGGAACTCCAGCGGCCGGGTGGCCTGCGAGCCGAGCAGCACGACCGTGAGTCGCCGAGAAGGCTCGTAGGTGATGGCCCCAGCCACCGCGGCCACACCCGCCCCTGGCCCGTATTCCTCGCGGTAGGATGCGTCCAGCGTCAGGCCGCTCAGCGGCTGGTAGGTCCCGCCCAACTCCCAGCGCCAGCCGTCGCGCTTCGCGTTGAACAGCGGCGTTGCCGCCTCCGCCTCTTCGAATTCGTACGCTTCCCAACGCCCCCGCAGCTCGAGCCGGCGAATCGCGGTGACGGCTACGGAGGCCTGAACGGCGTGATAGGGAACCGGGCTGAACGCGCCCCAGATCGTCCACAGATCGAAATGCGGCCGGTAGCGTCGGGCGCCGACGCTCGCCTGCACCTTGGACTGCGCGTACGTGAGCGTTCCCTCGGCGCTGCCCCACCAGCCCGTCACGATGTCGTAGTCGGCCCCACCGGCCAGCTGCACGCCGGGGATCGGTCGTAGCGAGGCCCCGAGGCCAACGCGTTCCGAGACGAAGTGATCCGTACCGGGGTCCACCTCCCGGAGGTAGTCCAGCCGCACGTCCGCCATGCCCTTTGTCCATCCGGCGCCGACGCCGGCGACGAGCTGACGCCGGCGTGGCTGGAAGTCGTCCAGTGGATTGAGCGCGGGGCTGGTGACCGGCAGGGCCACGCCGCGGGCCAACCCCCACCCCGCAAAGCCGTCGATCTCAACGCCGCGCCGCGCGTCGCGCACCACCACGCCGGCGCCGTCGAATCCCGTCGTGCCGAGGCGGGACGCGACGACCTGCCGGCCCAATCGCGCCGTCGCGCGGGTCACGGCGTATTCCGCGTACCCCTCCAGCAGCTGCACGGCGGGATTGGTCCCGGGCCAGGCATCGGCGCTGCCGAAGTCGACGCCCACACGCGCGGTCGCGTGCACGCTGAGACCCGAGATCCCCAGCCCCCACATGGTCACGTCGGCCGTGGTCG
Source organism: Gemmatimonadales bacterium (assembly GCA_036555485.1). Taxonomy (GTDB): domain Bacteria; phylum Gemmatimonadota; class Gemmatimonadetes; order Gemmatimonadales; family GWC2-71-9; genus DASTHG01. The sequence continues at coordinate 11,397 of DATBLG010000169.1, read as the reverse complement.
TCAGCGGACCACCATTACGCCATGGACCGGGCCGGAAGAACGTGCAGTAGGGAAGGCCGCTCCGGCACAGCACGGCGAACCCCTCGGACGAAGTCGGTCCGCTCGCCGGCGTCGAGACGGTGTCCGTCACGGGGATGCTGTCGAGCGTGACGCCGCGATAGGACACCTGCTGCGCCCGCGTGTCGAGACGGATGCGGTATTCCTGGGCTCCGAGTTCGCTCCGGCGCCCGGCGAGGAGCAGCGTGACTCCCGCTGCCACGTAGGTAAGATGAGGTTTCAATGCAGTAGCGCCCACAGAACGAGGACGATGACGAGGACGCCGAGTCCCAGTGACGCGAACCCCAAGGCGATGGACCAGAGGTACGCGCTACGGGACACCGGAGGCGCGACCAGCCCTTCAAGCGTTCCCGCCTCCCGCCGCCGATCGTACTCGAGTGGATGCTCCTCTTTCAGGTAATCCACGGTGGCGCGCCCCGTGAAGATCACCAGATCGATCGGGAACTTTTCCGGACGCAGGTGCACATTGAAAAAGTGAATCGTGAAAATAAAGCTCATCGCGAGCAGCGCTTCATCCCCATGAATGATCGTGGCCACGTTGAATGCCCAACCGGGCAGGAACTTGGCGAAGAACTCCGGGAACCAGAGCAGCAATCCCGAGGACCCGATGATGGCGACGCCCCAGAACACCCCCAGATAGTCGAACTTCTCCATGTAGCTGTACCGGTCGAACAGGGGCCGCGGCCCACGACCAAGAAACCACTTGAACATCGCGATCAAGTCCCGCAAGTCCTTGGGCTGGGGCACCATGGAGTCCGGTCCCCAGAGGATCCGTTTCCAGGGAGTCCCGCGAAGCTTGCGGTAGATCAGGGAACCCACATGGGTCAGGAAGTAGCCGAAGGTGATGATCGCGCACAGCCGGTGGATGACGCCGGCTGCCTCGAGGCCCCCCACCGCGCGCACCAGCACCCGAGCCCACGGAGCGTACGCAAACCGCAGCGGCAGGCCGGTGATCACCAAGCCGAGGAACGAGACGATGACCAGGGCGTGGAGCGTGCGCTGCAGCGGCGTGAACCGCCAGAGATAGCGCCGCTCGCCTCGACCGGCGGCGTCCAGGGTGCGCTGCGTCATGGTTCGGTACCAGGTGGCTCTGGGACGCCGGCGTGGGGGGGATGACCCGCACCACGCCCGCCGCGCACGCGGTCGATTGCCACGCGTGTCAACCACAGGATAGTGTGAGCGCCGAAGAAAGTCAGCACGCCGAACAACAGCGTGGTCATGAACAGCCACGCCCAGAACAACTGCGGGTCCTTCGCACGGTCCTTGGGATCCCCATGGGGGCGATAGCGCGCAAAATTCTCGTTGGCCGACGGATGGCACCTCGCGCAAGTGGCCACGAGGTTCGACGGGAACACCGACGACCGCGAGTCCGACGCTGGGCGCATGTCGTGCGCCGTATGGCAGTCACTGCACGTGGCCGCGAGCGTGAAGCCGAGGCGCGTCACTTTGCCGTGATAGGTCTCGAAGTACGTCTCGTACAAGCGCTCGTGGCAAGCCCCGCATTCTGCCACAACCCCGAGGAGCCACTGCGGCTGGTCGGCGCGCACGATCCCATGGGCCGTGTGGCAATCCACGCACACGGGGGCCTCATGCCCTTGGATGTTCTTTTTTCCGCTGCGGTACGCGACGCCGTGGGCGGATTGCTCGTAGACTTCGGCGACACCGACATGGCACGCGCCGCAGGTCGCCGGGATGTTCCGTCGGTTGACCGACGACGCCGCGGAATCGGCAGGCAGCACTTTGTGAGCGCCATGGCAGTCGTTGCAGGTCGCCGAGACGATCAGCCCATCACGGGTCAGGGCGTTGCCGTGTACGGTCTTGTGGAACTGCGCGACGGCCGTGCGCGCCTGCGCCTTGTTCGCCGTCGCGAAGTAGGTGCCGGTGATGCGGGGATCGGCGTGGCAGCTCCCGCACAACGCCGCCACGTTGAGCGGGTGGGTCGGTGAGCGCCGGTCCGCCACCCCAACGACGACATGCGAGCCGTGACACCGCACGCAGTTCGGGGCGTCTCCTTGGGACACGGCGTTGGCGGCATGAATCGAGGCTTCCCAATCCCGGCCCGCGTTTTCATGGCATGTTTGGCACGGCGCGACCCGGGTGGCCACGCGATGGGGGTAACCCGCCTCGTAGCCCCGGTGACAGTCGGGGCACCGAAGCCCGCTGTGCCGTGTGTCCTGCAGGATCGCCGCGGGCACGTACAGCGCGCTGTCCCGCGGGTCACTCGCCCTCCCGACCATGAAGTCGCGGCTGCCGTGGCACTTCTCGCACTGCACGACCTGCGAGGCTTGGCCATGCGCCGCAGTCCCCAACCACACGCTCGCGGCGAGGACCCCCAACAGAAGAGAGAACATTCGTTTGAACATGGTCTACCCGCTCTGCATGGCCGGCACTTTGTGGCAGGCCTCGCAGGGTTTGCCCGGATTGTGCCCGGTCGCCCGTTGCACATGGCAGACCGTGCAGATCTGACGCGACCATCGATTGAGGGTGGTCGCCCCCTCGTGGCACTCCGCGCAGGCCACGTGCACGACCCGCGCGTGCTGCTCGAGCACACCGCCTCGATGGCAGGCCAAACACGCTCGCTCAGGCTGATGGTGCTGATCGTGACAGTTATCGCAGTTGAGGCCGCTCGCGCTCATGGCAGGGGGCGTGTGGCATGCCGTACAAGCCAGACCCGCCTCACGGTGGACGCCGTGCGAGAAGTCTCCGCTAGGCAACGGCAACGTGGCTTGCGGGACCCCGCCGGGACCGGCGTGGCAGGCCGCGCAGTTCATCGGACGAACGGCGCTGTGGTGACACGCTTCGCACCCTGCCCGCGACGTAATCGTCGTCCCGCCGTGATTCTCGAGCGACGTGTGGCAATCGGCGCACGCCAGCCCTCCGCGGAGCAGGTGCGGCTCATGCTTGAACTCGCCACCCTGAAACGGCACGGTCGACCGCTCCACTCCGAGGTGGCAGCTGAAACACGCGGTGCCGCCCACCGGTGGACCCAGATTGACGGCTGGCACGGCGTAGGGCAAGCGGCCCGCCCTCACGGCGTCGCGAACCAGCTTCACGGTGGCCCGTAGCAGCTCGTCCGAATAGACGATGTTGTGGGCCGGCTTTCCGAGGCGCACGAGGTCGAGGTTTTCCTGAGCCAAGCGGAGCAGGCTGTCGGCCACCGGACGCTGTCTGATCGGAACCCCGTTCAACGCCGCCCGCGCGCCCGCGACGATCGGTGCCACCCGTTTGAGCTTGCGATCCATTTCCCCTTGCCAGGAGGGCAGCATGTTGGCGTAGCGAATGCCGTGACAGGACAGGCACGAGGCTTCGCCGGCCAGCTGGACGCGCTGGTGCCCGCGCAGGGTCGCCGGCTGCCCATGGCAGCCGAGGCACGACACGCGCGCCAGGAACATTTTGCTAGGCATGTTTCGGGCGTCGTGCCCACCCATCCCGGCGTACAGGCGCCGCTGCGCATCGTGAACCTGTACGTGACAGCTGCGGCAGTCGAGCTCGAACGTCGAGGCGAGCGCGACGACACGGTGCTCGATCGGCGTGTGGCACTGAGTACACTCCACTTTGTGCTCGGCGATGTGCACCTGGTGGACGAGCGTCGTGTTCTCGAACTGGTCGAGCCGGGCGGGCTCGTTGTGACAATTGAAGCAGCGGGAGCGCTCCGCCGAGCCCGAGCCCACCGTCACCTCGTTATGGCACGAGATGCAGGAAATGCGGTCCCGCACGTACTGGGAATGGTCGACGACATAGCCGGCCGGGGACTCGACCCGCGCCGGGGATGGGTGACAGCCGGTACATCCCGCGAGCGGGGCACCCGGTGGCCGGTCTTTGAAGTGACAGAGAACGCACGTGGCAACCGTGACGGCGACATGTTCTCCCTGCACGATCTGGGAGTGACAGCTCGTGCAACGCAACTGCTTGCCGCGACGAAGTTCCCCAAGGTGTGTGGCGTGGTCGAAACGCACCCCATTGTAATCGACGACGCCTTCGACCTTCCGTTCCGAATGACACCCCGACCGCAGGCACGCCGCGTCCTCGATCTCCGCCCATGGCTTGACGCCGTACGAGCCGGTGACGTACTTGACCACCTGGTTGGCCGCCTGGAGCTTCCCCATCGCCTCCGCTCTTATTCCCGGCGCGTAGTGACACTTGATGCACGGCACATCCCGGTGGGAGGAGGTGGCCCAGGAATCGTAGTAGGGCTGCATGATGTGGCAGGACTTGCAGAAGCTGGGTCGGGCGCTGTACTCGACGAACCCCACGCTCGACACGACCAGCAGGATGACAGCGAGGATAGCAACTGGGATCAGCTTCCGCAGCAGTCGTGAGAATCGGTGCAGCCGGCCTGGGGGAGCCGTCACGGCCGCTCCCCTCCACTTTCAAGGTGGCGCAGCGCGAACCAAGCCAGCACCAGCGACGCCAGCGCGAGAAACCACACGGGCACGAGCAACAGCTTGTGCTCCCAGCGCTGCTCTTCGGCCACCTCCGCCATCCCCCGCAGATCGCGTGAGATCGATCGCACCCGGCGAGCCAGGTCCTCCATCTCTTCGAAATCGAGACTGTGCTGGGCCTGGGCGATCTGTTGGTAGGCCGTCAACGCCGTTTGGTAACGAAACCGCGCGTCGCCGGTTTGCCGTCCGGCGAGCGTCAGGTTACCGATGGCGCGCTCAGCCGCTTGTAGATCTTGCGACGCCTGGACGGCGCGTTGCTGGATCTGGGTTCCCAGAGTGGAGGCACGGGTACCGGCCGCGTGACATCTCGCGCACGCCGAAGCGATCCGATCGTCAGGCACGCGTTCGGTGTCATGGTTCTGGTGACATCCCAGGCAACCGGCCAGTTTCCCTGCATGGGCGGCCTGGCCATGGGGGCCGCGGCCGAACGCCTGACCCACGAGCGCGTGGCACCGGCTGCACACATTGGCGATCTCCGTGACCGTTGGCGGCAGAGCGGAATGAGACCCGTGACAACCCATGCACGTAGGCGCCGCGAAGTTCTGTTTCCGAAACAGCGCCACTCCGTGCGCGCTGCGGCGAAATTGCTCGATCTGGTCCGTGCGTAAGCCGTATTTCGCCATCAACGGTTTGTTTTCATGACACCGGGCACACGTGGCGGGGATATTCGTCGGGTACACGGTGCTCCGCGCATCGTCGGGCCGCAGGATCTTATGCGCATCATGGCAGCTGGTGCATGTGGGTGCGTCCAGGTTGCCGTTCGCCAACAACAATCGGCCGTGCTGGCTCGTTCGGAATTCGGCTACCTGACCGCTCGGCAGGCCATACTGCCGCATCCGATTCGGATCCGAATGGCACGAGCCACACAAGGCGACCGTCGCGACCTTCCCCGGCGCCCCAATGAACCGGCCGCGGTGGGCCGCGGGCAGCTCGAACGCGGCCGGGTCCCCGCCGTGGCAATCCCGACACTGGATCCCACGCTCCGCATGTACGCCCTGAACGAAGGACGTCCGCTTGTCGGCGTGACACGCAAGACACCCGTATGCAGTGTCCGGTTGGAGTCCCACCGACTGAATCGTCGCGGCCCGGACGACTCCCACAGGGGCAGCACTCCATGCGGTCGCGACCGCAAGCGCGATCGTCCCCAGTACCGTGCGGGCGTTCATTGGGGGCCGGCCCGTTCGCTGCTCGTATCCCCGGCTGTCGCCGGCTGCGGCGCAGCGGGGACGAGTGGCGATTGTTCGACGGCCTGCCGCCCGAGCGCGGAGGGAGGCGCGGACCGGAGGTTCCGGCCTGCTATCCAAGCGACCAGCAGTCCCAGAAAGAAGACGACGCCGATGGTCGCGACCACGGGTCGCCGCCGGAGCGACCGTTCCGGTCGCCGATCAAACAACGGCACGAAGGCTAAACCCAGAGCCAGCAGGGAGAACCCCGCGAACCCCCAGACGCCCAGGTAGTGCGTGATCGCGCGCGAGACATCCACCACGACCCAGGTAGAGCGAATCGCGTCCGGCATCTTGGCAGGGTTCGCCGGATCGCCTACGGGACGCGGGAAGAGCGCGGCCAGTGAAACCACCACGGCACACACCACGACGGCGACCATGAACGACCGCAGCAGGTGGCTGGGGAAGAAGCGGCGGCCGCTCCCGAGATCGCCCGTGGTCTTCTCGGGCGGGGCGACTCCATGCCTCCGCACCAGCGTGAAGTGAAACGCCAGGAGCGCAAAGGCCATCCACGGGAGGACGATCACGTGGGTGCCGAAGAACCGGCTCAGAGTGGCTCCCGTGACAATCGGGTCGCCCCGCAGCAATCCCGCGACCGCACCACCCAGGAGCGGCACCGCCGCGGTGATGTTGAGCGCTTCCGTCACCGTCCAATAGGCTTCCTGGTCCCAAGGCAGGAGGTATCCCGTGGCGCCAAAGGCGAGCACCACGAACAGGAGCAGCACGCCGACGAGCCAGCTCGTCTCCCGGGGCGGCTTGTACGCCCCGTCGAAGAAGACCCGCGCCATGTGGGCAAGGATGACGACTACGAGCAGGTTGGCCGACCACGCGTGCAGATCACGGACCAGCCACCCGAGGGTGACTTGTGAGACGATGTGCTGGACGCTCGGGTAAGCTTCCTGAGCCGACGGCCGGTAGTGAATCGACAGGAGCACACCGGTTACGACGAGGATGATGAACAGCAGATATGCAATGCCGCCGAGCGCGTGCCGCCACCCGACATGTGGCGCCAGCCGGTAGTTGAGCGCTTTGCGGAAGGCCTGATCGATCGGCAGCTTGGCATCGATCGGCCCGTAGAGCAAACCGAGGAATCGCGGGATGCTCAGGAGGCCCGCATCCGTGCTCGATTTCAGATCGGCCCAGAACTGCGATGCCCACTGGGCCAGCGCACGCCAGAATCGGCCCAACACCTATAGCTCCGTCACGTACACGGCGCCCTGGCGCTCGAACACCGCGAACCGCTGCAACGGCACCGTCGTCAGGCCGCGGACCACGTTGCCGTGCAAGTCGTAGACCACATAGCTGCACGGCGACACGACCCGCAGGGACGCGGCGTCCCAATCCAGAATGCATCCGTCGATCGGGGAGGTCCCCTGGAGGGCGGAGTACTCTCGGTCCCCAGCGCGCACGACGAGGACGATCCGTGCCCCCCAACTCACGACTCGGCTCGCGCCCACGGGAAAGTCGGATTGCCGCGCGACTCGAACGGCTGGCTGCAGTTCGGGGATTTGCAGATAATCACCCGGCAAGAGGTAGACCCCGATGCCGAGCGCGACAGTGACCAGCGTCAGGAGGATGACGGCGCCGAGCAGATACTCATTGAATCCGGCCTTCAAGGCGCGAGTTTCAGGCAGCCCGCCTGACTCGCCATCGCCCTCTCTTTCCAGTCCGTGCGCCGGCTCGGTAGCGGATTCCAGCACCATGATTCCCCCAAACGGGTTCCTTTCAGACTCAAGAAGCGGCCCCGGAGTCTGTAGAGGCTCCGGGGCCGATGATACAGATCATGCGACCAATCTGCTAGCGCAACGCCGTGCGCCTGCCAGCCGGCCGCGGGAACTGCACGCTCCCTGAGGCGCCCAGAGGGCCAGCCAGGATCCCTCGAACCTTCGCGGAGATGACCGGGAACCACGGCTGTGACCCGTAGAGGGCGGTCAACTCCTCGATGTTCGCCCGCAGCAGCGCCTCGGCGAGGAACGGGTTGTGCACCGTGTGCGACCGGTCCGCGGTGCTCCCGAAGGGCGTACCCGTGGCATCCTCGCCCACCGCGCGCACATTGAATTCGGCCCCGTCGAGCGGCGTGATGACCCGGTCTCCCGCGAGCAAGTTGGCCAGTTTCATCACCAGGACCTTCGTGTTGTCAGCCAGCGCAGCGGTGAGCGGCGGCGTGACGACCACGCCGTTGAGCTGGTTCGCCACGGCCGTAACGGCCGCCGTGACGGTGTATTGCGCACTGCCGATCTGGAGTGTGTTTCCCGGTGCGAGTTTCCCCGTCAGGGTCGTGGCGTCGAAGTTGATGACGCTGTCACCCGCCGCGACGGCGCCGTTGACCGAGAGCGCCAGGTTGTTGAGCGTGCCTCGCTCGTTCCAGGTGTTCTTGAGAATCGCGGGCAGGATGCCCGTGTCCAGGGTATCGATGCCACTGGAAGTGCCGGCAACATTGACCCACAGCGCGGCCGTCAGGGACTGGATCCGCCCGCGCGCCACCGCCAGCAGCCCGGCGGGCTCGACTTCACTCGCGTGACAGCCCGAAGTCGCGCACGACTTGAACGACCGTTCCGCGGGCGTATACGCGCAGTTCTTGATCGTGTTTGTGGGCAGCCCGTTCGGACCGTAACAGGGGATCGGCCGGAACAGGTGGCCGGTCGCCTGGTTGAAGGTGCCCGCCGTGTCCGTCGTCGGGAATGCAAACAGGTGACAGCCGGCGCACAGCTTGGGGTTCCTGGTCAGGTTTCCGTGGGTCGCGCTCCGCGCGACCTCGACCAGAACCGGGTCGAGGTAGCTTGGGTTCTGATAACCCAGCTCGCCGATCACGGTGGCCCCCTGCGGCGCGTGCGGCGAGTTGCTGCCGCCCGGGCTCTCCTGCCTTGTCGAGTCCAGAGCCAGCGGCTCGGTGCGCCGACCGTGGCACTTCATGCACAGGTTCTGTTCCGGATCCCTGGTCTCGAGCGGCCACCGCAGCTGCGCCGTATTGGTCGCATCATGCGGGTCGTGGCAGACGGCGCAGGTGATGCCAAGGCCGTTCGCTGCAGTGATCGGGTCCTCGCTGCCGATGTAGCTGGACCGTATGCCCCAGGATTCCAGTGCGCCCTGCCCCGTGTGGCAGCGCTGGCATGTTTCCTCATCGGCGTGGCGGCCCATGCGCGCATGCAGGGACTGCCTCCACTCCTCAACGAACGGATGATGTGTCCCGGCGTGGCAGGCGGCGCACGTACCGACGCCCGACCCGCCTGTGGTTGTGTCCACGGCAATGCTCGCCAGCGGCGCGCCACCGGCATCAGGAACGGAAGCATGGTCGAACCCGGGGCCGTGGCAACTCTCGCATTGCACGTCGTGGTACGCCGTACTCTGCACCAGACTGTACCCGGACGGGCTCGGGGCGAGATTGCCTTTCTCGCTCACCGAGTGACAGCCGACGCAGGAACTCTTGTCCGCGGGTTGCGCCAGCGCCTGCAGGTCGGCCCACGCGTCTGCGTGCTTGGTGATCCTCCACTCGCCTTGGTGTTCGACGTGGCAGTTGCCGCAGCTGGTTTGCTGAGTGGTGACGTTGAAATATCCTAAGAAGCCGTTGACGCTGTCTGGCGGTGGATTGAACTGGCGATTGACAAACACGATCTTCTCGTTCGTACAGGCGCCCAGAGCGATGGCCGACAGCGCGGTCACGAACCAACGAGAAGTCGTCATAGGCCACATCCTCCCATTATGCGCGGTGTCCACGGACCTTTCTGGAGCCACGCTACGTCGCGGAATGCCGGACCGCAAGGTCCCAAACTAACGCAAACCAAACACTGGCAATGGCTTGCATTTCATGCTTCCTTCACGCTTTCTTCATGTTCCGACTTCCTGACCCAACACAACAGTTGCCGCTTGAGAGTGAAGCCACTATGAACGAGCGATGACGCTCCCGTCAGCCAGTCAGCGTCCCACGCTTCGACGCCGTTTCAACAGGCTGCTCAAGCGCAGTCGTTCTTCGCGCTCCCGCTCGTCCAGCACCCGGGCGACGCGTGAAATGTCCTCGCGCAGGCGTGGCGCCAGACGGCGCTCGAGCGTGTGCACCTGACGAGAGGTCTGGGCGAGCGCCTCGCCCAGCCGCCGCAGCACCATCTCCTGCGGAGCCGCGTCGAGCAACAGCTCCGTGAGATGCTCGAACTCGCTCGCGGCGCGCACCGTGGCCGGACCGGTGCCGGCCGGCGCCGTGCCCCTGGCGTCGAGCGTCCGCGCCACCGGCGTCCGCGACACGACGCGCGACACGACGACGCCCCACACCGAGCCGGCTGCGACCTCCACCGTGAGGTCCCGGGCAGGCCACCCGATCGCGCGCACGCCGGCAAGGCCGTGCTCCGCCAAGGCCCCGACGAGCAGCGGATAGGCGCGACGCGCGGCGGCGGCAATCTGCGTGCGCGCGTCCGCCGCCGGCCGCGCCAGCCGGAACAACTCGGTCACCAGCGCTTCCCGCTTGCGACGCAGCAGCGCGGCCCCTTTAGACAGCCGCTCCAGCCGCCGCGCGGCCCGAAGCATGTTGAGTCGCGTTGGCGCGATGCTCGCGGCGCTCATGTCGCCTTCGACTGGGCAGCGGCCCGCGCCGCCCACGCCGCATCGCTCAATCGCAGCAGGTCCTCGCGCGGCAGCGTTTCGAGCAAACGCCACCCCAACGCGAGGGTGTCACTCACGGTGCGCCGCACCTCTCCCTGCCCCACGAACTCAGTCTCAAACCGGTCCGCGAACGCGAGGGCGCGACGATCGGCCGGAGCCAGCCCCGCTTCCCCGACGATCGCCGCCATCAGCCGCGCCTCGCGCCCCCGGGTGTAGACCGCATAGAGCTGGTCCGCCCACTCGCGATGCTCCGGCGCCGTCTTGTCTTTCCCGATCCCGGCGTTCATCAGGCGCGAGAGGGAGGGAAGCACGTCGATCGGCGGAAACACGCCGCGCCGATGCAAGTCGCGCGACAGGACGACCTGACCCTCGGTGATGTAGCCCGTCAGGTCGGGGATCGGATGCGTGATGTCGTCGTCCGGCATGGTGAGAATGGGAATCTGGGTCACCGATCCCGGCCGCCCGGCCAGGATCCCCGCGCGCTCGTAAATGCTCGCGAGATCGGTATACATGTAGCCCGGGTAGCCGCGCCGCCCCGGGATTTCCTCCCGCGCCGTCGCGATCTCCCGCAGCGCCTCGCAGTAGTGTGTCATGTCCGCGATCACGACCAGCACGTGCATGCCGAGCTCGAACGCGAGGTACTCCGCCTCGGCCAGGGCAACGCGCGGTGCCAGCAGTCGCTCGATCGTCGGATCGCGCGTCTCGTTCAGATAGAGCACGCTGCGCTCCCAGGCCCCGGACCGGTCGAAGCGCTCCAGGAACGTGTCCGTCTCGCGCGCCGTGATCCCGATTCCCACGAAGACCACCGCGAACGCCTCGCCGCGCGGCGCCCGGGCGCCCTCGACGATTCGCGCCGCGAGATCGAGGCCCGGCAGACCGGGACCGGAGAAGACGGGCAACTTCTGCCCACGCACCAGTGTGTTCATGCCGTCGACGCCGGATATGCCGGTTTCGATGAAGTCGCCTGGCCTGGCGCGCCGCACCGGATTCAAGGGGGCGCCCCAGACCGGCCGGATCGCATCTCCGACGGGGGCCGGCAGTCCATCCACGGGGTGCCCCATCCCGTTGAAGGCGCGACCCAGGAG
>DATBLG010000150.1:0-7067 GCA_036555485.1 Gemmatimonadales bacterium | reverse complement strand
CGACGATTGGCAGGGATGGGTGCAGGAGCGCGGTCTGTATTTCGCGCGGGACTGGGACTCGACGTACGTCCCGATGCTCGAGACGCACGATCCGGGTGATGCGGCGCGCCACGGCGGGTTGCTGGTCGCGCCGCTGGGGCGCGGCACGTACGTGTACACCGGGTTGAGCTTCTTCCGGCAGCTACCGGTGGGCGTGGTGGGGGCGTATCGGCTGTTTGCCAACCTTCTGGCTCTCCGGACGCGCCATGTGCCGTAGCCGGGTGCGTAGTGCGTGGTGCGTTGTCTGTGACGGTGTATTCCGGATCGTCGGCGCCCGGTGCCGAGCCTCCGATGGGCACCGTCGAATACCACGCACCACGCACCACGCACGCCTGCACCGATTGGTGGTCGGCGCGCTGTTCGTTGGCGTTCTCGCCGCCTGTTCGTCAGGGGGCCGGACCCCACTCGTCATTTACACCCCGCACGGCCGCGACCTCCTGACCCTGCTCAAGGCCCGGTTCGAGGAGCTGCGGCCGGACATCGACGTGCGCTGGCTCGACATGGGCTCGCAGGAGGTGTACGACCGCGTCCGCTCCGAGCGGGCCAATCCGCAGGGTGACCTGTGGTTCGGCGGACCGTCGACGATCTTCGCGATGGGCAGCGCCGATTCGCTGCTGGAAGCGTTCCGGCCCTCCTGGGCCACCGCCATCGACCCACGCGGGCACGGCCCCGGCGACCTCTATTTCTCGGTGTACGAGACCCCGGCGGTCCTCGTGTACGCCGAGCGGGCGGTGCCGGCCGCCGAAGCGCCGCAGGATTGGGACGACCTGCTCGACCCCAAATGGAAGGGCAAGGTGCTGATCCGCGACCCGATCGCGAGTGGGACGATGCGCGCGGTGTGGGGCATGATCATCGAACGCAGCTTGCGACAGACCGGCGACACCGCCGCGGGGTTCGCGTGGCTGCGCCGGCTCGATGCGCAGACCAAGGAATACGTCCTCAACGGACCACTGCTCGACCAGAAGATCGTGCGCCAAGAGGGATTGGTGACGATCTGGGATCTCCCCGACATCCAGCTCAATCGGCGCGACGGCCTCCCACTCGGCTACGTGTTCCCGAAGAGCGGGGCACCCGCGATCGAGGACGCCATCGGAGTGATCCGTGGGGCCCCGCACCACGACGCCGCGCGCGCGTTTGTCGAATGGGTCGGAAGCCCGGCGGTGCAGCTGCTCACCGCCCGCGAGGTGTACCGGTTGCCGGCGCGCATCGATCTGCCGATCGACTCGCTTCCCGACTGGGTGCGCGACGTCCGGACGCACATGACGGTGGCGGAAATGGACTGGGATCTGCTCGCCCGGCACGGGGGCGAGTGGATGCGATACTGGGATGAACACGTGCGCGGGAAGGGGACCACAGGGCCGGGACGGTGAGCGCCTACCTCGCGCTCGACGGTCTCGGCGTTCGGTTCAGCCCGACGGTCACGATCGGCCCCGTGTCGCTCGGCATCGAGCGAGGGGAGATCCTGGCCCTGCTCGGCCCTTCCGGCAGCGGGAAGACGACCCTGTTGCGTCTCCTGGCGGGATTCGAGCAGCCCGACACGGGTCGCGTCGCGATCGAGGGGGAGGACGTGACGGCCATGCCCCCGGCCCGGCGCCGCGTCGGGATGGTATTCCAGCACTACGCGCTGTTCCCGCACCTCGACGTGGGCGACAATGTCGCGTTCGGGATTGAGGGGCAGGGGGAAGGGGGCAGGGGGAAGGGCGACGTCGTTGCGCAAGCGCTCGCACTCGTGGATCTGACCGGGTTCGAACGGCGCAAGGTACAGGAGCTGTCGGGCGGGCAGCAACAGCGCGTAGCGTTGGCGCGCGCCCTCGCCCCCGCGCCGCGCGTGTTGTTGCTCGACGAGCCGCTCTCGAACCTCGACCCCTCCTTGCGGGAGCGCACGCGCCGCGAGCTGCGCCAGCTCGTGAAGCGCGTCGGGATCACGGCCGTGTTCGTGACCCACGAGCAGGACGAGGCCTTCGACCTTGGCGATCGGATCGCCGTTCTCAACGCGGGACAACTCGAGCAGGTGGGCACGCCGGAGGATCTGTACGAGCGGCCTGCCAGCCTATTCGTCGGCACGTTCGTGGGCCGGGCCAATGTGCTGCGCGGCGCGGCGGCGCGCGCGCTCGGTGTGCCCGACGGCCAGGTCGTGCTGGTGCGGCCGGAGCAGCTGCGTTTCGGTGCGACGGGCAGCGGCCTGAACGGCGTGGTGACGGAGCGACGCTACACCGGGGCGGCGGCGTTCTATCTCGTGACCACCGATGCGGGCGATCGCGTGGAGGTGCTCGCCGAACCGGGTGCCGCCCGGGTGGGGGACCGGGTCACGCTCGGCGCAACGCGCCGCCTGGCGTTCCAGGAAGGGGGGGAAGCCGCGTGATCGGCGCGCGCACGGTTCGCCGGCGGTCCACGCTCCCGGCCGTGCTGCTCACCCTGTTGCTCGCGTGGTTGGTGTTGTACCCAATTCTCATTGTGGTCGCGGATGCGGCGCACGGCGAGGCGCTGCGCGCATTTGCGGGCCGCGGTGGAGAATGGCGGGCCTTGTGGGCGAGCGTATGGATTTCGCTCGCGAGCGTGGCGCTGGCGGCGTTCGTGGGCGTGCCGCTCGCGTTCCTGTTCGAATGGTTCGAGTTCCCGGGCCGCAAGTTGCTGGGCTCCCTCATCGCCCTGCCGGCCGTGCTGCCGCCCTTCGTGGGGGTGATCGCGTTTCTGTTCCTGTACGGTGAGTCGGGCTTCGTCGCGCGCTTCCTGCAGTTCGTGTTTCGCTTCGAGGGCGCGCCGTGGCACCTCCAAGGTCCGGGCGCGATTCTCCTGGTGCATGCGTACTCGATGTACGTGTATTTCTATCTTTTCACTCGGGCGGGCCTCGCGCGGCTCGACGGCGCCATGCTCGAGGCGGCGCAGGCGCTCGGTGCCAATCGTGGCCGCACGTTCCTTCGCGTGATTCTGCCGCTGCTGAAGCCATCGCTCGCAGGCGCCGCGCTGCTCACGTTCATGACGTCGCTCGGCTCGTTCAGTGCGCCCTACGTGTTTGGCGGGGGATTCCGGGTCATGACCACCCAGATCTTCGCCTCCAAGCAAAATGGGGAGCTGGCCCTCGCGATGGTGGAGACGGTCGCCCTGGCGGCCATCGCTCTCCTCGGGCTGGCATTGCTGCGACGCACCGAGGGCGACGACATCCTTGTTGGCCTGGGGAAGGGGACCGCTCCGCGGCGCCGCATCTTGCGGCGTCCCCTGGTCCGCACCGGGACGACGCTCGTGGGCTGGGGTCTCGCGACGTTGCTCCTGTTGCCTCACCTGACGCTGATCCTTGTGTCGCTCGTTCCTTATGCGACCTGGACGACCGAGGCGCTGCCTCCGGTGCTGAGCTTCGTGAACTACGGGCGCCTGCTCGCGGAGCCGGAGCGGTTGGAGCCGCTCGTGAACTCTCTTTGGATGGCGGCGGCGAGCACACTGGCCGCGGTGGCGATCGCGCTCGCGGCGGGGTGGCTCGTGGTGCGGCGCCGCGTCCCGCTGCGCCGCATGATCGAAGGCCTGTTGGCGCTGCCCTGGGCGCTGCCGGGGACGGTGTTCGCGGTGGCGCTCGCCACGGCGTTCAGCGTCTCGGCGCCGTTGCAGCTGCGCTGGGTGCTCGTCGGCACGATCGTGATCCTGCCGCTCGCCTATCTGGTGCGCAATCTCCCGGTGACGGGACGGGCGATCCTCGCCGGGTACCGTCAACTCGACCCGGCGCTCGAGGAAGCGGCGGCGAGCCTCGGGGCGGGGGCGTGGCGCACGCTGAGACGCGTGACTCTGCCGCAGCTCAAACCGGCGCTGGCCGCGGGGGCGAGTCTCGCGTTCGTGGGAGCTCTGGGGGACTTCGTCACGTCGATCATCCTGTACACGTATCGCAACCGCCCCATCGCGATGGAGATCAACGCCGCGCTGCGGGTCAACGAAATGGGGGTCGCCGCGGCGTTCGGCGTAGTGCTGATGGTGGTCAGCGCCGTGGTGCTGGGGATCGGGGCGAGACGGTGAAACGGCTGTGGGTGCTCATCGCCGTGTGCTTCGTGGACATGATCGGCCTGATGATCATCGCCCCGTTGCTCACGCCGTACGCACGCCGCTTCGGGGCCGCGGACTGGATCGTCGGGCTGTTGTTTTCGGCGTTCGCCATCGCGCAGCTCGTCTCCTCGCCCATCTGGGGGCGTGTCTCGGACCGCTATGGGCGACGTCCGGTGTTGCTCGTCGGCCTCGGGGGTTCGGCCATTGCGTACGTCATCTTCGGATTCGCCAATAGCCTGTGGCTGCTTTTCTTCTGCCGCATCGTGCAAGGGTTGGGTGGGGGCACGACGGGCGTCGCGCAAGCTTATGTCGCCGACACGATGGAGCCCGCCGAGCGCGCCAAGGCGCTGGGGTGGCTTTCGGCGGCGACGAGCGCCGGCGTGAGCATCGGCGCGGTCATCGGCGCCCTGGCCCGCAATCTGGGGGTTGCGGCGCCCGGACTGGTCGCGGCCGGGCTCGTGCTGATCAACATGGTGTTCGCGTGGAGGTGGCTGCCGGAATCGCGGGTGCCGCAACCGCGTGTGGCTGGGGCTAGCGGCGAGTTCCTACCACCCAAGACCCCTCGCCCGATCGCGCATGCCCTGTGGGAGGTCATCCGCCACCCGGGGCGTCCCGTCTCGCAGATGATCTGGATCTACGCGGTGGGGATGCTCGCACTCAACTCGGTCATCGGCGTGATGTCGCTGTACCTCATCGATAGTTTCGGGTTCACCGAAAAGAACTTGGGTTACGTCTTCACCGTGTTCAGCGTGGTCGGGGTGGTACTACGGATTGGCCCGGTCGGATGGGTGAACGCCCGGTTCGGTGAAGTGCGCACGTTGCGGCTCGGCGCGACGCTCATGGTGCTCGGGCTCACGTTACTCCCGTTCCCGAAGATCTTCTCCGTGTTCGTCGTCTGCCTGCTCCTGGTGCCGGCGGGGACGGCGTTCCTATTCCCCGCCACCTCGTCCCTCGTGAGCCAGCGCACCGACCGGCACGAGCTTGGGCTCACGATGGGCGTGCAGCAGACGTTTCGCGGGATCATGGCGATCGTCGGTCCCATCGGGGCGACGCTCGTGTACGAGACGTTGGGCCATGGCGTTCCGTTCTGGATCGCGGCGGCGACGATGGCCTTCGCGCTGATGCTCTCCTCGCAAGTGCGACACGCGCCGGTCGCGGAACCCGCCTAGGCTGTTAGTTTTGAGCATGCCCACGACGCTTGCCATCGCGCTTGCCGCGGCATTCCTGTGGTCCAACGCGGCCCCCGCGCCCATCAAACCCAGGCTGGTCGTCGTCATCACCGTCGATCAGCTCCGGCCAGACTACCTCCCCCGCTGGAGAGGGCAGCTCACCGAGGGCTTTGCGGTGTTGCGGGTCGAGGGTGCCGTATTCACCAATGCGTTCCAGGACCACGCGGTGACCGAGACAGCGCCCGGCCACTCCACCGTACTGTCGGGGCGCTGGCCGTCGCATACCGGGATCATCTCTAACACCCTCGGCGTGGGCGATTCGACCGCGCCGCTAGTGGAGACGCGAGGCGCCGGAGCCTCGCCCCGGCGGTTTCGCGGCACGGCCTTTTTCGACTGGCTCCACGCGGCCGATAACGCCAGCCACGCGTTGTCGGTCTCCCGCAAGGATCGCGCGGCAATTCTGCCGATCGGCACGGCGCGCCAGGATGTGTACTGGTACCAAAGCGGGATGTTCACGACGAGCACCTACTACCGCGACTCATTGCCGCCTTGGGTGCGGGCCTTCAATGCCTTACGCATCCCGTTCAAGTCGGCGGGGCGGGAGTTCGGCTTGCTGCTGCCGGACAGCGCCTACGCCGAGCCGGACAGCGCCTCGTGGGAAAACGGCGGCCACGACGTCATGTTCCCGCATCGCCTGCCGACCGACAGCACGCGTGCCGCGAACGCGTTCGCGGGGTCGCCCCCGATGGACTCGCTCATCCTCGCGTTCGCCCTGGCGGGCGCCGATGCGCTGAAGCTGGGCAAGGGGAACACGACGGACCTGCTCTCGATCGGCCTCTCCACGACCGATGCCATCGGGCACACCTTCGGTCCCGACTCGCGCGAGATCCACGATCACGTACTGCGTCTGGACCGCTATCTCGGGTGGTTCCTCGAGCGGTTGTTCGCCCGCTACGGTCGCGACAAGTTGCTCGTCGTGCTCACCGCCGACCACGGCGTCACGCCGTTTCCGGAGCATTCGCGCGCGCACGGGCACCCCGACGCGCGCTGGGTCAACATCGATACGCTGATCGCTGCCGCCAATCAGCAGCTCGACCGGATGACGGTCGCCACGACGCCGCGGCAATGGCTGGAATTCGATACCGGCTTGCTGTTCCTGCGTGACAACGGCCGCCTGGCGGCGACCGGCGTGCGCCCCGATAGCGTTTTGGCCGACGTTGCGCGGCGCATCCGCGCCGTCCCGGGCGTCGCGCGCGTCGATCTGCCCACCGACCTCGCCGCCGCCGATACGGCCGCCGATCCGGTAGCGCGGCGTTGGCTACACCAACTCGCTCCGGACGCGGGCGTAGTGCTCGTGGTCACGCTGGCGGAGTGGAACGCGTGGTCGTACAGCGGCGGGATCGCCTACGCGGCCCATGGACAACCATCGGACCTCGACGCTCATGTTCCGTTGATCTTCTGGGGCAAGGGCGTGCGGGCCGGAGTCTACGGGGCGCGGGCCGCGACCGTGGACATCGCGCCGACGCTGGCGCGGCTGCTGGGGCTCGCGCCGCTGTCCATTCCAGACGGCCGCGTACTCACGGAAGCGTTCGCGCGCTGATTACCGAACCAGTCCCCCAGAGCACCATGAAGCAAGTTTCACGGCTTCCTCAGGCGACCCTCCCTCGTTCGGCATACGTTGCGCCACATGACTGCTGAGAGGCGCACCAACGCCCGGCGCACCCTCGCCTGTGTAGCGCTGGCGGTGATGTGGCTCATGGCGAACCAACCCCTCCACGTGAGTGACGGTCGGCCACATGGCTGCGATGGTCCCGATGCGGCCGCCTCCCAGGT
>DATBLG010000027.1:0-9400 GCA_036555485.1 Gemmatimonadales bacterium | reverse complement strand
CGCCTGCTTTGATCCGGTTTTCGATGTCCGGCTTGAGCCAGTATTTCACGCTGCGCGGGAACTCGGCGTTCCGATACACCAGAGTCACGCGCGCGCCGGCGCGAAACAGCAGCAGCGCCGCCTCCACGGCTGAGTTCCGGCCACCGATCACGACGACATCCTGCCCGAATGATCGATGGGCTTCGTCGAAGTAATGACTCACGTGGGGCAGCGTCTCTCCCGGCACCGCGAGCGGGTTCGGGTGATCGAAATAGCCCGTGGCGAGCACCAGACGGTCGCAGGTCAGGGTGGCCGGGCCCAGCCGGGTCCGCAGCTCGCATCGAACGCGCTCGTCGCGGCCGGTGGCGGCCACCAGCTTCGTGTAGGGGCGCACGCGCAATCCCTCGGCCCGAGTCACGCCGCGGTAATACTTCAGCGCCTCTTCACGCGTGGGCTTCGCGCCAGCGCACACCAGCGGATGCCCCCCGATCTCGAGCCGTTCGGGTGTGGTGAAAAAGACCATCCCCACGGGGTAGCGCACGATCGACTCGGCGACCGTGCCGGCGTCGGCCACCAGGGGATCGAGTCCCCGGCGGCGGGCCGAAATCGCACAGGCGAGGCCGATCGGCCCGGCGCCAACGATGAGGATGGGTTCGTGCGGGGTTGCGCTCACGTCGCCGGGAATCTAACCGAACCCGGCGCTCGGTCGCCGGGTGGCCAACCCGCCGGCGGCGCGCCATCTTTTCCCGTCCCTCATGCCGCGAGCGCTCGCATGACCGTGCCAACGGAATCCGCTCGCCTTTCGGCGGCCGACGCGGAACCCCGCCCGCTGTCAGCCGACGTGGACCTGTTTGGCCTCACCGATCGCGGGCAGGTGCGCAAGGAAAACCAGGACCAATTCCTGATCGCGACGCTGCACAAGCTGCTGCGCGTGCATCAGGCGAGCCTGCCTGCCGACGACATCACCCCGTTGATCAGTGACTCGCGTGGATGGCTCTTCCTGGTCGCCGACGGCGTGGGCGGACAGCCGGACGGCCAGGCGGCGAGCGGTACCGCGGTGCGCAGCATCGCCCACTACGTCACACACCTCACCGACTTGTACCGTCGCCTCGATCCGGACAAGGAGCATGTGTTCCTGGCGGAGCTGGAGCAGTCGGTCAAGAAAACGCACGAGCTGCTGCGGGCCGAAAGCGAGAAGGAATACGGCGGTCGGGGTGGGGCCACGACCCTGACCATGGTCGCGGCGTTGTGGCCGCGCGCCTACCTCGTGCAGGTCGGCGACAGCCGGTGCTACCGGTTGCGGAAGGGGAAGCTCGAGCTGATGTCGAAAGACCAGACCGTGGCGCAGGCGCTCGTAGACTCGGGCGCCCTGACGCAGACCGAGGCGCGCCGCTCCCCGCTGCAGGGCGTGCTGGCGAGCGCCTTGGGCGGGCGCGAGGCGTCACCGATGACTCGCACCACGGAGATCCGCTGGGACGACGTGATGCTCTTGTGCACCGACGGGCTCACCAAGCACGTCACCGACGCGGAGATCGAGGCCGAGCTGGGCCACATCCGCTCGGCCGAAGCGTCGTGCCGCACGCTCGTGGGCCTGGCCCTCGAGCGCGGGGGGACGGACAACGTCACGGTGGTGATTGCGCGGTTGAAGAGCAAGCCGCCGGGCGCCTAATTCGCGGTCAGTCTCGCAGATACCCCCAGGTGTGCAGCCGGTCGAAGTCCTCGAACCAGCGATCCCCGACGTCCTTCCGGTAGTACATGTTGGGAATCATGATGTTCTCGATCCGATTGTAGGCCTGCTTTTGCGCCGCCCTCATCGTAGGCCCGAGCCCGACTGCGATGAGCACCACACCGGACGTGCCCGTCACCAGCCATTCGTTGTCGACGCTCTTCACGTCCTCGATGTGGATGCCGTCCCGCGTGGGCTTTTTGAAGATGATCACCGCGTCTTTGGAGCTCGTCTCGAAGGTCTCGGGGTCCTTGAACGGAAACGGCGGCACGACGATCCGCACGCCGACTTGAAACCCGCTGCGGGCCTTGAACCGCGTGATCGAGCCTTCGGCGAGCTTGTGCAGGAACTCACCGATCGGGATCAGCATGCCTTCCTGCTGGATGCTGATCGTCGGATAGCCGAAGCGCGCCGTGAACTCGAGCGGGTAAATCCCGTTCGAGTTGACAATGCAATTGACGTCGATGTAGCCGACGTAGCGCTCCTCCCGGAGTTTCGGCTCCATCTTCTTGAGCGTGGCATTGAAGATCCGGTTCGGCTCGCTCCAGAACATCGATGTCCCCATTTCCCCGGTGGACGGTCCGATGTCGCCAGGGAACAGCTTCTTGTGCTCAAAATTGATGTTGACCGGCAGCACGAACTCCTTGCCGTTGAAGAACGCGCCCGCCGCGACCTCGACGCCGACGATCCGCCGCTGCAGCTGGAACTCCTTGATCCGCGCGGCCCAGGCGCGCTTGTAATCCTCCAGCACCTGGACCACGTCTTTGCCGTCCTCATCCTCACCCACGAACAACAACTGTTTGAGGTTCTGCGCTTCGCCGCTCGGCTTGATCACGTAGCGGTTCGGGTTGGCCTGGACAAACGCGATCGCGTCGTCGAAGGAGGTGAAATTGTCTTGCGGGATGATCGGCACGCCTGCCGCCTTGAGTTCCTGTTGGCCAAAGGCGCGATCATCCTCGAGGCGATCGGTGTAGGGCGAGCCGCCCACCACGAGCTTGCCGGACCCGCGAAGCTGCTGCGCCTTCGCCCCCTGACCCAGGACGTCGTCGAACACGACTACGTCGGCCCAGTCTATTTCCTTTTCCCACTCGTCGGTCTTGGGGACGAATCCGTTGCCGATCTCCTTCTCGCTCTGGGACTCGATGAACAGCTGGACTTCGTGTCCCTCCTTCACGACCTGCCAGGCGATGTCGGCGATCAACCCGTCCAGCGACGCGAACAAGAACTTCTTCCGCTCCACCGATCCTCCACGCGTGGGGTCCCGCGTAACGTAGCGGGGTGGCCCGGGCCGTCAACGACGGCACGCCTGCCGCTCGCGGCGCTTCTGGGGTAGTATGGGCGTCGTCGCGGGCTGTTACCGTTGCCGCAATGCCGTTTGACTCTATAGAGGAGTCCGAACGATGCGATACATCCCCACAATCGCCGGAGCATCGGCGCTGGGCCTGGCACTCAGCCTCGCCGCCGGCTGCGCCACCAATCCGGCCACCGGTGAGAAACAATTCAGCCTGATCAGCGAAGCGCAGGAGATTCAGATGGGTCGGGAGGCGGATCCTTCCATCGTGGCCAGCATGGGCCTCGACCCCGACAGCGCCCGGCAGCGCTACGTGCGCGAGCTGGGTATGCGCCTCGCCCGGGTGTCCGAGCGCCCCAACCTGCCGTGGACCTTCCGCGTGATCGATGACCCGGCCATCAACGCCTTCGCCGTCCCCGGCGGCCACGTGTACGTGACACGCGGCATCATGGCGCACCTCGACAACGAGGCTGAGCTGGTCGCCGTGTTGGGCCACGAGATCGGCCACATCACCGCGCGGCACTCCGTGTCGCAGATGAGCCGCGCCCAGCTCGCCCAGATCGGCCTGGTCGTCGGCACGGTGCTGAAGCCCGAGCTGCAACGCTATGCGGGACTGGCCTCGCAAGGCCTCGGGCTCCTGTTCCTCAAGTACAGCCGGGATGACGAGAACCAGGCCGACGAGCTCGGGTTCCGCTACATGCGGCGCGTCGACTACGACGCCCGCCGCATGCCGGGTGTGTACACGTTGCTCGATCGCGTCGGCCAGGCGGGTGGTGGAGGACGGCTCCCTGATTGGCTCTCCACCCACCCCAACCCGGCGAACCGTCGGGCGACCATCGAGCGGTACATCGCCGCGCTGCCGGCCGACTCGCTCGGACGCATCGTGAATCGCGAGAGCTACCTGCGCCAGGTCGACGGCATGATGTATGGTGAGAACCCGCGCGACGGTTACTTCAAGGGGACGCAGTTCTTTCACCCGGATCTCAAGTTTCGAATTGCGTTCCCAGACGGCTGGAAAACCCAGAACCAGCGGCAAGCGGTCGTGGCGGGGAGCCCGCAGGACGATGCCATCATCGCGCTCACGCTGGCCGAGCAGGACTCGCCGGACGCCGCCGCCCGGGCGTTCTTCGCCCAACAGGGCGTGAGTGGCAGCCCGGTACGGGGCACGATCCACGGGCTCTCGGCGGCTGGCGGTGTGTTCCGCGCGATCACCGAGGACAGCTCGGTACTGGCCGGACGAGCGCTGTTCGTTGCGTACGACGGCCGCGTCTATCAGCTGCTGGGCTACGCCCCCCAGGCCCGCTGGTCCGCCCGAGCCCCGGCTGTCGAGCAGGCCATCGGGAGTTTCGACCGGTTGTCCGATCCGGCGGCGCTCGCCGCGCAGCCATGGCGGTTGCAGGTCGTCACGCTCAGCCAAGGCATGACGCTCGAGGAGTTCGTGCGACGCTATCCCGGGCCGGCGCCAGCGGATGCCACCGCCCTGGTCAACAACGTCGATGCGAACGCCCGTTTCTCGGCGGGCGCGCTGCGCAAGCGAATCGTCGGTCAGCCGTTGCCGTGAGCGGCCTATCCGGGAAGCTCGCGCTCGTCACCGGAGCGAGCGCGGGCATCGGGCTGGCGTGTGCCCGTCGCTTTGCCGCAGACGGAGCCCACCTCGCGCTCTGGGCGCGCCGCGGCGACCGCCTCGAGCAGGAAGCCGAGTCGCTGCGCCGTGCGCATGACGTCACCGTGCGCACGGCGGTCGTGGACGTGCGGGATCGCGTGGCGGTGGAGGGCGCGGCTGCCGCCCTCGTGGCGCAGGGCGCGATCCCCGACATCCTGCTCAACAATGCCGGGCTCGCCGCCGGGCTCGCGAAGCTCCAGGACGGGGACCCGGATGACTGGGACCGAATGATCGACACCAACATCAAGGGCTTGCTCTACGTCGCCCGGGCCTTCCTGCCGCACATGGTGCGGCTCGGTCGCGGGCACGTCGTGAACCTCGGCAGCCTGGCCGGGCACCAGACCTACCCCATGGGCAACGTCTACGGAGCCACGAAGTACGCCGTGCGGGCGCTCACGGAGGGTATGCACCTCGACCTGGTCGGGACGCCGATTCGCGTCTCGAGCATCGACCCCGGACTCGTGGAGACCGAATTCTCGATCGTGCGGTTCGCGGGCGACACTGCGCGGGCCAAGGCCGTGTACGGGGGGATGCGACCGCTCACCGCCGACGACGTCGCGCAGGTCGTTGCATTCGTCGTCGGCCTGCCTGAGCATGTGAACGTCCTCGACCTGGTGCTGATGCCGACGGCTCAACGCAGCACGCAGATCGTCCACCGGGAGGTGTGACGGCAGTCACTTGGCGCGGTCGAGATACTCCCCGGTGTTCGGGTTGACCCGCACTTTTTCGCCGGTCTGAATGAACTCGGGGACGTTCACCATGACCCCGTTGGAGAGCTTGGCGGGTTTGGTCGACGCCGTCTTGGTCGCACTCCGCATCACGGGCGACGTCTCGACGATCTCGAACACCACTTCGTTGGGCAGCTCGACGCCGATCGGTCGACCCTCGAAGTACTCGGCGATGACCTGCATCCCGTCGGTCATCCACTGAGAGTGGTCGCCCAACGCTTCCTCGTCCATTTCGTACTGCTCGTAGTTCTGCGTGTTCATGAAATGGTACGAATGCCCGTCGTGATACATGTATTGCAGCTCGTGGGTCTCCATCCGCGCTTCGTCCACCTGGTCGGATGCCCGGAAGCGGTGCTCGATGGTGACGCCGGTCTTCAGTTTGCGCATCTTGGCGTGGACCATCGCCCGCAGGTTTCCCGGCGTGTGATGATGGAACTCGATGATCCGGCAAGGCTCGCCTTCGAACATGATGGTCATGCCGCGGCGGATGTTGGTGGCATTGATGGGCATACTGCGGTCCTGACAGGTTCGGGTCGTCCGGCCCGCCCAGGTTGGCGTGCGCGGGCGGGGAATCTAAACTGGAGTGACCGGATGGTTGAACCCCGCTTGCGGGAGTGCAATGTAACAGCCGCTACCGCCCTGTTCGACCGCGGTCCATGGCTGGAGAGGGGGCCGTTGCCTGTCTTGGACCCTGGGGATACGTTGGCGCGGTGCGTCTCCCGGAACCTCTCCGCCGCTACGGTCTGGGGGCCGCCTTGGGCTTGGCCCTCGGCGCCGGCACCTTCACCTTTGTGTACGGCAAGGGCATTTCGTACCTGACGAATGATCCCGCCGCCTGCGCCAATTGCCACGTCATGAAGTCGCAGTACGACGGCTGGCTCACCGGCGGCCATCACGGCGCCGCCACCTGCAATGACTGCCATACCCCACACGATGTCATCGGCAAATACACGACCAAAGCCCTGAACGGCTTCTGGCACTCCTTCTACTTTACCACGGGGACGTTCCAGGAGCCCATTCGCATGAAGGCCCGGAACCGTGCGGTGACTGAACGTCGCTGCCGGGAGTGTCATACCGCGATGGTGGCGGCCCTCGTGGGTGACGGTACCGGCAACGAGTTTTCCTGCGTCCGCTGCCACCACACGGTCGGACACGGACGATGAACGCGCCGCGTCGTGTCGCGCTCATCACGGGACTCGCGGGGCTCGCTACCTTCGGGGCGATCGCCCTGCTTGTCAGCATTTTCGAGCGGAAACAGGAAGCGCGCGAGCCGTATTTCAGGGTCGCCGAAATCACCGATACAACCGTTGATCCCTCGGTCTGGGGTCGCAATTTCCCCTACCAGTACGACGCGTACCGGCGCACGGTGGATCAGATTCGCACCCGCTTTGGGGGAAGTGAGGCACTCCCCCGCACCCCGTCCGGCGCTGATCCGCGCTCCATCGTTGCCCAGTCGCGACTCGAGGAGGATCCCCGGCTTCGCGCCATGTGGGCCGGGTACGCGTTCGCGGTGGACTTCCGCGAGGAGCGGGGCCATGCCTACATGCTCCTGGACCAGACATTCACGGAGCGCCAGCGGGCCGCGGCGCAACCAGGGACCTGTCTCCACTGCCATGCCTCGATCTACGTGGCCTACCGGACCGCGGGCGGAGGGGACCTGATCAAGGGCTTCGAGGTGATCAACCCCTTGCCGTACGCCGAGGCCCGAAAGCTCGTGCAACACCCCGTGACGTGTATCGATTGTCATGATCCGGCTACGATGCGGTTGCGGGTCACTCGGCCGGGCTTTATCGAGGGGATGCGCGTTCTCATGGCTTCGCGCGGCGAGCGCAACTTCGACGTGAACGCACGGGCCACGCGGCAAGAGATGCGCGCGTTTGTATGCGGCCAATGCCATGTGGAGTACTACTTCAAGGGCCCGGAGAAACGGCTCGTCTATCCGTGGGCCAACGGACTCCGGGTCGAGCAAATCCTGGCGTACTACGATAGCGTGGGACATCGCGACTGGGTGCATGCGAAGAGCGGCGCGAACGTCTTGAAGGCGCAGCACCCCGAGTTCGAGATGTGGAATCAGGGAGTGCACGCGCAAGCCGGCGTGGCCTGCGCTGACTGCCACATGCCGTACGTGCGCGTGGGGGCGCTGAAGGTCAGTGACCACCACGTCCGCAGCCCACTGCTCAACCTCGCGCGCGCTTGCCAGACGTGCCATCCCGTTTCTGAAGGCGAGTTGCAGGCGCGCGCGGTGCGCATCCAGGATAACACCTACCGGTTACGCAACCGGGCAATGGAGGCGCTCGTGGCGCTCATCGGGGACTTGGAGGCGGCACGCGGCGCCGGCCGCAGCGATGCTGAGCTGGCCACGGCGCGCGGGCTGCAGCGCCGGGCTCAGTTCTATCTCGATTTCATCGAGGCAGAAAACTCGATGGGCTTCCACGCCCCGCAGGAGGCGGCCCGCATTCTTGGCGAGGCCATGGACTATGCGCGGCAGGGGCAGGTGGCCCTGCGAGATCGAGCGTTTCGACCCAACCTGCCGTAGGCTTCCGACCGCGGACCCAGCGGTCGCAGTATTCGTGGGTCTTGACTCTCGCAGCTGTTCTCTTAGATATCGGTTTAGGGAGTCGCGTCCCGCTGTTCGCAGGCCGTTGGAGCATCTGGCGGCCCGTACCTGAGCCGAGTGTGGCGGAGGGGGAGAACGGTTGGTGATGCGGCTTTTTTTATTTGACTGGGAGTGTATCGGGAAGATGCCGGAGCAGCGCACGTTGAAAAACAGGACGATCATCGCTGTCCGCCGCACCGGGTTGAGTGCCGGTGCGGCACGGTCCGCGCTTCAGGGGATGGGCAGCTGCCCATCTCGTGCTCTGGCGCAGGCAGGCACAGGCGAGGGAAGGGTGGCCATGCGGTAGCGGCCGGCTTCCCGAACGAGCGACCCAATCGCCCCGCCTGTGAAGGAGACAGGTGGGGCGATCGGCTTTTTGGAACGATGAGCAGGATCCGGCCGGACCGGCCGCGAAGCTCGCGCGGCGTGGATCACGCGACTCCCCCCGCGATGGGTGGCGCGGTCCGGTGCCGGCCGGCACTCGAACCACGAGGAGGAGACCATGGAACGCGCTCGCAACGAGTCCCGACCGGTCGGCCGGCCGATGACGCTGGGCGACTATTTCGTGGTGTCGACCGAGTGGGACAACTGGTGTGTCAGCACGGAAATGGCACGGCACATCGACGCCTGCCTCGACGCCGATCCCGCCCCGCCCTGGATCGCCTTCGTGGACGTGACCGGGGCCAGAGTGCGGGTTCGCGCCGATCGCGTCGAGTCGCTCACCCAGCGCAGCATCGAGCAGCGCGGGGTGAGTCGGATGTTCGAGCGCTTGGCGCGCCAGGAGCGGCAGGCGGACGGCGTGCATGGAGACGACGACTGATCGCACGTCCAGCAGTCTTTGGCGCGCACGAGCCGCAGACGCTCGCGCAGCTCGAGGATGTCGCCGGCCGCGCCGAACGGGCCGCCTTGATGGCGGACGGCCATGTGGGGTACGTGATGCCGATCGGCGGCGTGGCCGCCTATCGGAATCGCGTATCGGTGGTGGGCGTGGGCTTCGACATCGCCTGCGGCAATGCCGCGATCCGCACCGACGCGACCGTGGCCGATCTCGGCGACACCGAAGTGGCGCGCCGCGCGACCCTCGCGGGGTTGGCCGACGACATCCAGGGAACCATCAGCTTCGGCATCGGGCGGAAGAACCGCGCGGACGACGCGCCGCTGGACCACGCGCTGTTCGAGGACCCGGCGTGGGACGCGGCGCCCGCGCGGCACCGTGCGGTGCTCAAGGAGAAGGCGCGCAGCCAGCTGGGAACCGTGGGCAGCGGCAACCACTACGTGGACGTGTTTGCCGACGAGCACGACACCCTGTGGGTGGGCGTCCACTTCGGCAGCCGGGGCTTCGGGTTCGGCGTGGCCCGCGGCTTTCTCGCCCTCGGGCAGGGGGAGCCGTGGGACGCGCGGGCGCCGGAGCGGGAAG
>DATBLG010000144.1:0-4679 GCA_036555485.1 Gemmatimonadales bacterium | reverse complement strand
ATCCAGCGCCAGCGCGCGTCCGGCATGGGCCAGCCCGGTGTTGATCAATGGCGAGGCAACCCCGAGGTCCTGCGTCAACCGGGACTGCCGATAGGCGATTTGTCCCCGCTGTACGATCGGCTCGATCCACTGCGGATCGATCGCCTCGGCGGCCACAAGAAGTGAATCGGCCGCCAGGAAGCGCCTGGTGGCCGCGGATTCATCCGTCTGCAGGAGTGCCTCGGCGTCCTTGCGCGCCTTCTCCGCCTGTTGAGTCAGTAGCCAGGCCGGTGTGCTCGCGGTCCCGGCTCGCAGCTGCCGCAGGCGGACCTCCGCTCCCAGCCGGGAGCGCAGGAATTCCGTCACCTGCGTGGCCAGCCGCTCCCGGCTCTGGAGCAGATCGCCGCGCGCCACGCGAAAACTCCTGCGCTCGATGGCATCACCGCTCGCTCCTTCGATGAGCCGCACCGATACCTGAATGCTGTCGCCCACCGGCTCGACGCTGCCTTCGATGATGCTGCCGACCTTCAGCGCGCGTGCGATGCTGTCGCGTGCAAGCGTGCTGCCGCGGTAAGGAGCGACGCCGTTTTTCGAAATGACTTGCAGCGCCGACACGCTGCCGAGCTGCCCGATGAGCGCTTCCGTGAGCCCGTCAGCGAGGTAGCCTTGGGAGGAGTCTCGGCTGAGATCGTCGAAGTAGCGAACGGCAATGTGGCTGGGGTCGAGCCCGCCTGGCGCGACGGCCGGACCGCGCCTGGGTGACAGCAACCGGCTCGCCCCCCATGCCGCCAACACGATCAGCGCCAGCGCCGGAACCGCCCAGCGCAGCCGACGTTGCCACACGGCCTGCCGGGCAAATGGCGACGTCGTCATGCCGGTCTTGCGTCGCATCGCCGCCGTGATCGTCGACGGAGCCGAAAGTGCTTCGGCGAACATGATGACCGTCGGAAAGCGATCGGCCGGCACCTTGGCGAGCGCGCGCAATAGCGCGGTTTCCATCGTTTCGGGGATCGTGTCGCGCACGATCGACGGCGGCGACACGAAATCCATCGAGTGGCGGGCGATCACCGCCTGCACGTTCGGGCCGGTGAAGGGCGGCATGCCCACCAGCATCTCGTACACGACACAGGCGAGGCTGTATTGGTCGCTGCGCCCGTCGATGTTGGGGTCGCCCGTTCCCTGCTCCGGGCTCATGTACGCCGGCGTCCCGATCACCGTGCCCGTCTGGGTCAACTGCTGTTGCTCGGCTGCGGAGGCGGCGCGGGCGATGCCGAAGTCGGCGACCACCGCACTGCCACCGGAAAGCATGATGTTCTCAGGCTTGATGTCGCGGTGGACGATGTCGCGGCTGTGGGCGTACCCCAGGGCGCTCGCGACTTCGGAGGTGATCTTGATGACGTCTTCCTGGGACAGCTGCTTCTCGCGCTGCAGCCGATCCCGCAGCGATTCGCCCTCGACGTAGGGCATCACGTAGAAGAGGTAGCTCCCCGCGGCGCCGGAATCGTACAACGGCAGGATATGCGGATGCTGCAGCCGGGCTGCGATCTCGATCTCGCGCAGGAATCGATCCGTGCCGATGGCGGCGGCGATCTCGGCGTGCAGCACCTTGATCGCCACCTTGCGTCGATGCTTCAGGTCTTCCGCGAGGAAGACCGTGGCCATACCGCCGCGTCCCAGCTCCCGCTCAAGGCCGTAGCGGTCCGCCAGGGCTTCACGCAGGGAGTTGAAGAGCTCGCTCAAGATGACCGAGGTGCAGGCACACCAGAACGATACGGCCACGGGCCCGGCCCCGCCAAGGGCTTGTCTGGATGACGGCCCCCATCCTACTAATAGAGGGTCGATGAACCGATCCTCCGTGCCGCTTCCCGTGCCGCGTCGCCGGCCGCCGAGCATCACGCGATTGTTCCTCGCCACGTTTTTCGTGGTGGCGCTCGCGGGACTCACGATCACGTTGATCGCCTGGCTGGACGCCAACCGGG
Organism: Gemmatimonadales bacterium; assembly: GCA_036555485.1. GTDB lineage: Bacteria > Gemmatimonadota > Gemmatimonadetes > Gemmatimonadales > GWC2-71-9 > DASTHG01. The sequence goes on along the minus strand of DATBLG010000144.1, from coordinate 2,721 downwards.
CCGAGCGTGACGTCCTGACCATGGTGCAGACGCTCGACCGACTGCATACCGCGATCCCCACGCCCGCCCGCTCGCCCGCCCTGGAAGTGGAGCGCGTCCGGATCCGCGAGATCGCCGAAAACCTGAGCGACGCGGCGCATCAGGGCGCACTCGCCACCACGATCATCGTCGGAGCGGTGCTGACCTCCCTGGGCATCGGGCTGCTGTACAGCAGGCGCCGCCTTGCGGAGCCGTTCGCGGCGATCGTAGCGGCGCTCCAACGGGTGGCGACGGGAGAGTACGGGGTCCGCCTTCCCGAGGAAGCCACGGGAGAGTTTGGACAGATGGCACAGGGTGTGAACCGGATGACCGAGACCCTCGCTTGGCGCGAGCGGTTGCAGGACTACGTGTCCCGGTTGCTCGGAGCACTCAACGCCGCCCCGCGAGAGGGCGCCGGGTTGGGACCAGCGCTCGACGTGCTCGCCGAAGCCATCGGTGCAACCGGACTCGTGTTGTATCAGCCCGACTATGAAGCGAATGAATGGGAGCCGACCGCCGCTCGTGGTCTCGAGCCGCGTCCGTTGTCTCGGATGACGGTGCGCGATCTGGTGGGCGACGGGGCCGCGGGCGTGTTGCGCCTGCCCAACGAACAAAACGCTGCGGCGCGTCAGAAGCTTCAGCTTCCGGCGACGGGCGGGCGCGAACTTGGCATTGCACCGCTCCGCTCGGCGGGTCGCCTCGTGGGATTGTTGGTGGCGCTGCCTACCGAGGCGTTCACGCTGGACCAGCTCGACGCCTTGGAGCTCGCGCTCCCCAACCTCGCGATCGCCGCCGAGCGGGAAACGGCATTCCAGCACACCAAGCGACTCGCGACTGAAGTGCGGCGCACGGCCCAGTACCTCGAGGAACAATCCGACGAACTCACGCGGCTCAACGAGGAGCTGGCCAAGGCAAGTCGCCTGAAGAGCGATTTCCTGGCCAACATGTCGCACGAGCTGCGCACCCCGCTCAACAGCATCATCGGATTCAGCGACATGCTGCTGACCGAGAATGTCGGCCCGCTGACCCCCGTGCAGCAGGACTTCCTGGAAACCGTGGCTCGCAATGGGCGCCACCTGTTGCAGCTGATCAGCGAGCTATTGGACCTGTCGAAAATCGAAGCGGGACGGCTGCAGCTCACGCTCGAGCCCCTCGACCTGCGGGACCTGCTTCGCGAGGCGGCCGACAGTGTCCGCGCTCAGGCTGAGAAGCGCCGGCACACCCTGGAAATCGATGTCCCCGCCGAGGCGATCGCGCTCTCGGCGGATAATGTGCGCGTACGTCAGGTGCTGTTGAACCTGTTGTCCAACGCCATCAAATTCACGCCGGACGGCGGCCGGGTACGCCTCGTGGGCCGAGCCGGGAACGGCGACGCGCGCGTCGAGGTCAGTGACACGGGCATCGGCATCGCGCCGACAGACCAGGCCAAGCTGTTCAAGGAGTTCGTCCAGCTCGACGCCTCGGCCAGCCGCCACTACGAAGGCACCGGGCTCGGCCTCGCATTGTGCAAGCGACTTGTGGAGCTGCATGGTGGGCAGATTGGGTGCGACAGTGCCCACGGCCGCGGCAGTACGTTCTGGTTCACGCTGCCTCAGGAAGCCCGGGCGAGCGCCCGGGAGCCGGGCCCTGGAGACGGAGGCGATTGATGGCGACGATTGTGGTAGTGGAGGACCAGCCCGACAGCCTCAAGTTGCTGTCGACGCTGCTCACCCTGCGCGGCCATCAAGTGATCCCGTTGGCGAGCGGCGAACGGCTGCTCGAAACGGTGCGCTCGCACTCGCCGCCCCCCGATCTCGTGCTCCTCGACATCCAGCTGCCGGGCCGCGACGGCTACGCGTTGCTCCAGGACCTCCAAGCAATCCGGGGCGACCACTCCTGGAAAGTGGTCGCCCTCACCGCGCACGCGATGCCGGCGGATCGCGATCGAGCGATCGCCGCCGGATTCGACGGTTATGTCACCAAGCCGATCGACGTCAGGGCGTTCCCGGGCGAGGTCGCCGCGTTGCTCGCGGCGTCGCGTGGATCGGGGCAGCCGGGGGGGTCGGCGGCGCCGGGGTAGTCAATTCCACCGTTGGAGACGCGCTGCGCACCTCGACGTCGCCGGTCACGGTGGTGAGGTGGATCTTCCGCCCGCCCTTGCCCAGGGTTCCCGTCAACGCGTGCGAGGCGAACTTGCCGGTCACGGAGAGCGGGAAGTCGGTCGAGATGTCGCCCGCGACCGTGTGGCCGTCCAGCACGGCGTCCAGCGTGGCGGGAAGCTCCACGAACGCATCGCCGTTCACCGTGGTGAGATTGACGTCGCCCGGTCCGGCGAAGCCGCGGATCATGGCTCGGACGTCGCCGTTGACGGTGGCCGCCCGAACGGGACCGAGCAGCGCTTCCACGGTCACGGACCCATTCACCGTTCCAGCTCCCACGGGAGCCGACGCGCCGGTGACATCGATGTCCCCATTGATCGTGGAGGCGTCGAGCTTCACACCACGCGGGAGGCGCACGTGGAACATCACGGCGATGTCGTTGCCATTCAGCGACCCTTCGGTGTTGTATCGACCATCCGGGCCGCATTGCACGGGCTTGCCAGGCCAGACCGCGCAGACGGTGAGTCCTTGCCTTGTCTCGGTCGTCACAATCCGCACCGAGTCGGCCGTCGAGTGTTTGAAGGAACGATCCGCATGAACTTCGACGGTGTCCCCTTCAGCCGCT
>DATBLG010000021.1:0-24416 GCA_036555485.1 Gemmatimonadales bacterium | reverse complement strand
TTACCACGCCGGGCGTCATGGTGTGGGACCGGCGGCAGCTCGGCGGGACCGTGCGGGTGCGCCCGGTCGCCGCCGCCGCGCCGGCAGCGCTGGCCGCGCTGGACCGTGCGGCGGTCGATCTCAAGGTCGTGCTGATTCACGGCGGGCTCGGGGGGCCCTCGTCCTACGATACGACCGGAGTCGGCCCAGAAAACGACGCGGCCGCGCTCGCCAGCCTCGCCCCGAAGCCGGATATCGTCGTGGTAGGACACACCCATCGCGAGCTGCGGGATTCGGTCATCAACGGCGTGCATTTCGTGCAACCCAAGAACTGGGCCCAGAGCCTGTCGGTGGTACATGTCTGGTTCGCACGGGACACGGCTGCGGGCCGACGCTGGGGCATCACGTCGATACGTGCCGACTTGATTCCGCTTGCCACGGTGGACGAGGTGCCGGGGTTCGCGCGGCGGTTCGCGGACGCGCACCAGCGGGCGCGCGCCTGGGCCGATGAGGCGCTGGGGACCGGCGGGCCGGGGCTCGACGCGCGGTATGGGCGCGCGGAAGACACCCCGATCATCGATTTCATCAACGAAGTACAACGCCGGCGCGCCGGCGCCCAGCTTTCCTCCACCGCCGCCTTCGACGTCGCTGCCGGGCTTCCCGACGGCACGATCCGGCGCCGCGACGTGGCCGGGGTTTACCCCTACGAGAACACGCTCGTCGCGCTGCGCATCTCGGGCGGCCAGCTGCGGGCGTACCTCGAGCATGCCTCCCGGTACTATCGCCCACTCACCCCCGGACGCCGGATCGTGAACGACGCGGTTCCCGGCTACGACTTCGATATGGTGAGCGGCGCGCACTATCGAATCGACCTCACCCAACCTCTCGGTCAGCGGATCGTGGGACTGACGGTCGGCGGCAAGCCCGTTGCACCAACTGACAGCTTCACCCTGGCGACGAACAGCTATCGCGCGGCGGGCGGTGGTGGATACGACATGTTGCGCGGCGCGCGGGTCGTGTACGACCGCGGCGAAGACGTCGCGGGCCTGCTGGCGGACGAGGTGCAACGGACCGGCGGCGTTCAGGCGGCGTCGTATTTCACGCCCAGCTGGTCGATCGTGCCGCCCGGCGATTCTGCGGCTCGCGCCGCGTTCGCCCCACCACCGCCACCAGCCCCCGTGACGGACAGCACGCTGCTCCGCGTTCTCGCTATCACCGACTTTCATGGCGCGCTCGACGCTCGCGTGTGGCCCTGGTCGGCAGGCCGCGCGGTCGGCGGGGCGGCGACCATCAAGACATGGCTCGATAGTCTCGCGCGAGACTGCGGGTGCACGAGCGTGCGGCTCGATGGGGGGGACGAGATTCAGGGCACCCCGATCGCCAACTTCACCTACGGTCGCCCGGTCATTGCGGCATTCAACGCGCTCGGGATCGATGCGGCGGCCATCGGCCATCGCGAGTTCGAGTGGACGGTGGATACGTTGCGCGCCAGGGCGCGGGAAGCGCGCTACCGGTTTGTCGCGGCCAACATCACCGACGCGACCAGCCGGGCGCCCGATTGGGCCGAGCCCTGGACGCTCATTTCCCGCGGTGGCGGCAAGGTGGCCGTCATCGGTCTCACTACACGCAGCACGCCGTCGACCACACGTCCTCAAAACGTCGCCGGCCTGGTGTTCGGCGATCTAGCCGAAGCGGTGCGGCACGCCCTCCCCGCGGCTCGTGCCGCCGCAGACTTCGTGATCGTTCTGGCGCACGAAGGAGCCGGGGAGATGGTGGGGCTGGCGCGCGCGCTCGATTCCGGTTCAGTGGACCTGATCGTGGCGGGGCACTCGCACGAGCGCGTCGATACGGTGGTGCACGGGATCCCAGTGATCCAGGCGGGCAGCTCGGGTCGGGCGATCGCGGTGGTCGATTTCATCCGCGCGGCTGGTGGCGGACGCTTGGTGCGGACTCGGCTCGAAACGCCGTGGGTGGACGCGGTGACTCCCGATCGGGATCTCGCCAACGCTATCGCTCGCGAGCAGCGGGCGGTGGATAGTCTCATCGGGCGCACGGTCGCGACGCTCAAAGCGGGCATGCGGCGTGAGGGTGACGAGTACCCCCTCGGCCGGTTGCTCGCCGACGCCTTCCGCCACATCGGCCGGACGGACGTGGGGCTCGTCAACAACGGCGGTATTCGTGCGAATCTCGCCGCCGGTTCGTTGAGCTACGGTGCGCTGTTCGACGCCATGCCGTTTCAGAATCGCCTGGTCCGGATCAGTCTGACCGGCGCGGCGCTCCGCGACATGCTCGAGCATGCGCTCGAGCCTGGGACACCAACGGCGCACGTCTCAGGGCTTCGGGTCTCCTACGACCCGCGACGTCCCGCGGGCCAACGCATCAAGAGAATCCGTCTGTCGAACGACCGCGCGCTCGATCCACGCCGTACCTACACGCTCGCCGTCCAGGACTTCGTGGCCGGCGGTGGCGACGGATTCGGGATGCTCACCACCTGGCCGGCTTCGGACGCAGGTCTCACGGACCTGGACGCCGTGATCGCCTATCTGTCGGTGCTGCGCCAACCGGTGAGCCCCCCGACCGACGAACGATTCCATCGGGAGACTCGGTGATGGCGGACGGCCTGCGGATCTTCGTCAACGAGAAGCCTGTGGAGGTGGCGCGCGGCGCCACGATCCGGGACGCCGTCGCGACGCACGATCGGGCGCTCGCCGAGCTGCTCGCGAACGACGGCGCGTACGTCACCGACGCCGTCGGTCGAACCGTGGACGCGGGCGACCCGGTGGGAGAAGCGGGGGCTGTGTTCCGCGTCGTGGTATCGGCGCGGGGCGGTCCCCCGCGCCGCACGAAAGACACTCTGCGTGGATGGCCCAAAGCCGAGCTGCACGTTCACCTGGATGGTGCGTTGCGGCCGCAGACGATGCTCGAATTGGCACGCGCGCAGGGAGTGCGGTTGCCGGCGGACACCGCGGAGGGCCTGGCCCGGGCGCTGGACGTGAGCGGGTCGCAAAGCCTCGAACAGTATCTCGAGAAGTACACGATCACGCTCTCCGTAATGCAGACCGCCGAAGCGCTGGAGCGCATCGCCTACGAATTCGTAGTGGACGCGGCCCGAGAAAACCTGCGCTACGTGGAGGTCCGTTATTCGCCGTTACTGCACCGGCCGGCGCTCAGCATTGCCGGGGCTATCGAGGCCCCGTTGGCCGGTGTGCGACGGGCAGCGGCTGAGACGGGAACGAAGGTCGGGCTGATTCTGTGCGGCATCCGCACCATGCCGCCCGCCAGCTCGCTCGAGCTCGCGCGTGCCGCGGTGGACTACCGTGGAGAAGGCGTGGTGGCCTTCGACCTTGCGGGCCCCGAGCGCGGCCACCCGGCGAACGAGCACCGCAGTGCCTTCGAGTACGCGGCGCAACACGGCCTCGCCTGCACCTGTCACGCGGGCGAAGGCGATGGCCCGCACTCGATCCACGACGCGCTGCACGCATGTGGCGCGCAACGCATTGGACACGGCACCCGGCTTGGGGAGGACCCCGCGCTGCTCGAATACGTCGTGGAGCACAAGATCCCGCTCGAAATGTGCCTGACCAGCAATGTCCACACGCACGCGGTTCGCTCCATCGCGGAGCACCCGTTTCGGACGTATCTCCAGCAGGGAGTCGTCGTCACCTTGAACACCGACGGGCGTTTGGTGGACGGTATTTCGCTGACCGACGAGTATTTCGCGGCGCACGCGGTGCTGGGACTCACGAAGGAGGAGCTGATGCGGGTCGTGTTGAACACGTGTGAGAGCGCTTTCCTGCCGGACTACGAGCGTGTGGCCCTCGTGTCGCGGGTGCAAAGCGAGCTGGAGCGGCTCCAGTGAGCGGAGACCTCGACCAGGCAGTGGCGGCGGTGACACGGCGCCTGGGGGCATTGCGTCCCAAGGTTGCCATTGTACTCGGGTCGGGGCTCGGCCAGCTCGCCGACGAAGTTCAGCAGGCGGTGCGGATTCCGTATGCCGAGATTCCTGGCTTCCCGCAACCCGGTGTCGTGGGCCACAAGGGTGAATTAGTTGCGGGGACGCTCGAAAACGTGCCGGTGGTGGTGCAAAGCGGCCGGTTTCATCTCTACGAAGGGCATGCGCCGGAGGTCGCGGGGCTGCCGGTGCGGGTGTTCAGCCGCCTCGGTGTGAGCACGGTGATCGTGACAAACGCGGCCGGAGGGATCCGCTCCACGTTCCGCCCCGGGACGCTGATGCTCATCGCCGACCACGTGAACCTCATGTTCAAGAACCCGCTGACCGGTCCGGTGCTGGACGGCGAGCAGCGTTTCCCGGACATGAGCGAGCCGTACGATCTGGAGCTGCGCGTGCTGGCCCGAGAGGTCGCCCGCGAGCGGAGAATCGCGCTCGAGGAGGGGGTGTACGTGGGGCTACTCGGGCCTTCCTACGAGACCCCTGCCGAGATCCGGATGCTGCAGCGTCTCGGCGTCGACGCCGTCGGGATGTCGACGGTTCCTGAGGTGATCGTGGCACGGGCACGGGGGCTGCGCTGCGTGGGTTTCTCGACGATTACCAACCCGGCCGCCGGTCTGTCGGCGGAGCCCTTGTCCCACCTGGACGTCCTGCGGGTGGGCAAGGAGGTCGGGGACTCCCTCGGCAGTCTGGTCAAAGGGTTGGTCGGCAGGCTTTAGGCTTCCGCTCGTTTCGTCCTGACACATTCCAGACGTCCGTTCGGGCGTCGGTTGCAACCATTCACCACCGCGTCGCGTCAAATTGAGACAACGCGCGCGCCGTCACGCGCCCCGGGGCGTTTCACATCCATATCCCAGTCCGGATAGGCGTATGACGACGATTTCCCTCTGTGTGGCGCTGTGCGCCGTCCCGTCGACGGCCGTGGCCGATTCCCCAGCCGTGATCGTGCAGCAGGTCCGCGCGGTGCGCGCGGCGCAGGCGGTGTCGATCGACGGCCGGTTGGACGACGCGATTTGGCAGCAGGCAGAGCGCATCTCGGGGTTCTTGCAACGAGATCCGACCGAAGGGGCTGCTCCCACGGAAAGCACGGTGGTCTTCGTGGCGTACGACGACGCGGCGCTGTACGTCGGCGCGCGGATGTACGACGCGCATCCCGACTCGATCATCGCCCTCCTGGGTCGGCGCGACGCCGACGTCCATGCCGATCGCTTCATGTTCTACGTCGATCCGTATCACGACAAACGCAGCGGATACTTTTTCGGGCTGAACGCGGGGGGCACCTTCCTGGATGGCGTCCTCTTCAACGATGACTGGGACGACAATTCCTGGGACGGCGTCTGGGAGGGGCGAGTGAGCCGGGACTCCCTCGGCTGGACGGCGGAGATGCGGATTCCGTATTCACAGATCCGGTTCAGCCGATCCGACGTGTACACATGGGGAGTCAACTTCCAGCGGGTCATCGCCCGCAAGAACGAATTCGATTACTACGCGCCCCGTCCCAAGAACTCGAGCGGGTTCGTGTCGCGCTTTGCCGATCTCGTCGGTATCGAGCGTATCGCTCCACCGCCGCGGCTGGAGGTGCTGCCGTACGTCACTGGTCGGGCGGCCTACACGCCGCACGCCCCGGGCGACCCGTTCAACGACGGGTCGCAGATGACTCCGGGATTCGGCGCCGACGCCCGCATCGGGCTCGGGTCCAACCTCACATTGAACGCCACGGTGAACCCCGACTTCGGGCAGGTCGAGGTCGACCCGGCGGTCGTGAATTTGAGTGACGCCGAAACGTTCTTCAACGAGAAGCGCCCGTTCTTCGTGGAGGGGTCGTCCACGTTCGATTTCGGCTTCGGCGGGCAACGCAACTTCTGGGGCTTCAACTGGGCGGGACCCAATTTCTTCTACAGCCGCCGTATTGGTCGATCGGTATTCGCGTCGCCGCCCGAGCGAGGCTACGTGGACGCGCCGACCGGGGCCCACATTCTCGGCGCACTCAAGCTGACCGGGAAGGCCGCCGGGAGCTGGAACGTCGGCGCCCTCTCGGCGGTCACGGCGCGAGAGTCGGCGACGCTGGTGGATTCGACCGGCCTCCGCTGGACGCAGGAGATCGAGCCGCTCGCGTTTTACGGCGTGTACCGGGCGCAGAAGGAATTCGCTCAGGGCCGGCAGGGCCTCGGGTTCCTGACCACGGCCGCCGCGCGCCGTTTCGATGACCCCACGCTGCGCGACGCTCGTAACGCGAGCTCGCTTGCCTTTGGCGCCGACGGCTGGACGTTCCTGGATCGCGACAAGCGCTGGGTGACGACCGGCTGGGTCGGCGTTTCGCGCATCGCCGGCACGCAGGCGCGCATCCGGTCGGTTCAGGAGAACCCGATTCACTACTTCCAGCAACCCGACGCCGAGCACGTGTCGGTCGACAACTCGGCCACGTCACTCACCGGGACAGCCGCTCGCTTCACCCTCGCCAAGCAAAAGGGCGCCAGCTTCGTGAACTCGGCCGTGGGGTTCGTGTCCCCCGCATTCGACGTGAACGACGTGGGATTCATGTTCCGCACCGGCTTCATCAACATGCACGTCGGTGGTGGGTACTCCTGGACCAAGCCGGGCAAGTTGTTCCGCCAGGGGGAAGCGGGTGTGGCGGCATTCCGCAACTACGACTGGGACGGCAACATCAACTGGTCGGGGGTGTTCACGTTCGGGTACGTGGAATTCCACAACTACTACAGTCTCAACTGGAGCGCGGCGTACAATCCCTGGACGGTGAACAACCGGCGGACGCGGGGTGGGCCGTTGACGCTCAATCCACCGGGGTATCAGTTCGACCTCGGCATGAACTCCGACAGCCGCAAACCCGTCACGTTTGGCGTGTTCTCGGGCACCTACTTCCGCTCGGCCGCTGACGCGAGCTGGTATCTCGGAGCCAACCTCCAGTACCGCCCCGCTCCCAACATCTCGCTGAGCATCGGCCCCAACCTCAACTGGACCAAGGACCCGACACAGTACATCGAGGAGCGCACCGATTCGACCGCCACGGCGACCTTCGGCCGCCGCTACGTGTTCGCGAGCCTCCGTCAGACCGAGCTCTCGGCGGGGATCCGGATGAACTGGACCTTCACGCCGGCGATGTCGCTCCAGATCTACGCCCAGCCACTGATCTCAGCCAACGACTACGGAACGTTCCGCGCGCTGGCCCGCCCTCGGACGTACGAGTTCGATACCTGGAACGACGGCACCTCGACGTTCGACAGCACGACCTACACCCCGGCCAACCAGGATTTCAACTTCAAGTCGTTGCGCGGCAACGCGGTGCTGCGGTGGGAGTATCTGCCGGGCTCGACCCTGTATTTCGTCTGGACGCAAAGCCGGGAGGACGTGGAGAACATCGGGTCGTTCCAGTTCGGCCCGTCGATGCGGCGAATGACCCTGTCCAGGCCGGACAACATCTTCATGGTCAAGCTCACCTACTGGTGGAATCCGTAAGCCGTTCTCGGTCGTCGGCCTGCCGGTGTGTCGCCCGCCCCTCCGCGGGTCCCGGCAGCCGGCCGCTGAGACTCGACACGGGACCCCAGGTTCCGGTGAATTCCGTCGGTTCGTCGAGGATCGGGTAACAGGCGCGTAACGGCGGCGCGGGAACAGAGTTGGGAACGCGCCAGGTCTGCCATTTTCCAGTAGTTTCCTTCTCATGACCGCCCCACCAGTGAATACAGTTCGACTGGCCGCTATCGACGTCGGCACGAACTCGATTCGCTGCGTCGTCGCCGAGGTCCAAAGCGACGGCTCCTACCGCGTGCTCGACGAAGAACGGGAGATGACGCGGCTCGGGCAGGACCTGTTCACGCGCGGCCGCCTGAGCGCGGAGTCGATGGAGCGCTCGATTGCCACCCTGGTGAAAATGAAGGCGATAGCCGACGGCTACGAGGTGGCGGAGCTGCGCGCCGTGGCGACGAGCGGCGTGCGCGAAGCCGCCAACGGACGCGCGTTCTGCCGCGAAGTCCGGAAGCGTTGCGGCCTGTCCATCGAGGTGATCTCCCCGGAAGAGGAAGCGCAGCTCGCCCTGCGGAGCGCGCTGCGGCACTTCGACCTGGCCGGACGGTCGGTGGCCGTCGTGGATCTCGGCGGCGGGAGCATGGAAGTCGTGCTGACGGCGGGGAGCGTGGTGGATCAGATGCACACCCTGCCGCTCGGCGCCGTCCGCCTCACCGCGGAGTACGGCGGTGACGAGCCGCTGCGGCGGCGGCGCTGGCGACGTTTGCGGCGCGCGATCGACCGGGTCCTCGATACTCACATTGGCAAGACGCCGCCCTTTTATACCGAGATCATGATCGGCAGCGGCGGCACGTTCACGAATCTTGCCGGCATGCTGAAGGTCGAGCGCGATGGGTCCGAGAAGAACCTGCAGGGCTACGCCGTGTCGCCCGCGGAGGTGGTCCACCTGATGCATCGGCTCCGCGCGACCCCGCTCGACGTGCGGCGTCAGACCGCGGGCCTCAACCCGCAGCGCGCCGACATCATCGTGGCGGGGGCCGCGGCGATCGCGCGACTCGCGAAACGACTCGGCACGCAGCAGATCCTGGTCAATCCCGGCGGCTTGCGGGACGGTTTGCTGCTCTCGATGATCGCGGAGCGTACTGTCGGGGAGGCGGGGGATCCGGGGCGGCCCAAGGACCGGCTGGAATCGGTGCGGGTCTTCGCCCGCAAGTGCCGTTCGAGCGAGCGGCACTGCGAGCAGGTGGCCCGACTGGCGGGCGAGATCTTCGACGGGCTCCGCACCCCGTTCGAGTTGTCGCCCGAAGGACGCGACCTGCTCATCGCGGCCGCGCTGCTCCACGACGTCGGGTACCTGATCAACCACGCCAAGCACCACAAGCACGCCTACCACCTGATCCTCAGCGCCGAGCTGCAAGGCTACACACCGCGCGAGGTGGAGCTGATCGCCAACATCGCCCGCTACCACCGACGGGCGTTTCCCAAGAAGCGCCATTCCAACCTCGCCCGGTTGGCGCGCGCGGACCGCCAATTGGTTCGGGCCCTCAGCGCCATTCTCCGGATCGCCGACGGGCTCGACCGCACGCATACCCAGCGGGTGACCGCCGTCGGCGTGGAGACGGGTCGCGGGCGCGCGCGCCTCGTGCTCGCGGCAGCCTCCGATCCCCAGGTCGAGCTGTGGGACGCCGAGCGCAAGGCGGGGTTGTTCGCGAAGGTGTTCGGCGCCGTCCCGGCGTTCGCCTGGGGCCGGCCCGTGCGGCGCCGCACGGCGGCGCCCGCCCCGCGCTCCCGGCGTCTGCGGCTCGCGGCCAGCTGACGCCATGCCCCAGTCCTACGCGCCGGCATTCCCGCCCGACCATTATCTGAACCGGGAGCTGTCGTGGCTCGAGTTCAATGGGCGCGTGCTCGAGGAGGCCGCCGATCCGACGAACCCGTGGCTCGAGCGGCTCAAGTTCCTGGCGATCTTCAGCGGAAACCTCGACGAGTTTTTCGAGGTCCGCGTGGCGGGCCTGCAGCAGCAGCTGTATGCGGGGATCGAGCCGCAGGATTATGCGGCCGACGGCATGGACCCGGCGCGCCAACTGGTCGAGATCGATGCGCGGGTGCGCGCGCTGCTCGCCGAGCAGGACCGGTTGCTGCAGGAGGAAGTGTTTCCAGGCCTCGCCGCCAACGGCGTAACTCGGGTGCAGATGCACGAACTCACCGAGGCGGAGCGTCAGTACGTGGAGCGGTTGTTCCGCAGCAGTATCTATCCGGTGCTGACGCCGCTGGCGATCGATCCCGGCCATCCGTTCCCGTTCGTCCACAACAAGAGCCTCAACGTGGCCCTGTTGGTGGAAAGCATCGAATCGGGCCAGCAGCTGTTCGCGGTGGTGCAGGTGCCGGCGGTGTTGGACCGCGTGGTGCTCCTGCCGGGGCCGCAGGACCAGGTCCGGTTCGTGCTGCTCGAGGAGATCATCGGAGGCCACCTCGCCGACCTGTTCGGCGGTTTCCAGGTGGTGAGTCACACGTGTTTCCGGGTGACCCGCAACACCGATCTGACGTTCGACGAGGACGAAGCCGAAGACCTGCTGCAAACGATCGAGGAGACGCTACGCCAACGGATCCGCGGCGAAGCGGTGCGGCTTGAGATCCTGGCCAGTGGGGAAGAGCGATTCGTGCAGATGTTGATGGGCGCGCTGGCCCTGGGTGAGCGGGACGTGTTCCGCGTCTCGGGACCGGTGGACTGTTCGGCCCTGATGGCCTTGCACCGGCTCGAAGGGTTCAGCGCGCTCAAAGACGAGCCCCTGGTGCCGCGGGTGCCGCCGGCGCTCGCGGGCGGCGGGAACGTGTTCGACAGAATCCGGAGCGAAGACATTCTGGTGCATCACCCGTACGAATCCTTCGGCGGCGTGATCGACCTCATCGAGCGCGCTGCCGATGACCCCCAGGTGTTGGCGATCAAGCAGACGCTGTATCGGACGAGCGGCGCGAGCCCGATCATCTCGGCGCTTGCGCGCGCGGCGCAGAACGGGAAACAGGTCACGGCGCTGGTCGAGCTCAAGGCACGCTTCGACGAGGAAAACAACATCGTGTGGGCACGGGAGCTCGAGCAGGCGGGCGTGCACGTCGTGTACGGGGTCGTCGGTCTCAAGACCCACTGCAAGGCGGCGCTCGTCGTGCGGCGTGAGGCGGACGGCATCCGGCGCTACGTGCATCTGTCCACCGGCAACTACAACCCCGCCACCGCGCGGATCTACACCGACCTCGGTCTGTTCACGGCCAATCCCGATTTCGGTGAGGACGTGAGCGCCATGTTCAACCTGCTGACGGGATACTCCCAGCGCCGCAACTGGCGCAAACTCTGCGTGGCCCCGGTCGACCTACGCCAACGTGTCGTCTCGCTGATCGATCGGGAGCTGCAGCACGCGGCCGCCGGTCGCCCAGCACGTATCATCGTGAAGATGAACGCCCTCGTCGAGCCCTCGGTCATCGACGCCTTGTACCGTGCTTCGCAGGGGGGGGTGCGCATAGACTTGTTGATTCGGGGGATCTGCTGCTTGCGCGCCGGGCTGCCAGGCGTGTCCGAGACCATCCGTGTGACGAGCATCGTGGACCGGTTTCTCGAGCACAGCCGGGTGTTCTATTTCGAGAACGCGGGAGCGGCGGAGGTTTTCCTGGCGAGCGCGGACTGGATGCCGCGCAACTTCTTCCGGCGGATCGAGGTGATGTTCCCGATCGAAGATCCCCGGCTCAAGGCCCGGATCGTCGAGAACATCCTCCCCACCCTGTTCGCGGACACGGTGAAAGCGCGCGTGCAGCAGGTCGACGGCACCTATGTGCGACGATCCCCGGAGTCGGGAGAAACAGGGTTTCGCTCGCAGGTGGCGCTGCAGGGACTGGCGCGCGAGTCGGCGCGCGAGGTAGGGGAGACCGGTCGACGACTGTTCGTGCCGATCATGCGCGAGCCCGGGCGAAACGGCAGTGACGGAAAGAAGATGAAGAAGGCGGTCGGCGCTCGGCGCGGTCCCCGCGGACCGGGGCGCCATCCTTCCCGGAAGAAGGCGATCGACGAAGCGTAGCGGCGACTAGCGCGGCTCGCCCGCCGTGCGTCTCCATCGGGAGCCCGGCCCGCGCTGCGGGCGCGCGTCGGGGGCCGGCACCGGGACCGCTGGCGGGGCGGCGGGCGGTGGCAGAGCGATCCCCCGGGCCGCACTCTCCACGTCACGCACGAACTGCGCGCCGGCAGGGCGCAGCCAGGGTGTCTGGAGACGCGTGAACAAGGCTGCACGGCGGGCGCGCAGTCGCCGGGCCACAGCGAGGAGTCCAGGTCTTTCGTTGCTGGCTCGCGCCGCCTTGCGGCGCTCGGAGGCATCGACATCGGCCAGCTCGAGATCGAACAGGCGCCGGGCGCGAACGGCTCCAGCCGCGGTCACGGCGGCCTCCACTTCCATCGCCAACACCTGGGTATCGCACAACCCGCCCAGTAGGTCTTGCAGCTCTCGGAGTTTGCGAACCAGCGTCGCGCCGTCCGGAACCTGCGCTCCCAGCGGCTCGAGCAGGTAGCGGAGTCGCTTCGCGGCAATGCGGGCGGCGTGAACCTCATCGAATTGGTCTGGCGAGTGCACCTCCGCGAGGCGCTGCCCGAGGTCGGCGGCGTGCTCCGTGACCGCCGCGGCCGCGATCGTAGCGAACCCTGCCGGTGTACCGTCGGCGGCGGCCGGCTGCACTGCTTGGCGGTACTCGCCGAGTCGCTTGCGCAACCGCTTCGCCGTTTTCGTGAAGGATCGCCGGACGTGGTCGACGGTCTTCTCGTATACGTCGTCACGGCGCCGCTCGATCCGCTCGATCAGCTCGCGCAGGCCCACGCGCTCGCCGGAGGTGAGCGCACTCGTGAGGGGACGCAGCCAGGCGAGCGCGACGTCGGCGTCCCGGCTGCGGTTGGTGGCGTCCGCGATTCTCCCGAGTCGGTCGCGGCTGCCGCGACGAACGCTTGCGCGCAGTTCGAGGCGGTAGGCGCGCAGCGTGCTCCGGAGCCGCCGCAGCGCGACGCGGAAATCATGCAGCGCTTCTTCGTCCTTCGGATCCTCGAGGCGGGTCGCGGCGGCCGAGGCGTCCTCGAGGTAGCCAAGCGCGATGAGACGGGTGGCTTCCGCGGCGGGCCGGGCCAGCAGATCGGCAGGGTCGATGGTCACGTCAGTTTCCGAGGTCGCGGAGCTGCGACGGCGTCAGGGCCCACTGCAAAGTCGCGGTGGCCTCGCCGAATTGATTGGAGGACTCGAGCAGGCAGGCCGCTCCCTTCTTGAGCTCGATGAACGAGCGCTCCCCTCCGGCCAGGAACCAGCTGACGGCTCGGCTCAGCCCTGGCTCGTGGCCGACAATCGCTACCGCCTGGTGGCGGAGTTGACTCCCGAGCCAGGCCGCGAGTGCGGAGGTGGGTTGTCCCGGCGCCAGGGCTGCCACGGTCGCCGGCTCGATGCCATCGTAGGCCGCAGACAGGATCTCGGCCGTCTGCTGCGCGCGGGTGAGCGGACTCGTGGCCAACCGATCGAGCGCCGGCACGAGCACCCGTAGTCCCCGCGCGGCCCGCTTCATTTTCTTTCGGCCTTCCGGAGTGAGCGGCCGTCCGACGTCGTCCGCGTGGTGCAGGGCATATTCCGCCGGATCTTCGGCGATCGCGTGACGCACCACCAGCAGCAGCATGCGCATAATAGTGACATCCGTGACGCGAGGCCGCCACCGCAGGACATCAGGAGGGAGCCGAGACCGTCACCTCGGATCCGACGGCATACAAGACCGACGCCGGTCGCGCGTCGGCGAGAAATGCCCAATCGCGGCCGTACAGGGCGGCGTAATCGACGTCGCAGGTGACCGATTCAACGCAATGCAACGCCCACCACGGGTGGGTGACGTCGAACGTCCGCAATCGACCGTCACGCCCGGCGCGGCAGCCCTGTACGCGCTCCTTCACCCAGTGCTCGAATGTCGCGGCACCCGGCACTGCGGTGTCGTGGGAGCCCCGTACCGAGATCCGATTGAGCGGGCGATCGACGCCAAACCGATACTCCACCGTCGAGCCGTCGGCGTCGCGGGTCACGCTCGCCTCTACGCGACCGGCGGTGAACGGCTCTCCATAGCGCCATCGTGCCACTGCGGCGAGCAATCGACTCGGCACGAGCTCCTGCACGAAGCAGACGGCCGGCCGCCCCGCGTGCCGCACGTACAACCGGAGGTTCACCTGGGGATAGGCGGCGAGGCCCGGGATGGCGAGTCCACGCATGCGGACGCGCTCCATGTGGAGCGCTACGAGACTCACGTATGCTCGCCCCGTCCAGCGGTCGAGCTCACAACCGGCGGGCACGAGTGGGGCGAGCAGGGTGTCAGGAGTCTCGAATGTGACGAACACCAGGTGGTGCCAGCGGGCGGTCAGGAAGGCGCGGGAGCTCACCCTCGATCAGAGCCCGTCCGTCGGTGGGCGCGGAGGGGCGGGGACGAAGTGGTTCAGGGGTCCGTGTCCCGTTCCGAGTCCCGGGGCCGCGGCGATGGCCCGATGCACGAAATCGAGTGCATCCTCCACGGCGGCAGCGAGTGGTCGTCCCAGCGCGAGGCCGGCCGCGATCGCGGCCGAGAGCGTACACCCGGTGCCGTGCGTCGAGGTCGTGTCGAGGCGCGCGTGGGTGAAGTGGTGCGCTCCTCGAGCGCTCACCAGCACGTCGACGACCTCGTCTCCCTCGAGGTGCCCGCCCTTCACGAGCGCATTCTGTGCCCCAAGTCGAACCAGCGCGCGGCCGGCGCGCTCCATCTGTTCCGGCGTGCGGACCTCCTGTTCCACGAGGATCTGCGCTTCCGCCAGGTTTGGCGTGACGAGGCTGGCGAGCGGGATCAGACGGCGCGCGACGAACCGCTCCGCGTCCTGATCGAGCAGCCGATCGCCCGACGACGCGACCATGACCGGATCGAGCACGTAGTTGGGGAGCCGGTGCCGTGCGAGGCCGTCGGCCACGGTCTCGACCAGCGTCGCGCTGCCGAGCATCCCGGTCTTCACGGCCTGCGGTGGGAGGTCATCGGCGAGGGCGTCGAGTTGGGCCGCGACGAGCGTTGCGGGGAGCGATTCCCAGGCGCGCACGCCGCGAGTGTTTTGGGCGGTGACGGCGCACACGACGCTGGTGCCGAACACCCCAAACTGATGGAAGGTCTTCAAGTCTGCCTGGATCCCGGCCCCGCCGCCCGAGTCAGATCCGGCGATTGTCAGGGCTATTCTCACACGGCGCAGACCTTGCGGACGCCGCCGCGCTTGGCGGCGCGGGCCCGCGTGGCGAACTTACGGGGACGCGTATCGCCGGCAAACGACGGGCAAGAACCGGGGAGGGTGTGCATCGCCACTAATCTGACATCCACGATCCGCGATCTCAAACGGCGCAAGGCACGCGGGCGGCGTGGCCTGGCATTAGTCGAAGGCGTGCGCCTGGTCGAGGAAGCGCTCACCGCGGGCACGCGGATCATCGGCGTGGTGGTCGCGCCGGAGCTGGCGCGCACGACGCGCGGCACCGAGCTCCGGGCGATGCTCGCCCGTCATGCCGTGTCCATCGAGGACATCTCGGCGAAGGTGTTCGCGGGGCTGGGCGATACCGAAACCCCGCAGGGCATCATCGCGGTGGTGGAGCCGCGGCGGTGGACACCGGACGACGTGCCGCTCGCGGGCGCGCCCATGCTACTCGTCATCGATGGCGTGCAGGATCCCGGAAACGTCGGTACGCTGCTGCGGACGGCGCACGCGCTCGGCGCGCGCGCCACGATCGCGTTGCGCGGTACCGCGGATGTGTGGGGACCGAAGACGCTGCGCGCCGCGATGGGCGCGACCTTCCGCCACCCGATTCTCAGCTTCGACGATGCGGGCTTCATTGCGTGGGCACGCCGACACGACGTGACGTTGTGGGCCACCGCGGCCGACGGCGAACCGCTGCACCGCGCGCTGCAGCCGCGCGACTCCGGCGCGGTCGCCGTCATCGTGGGTAACGAAGGCGCCGGGATCCGGCCACACCTGAACGCCATCTCGGCGAAGCGCGTAGCCATTCCGTTGGCGCAGGGTGCCGAGTCGCTCAACGTCGCTGTGGCGGCGGGCATCCTGCTGTACGAGGTGTCGCGTGGCCGCTGATCCGTTGCTCGCCGTCGCCGCAGCGGTGGTCGGGTTGTGTGTCGGCAGCTTTCTCAATGTCTGCATTCTGCGATTGCCCAAGGAGCAGTCGCTGGTTTCGCCGCCGTCCACGTGCCCGCACTGCGGGCAGCGCATCGCCTGGTACGACAACATCCCCCTCGTGTCCTGGATCGTGCTGCGCGGCAAGTGCCGCCGCTGCGGCCACCCGATCTCCGCGCAGTATCCATTGATCGAGGCCCTGGTGGGTGTCCTGTGGCTCGCGGCCTATCTCATGTATGGGATCAGCATCCATGCGCTTGCCGGCGCGCTGTTCTGCACTATCCTGCTCGGCATCGGGATCACCGATGCGCGGCATTACCTCATCCCGGACGAATTCACCTGGGGCGGGCTGGGACTCGGTCTCGCTCTCTCGCTGGTCGGTGGCTGGCAGGGGTTTCTCCAGGCGGTGATCGGCGCCGCCGTGGGGTTTGGGCTCCTGTACGCGGTGGGCGTGGCGGGCCGCTGGCTCTTCAAAGAGGAAGCGATGGGCGGCGGCGACATCAAGATGATGGCGATGGTGGGCAGTTTCGTCGGATGGAAAGGGGTGCTGCTCACGATTTTTGCCGGCGCCCTGTTGGGGACGTTGATCTTCGTGCCCCTGTCGCTGCGCAAGAAGCGTCTCGTCCCGTTCGGGGTATTCCTGGCGGTAGGTGCGGCGGTGGCCTTCGTCTGGGGAGAGGCGATCATCGAATGGTACCGGCATTTTCTGAGCGGCGCGTGACGGCGTGAGCGACCCGCTGGCTGGGTTGTTCGAGACTGGCGACGTCCTCGATCGCGTCGGGATCGACCTGACGACACAGGCGCGCCGCGGCGACCTCGAGCCGGTTCGCTGCCGCGATGCCGAGATCGCCCGTGTGGTGGATATCCTGCTCCGGGCGGGAAAAAACAACCCGGCGCTCGTGGGGAAGGCCGGCGTCGGCAAGACGGCGATCGTCGAAGGGCTCGCGCAACGGATCGCCGCCGGCGACGTCCCGCCCGCCCTGAAGGACGCGAAGGTCGTCGCGCTGGACCACGTGGCGCTGCTCGCCGGCACGTCGTTTCGCGGGCAGTACGAAGAGCGCATTCGGAAGTTGGTCGAGGCGCTGGCCGCCGATCCCGACCTCATCCTGTTCGTCGACGAGCTGCACAACCTGATCGGCCAGGGCACGGCGATGGGCGCGGCCATGGACGCGGCCAATATGCTGAAGCCCGCGCTGGTGCGCGGCGACATCCGGGTGGTCGGCGCGACGACCGGTGAAGAATACGAGCGCTGGATCCGTCACGATCCCGCCCTGGAACGCCGCTTTCAGCCGCTCACCATTGAGGAGTTGGACGCGATCCAGACCTGGGAGGTGCTGGTCGCGCGCCGGTCGCGCCTCGAGCGCCATCACGCGGTCGCGATCACCGATGACGCGCTGAAGGCCGCTATCGTGCTCACCGACCGGTTCGTGCCTGACCGGGCGCGTCCCGACAAGGCGATCGACGTGCTCGACGAGGCGTGCGCCCACGCGCAGGCCACGGCGCGCGTGAGCCCCGAGCTCGACCGCCTGATCCGCGAGCGCCGCAAGGTGGATGCCCTGATCCGCCGCGGCCACGGCACGGAGCGAACCGCAGCCGAGCCGATGGCGGATCTGGCGACGGTGTTCGAGCGCATCGGCCGGGAGATCGAGGACCTGCTCGGTGGAGCGCCACGTGACGCGGCGCGGGGCGGGGAAAGCGAACCGACCGCGGACGCGGCGCCCGCCGCCGCTCCCCCGCGCTCCTCGCCGACGCTCTCCGACCGCCGGGCCGAGCTGGACCGATTGCTCCGAGCCGAGCTCGAGTCCCAGGGAGTGATCGTGACGGGGATCGATATTGCTCGCGTGGTGAGCGCCGCGGTTGGGAAGGGAATCGAATGGGCCGGTTGATCCTCGTCGCGCTGATCCTGCTCGCTGGCACCGGCGTGGGGTGTCGCGAGCGGGTGCGTGCGGCGCAGAGCGAGACGGCGGTGCGAGAGCTGGTCCGGCAGCTGCGCACCCAAGCCGAGCGCGTGACCGGCCTGAAGTTCAAACACGACGTCACGGTGCTGCTGCGGTCGCGCGACCAGGTGCGGGACTACGTGGTGCACAAGTTCGACGAGGACCTCCCACCGGGCGATCTTGCGGGAGCGGAAGCGGCCTACAAACTGTTCGGACTGGTCCCCGATTCGCTGGACCTGCGGCAAACCATGGTCGATCTGCTCACCGAGCAGGTGGCGGGATACTACGACCCGGATTCGAGCGCGCTGTTCATCCCCACCGACCTCGACGATCCGTATCGCGTCCGGCTGGTCGCCTCACACGAGCTGCTGCACGCATTGCAGGACCAATACCTGCCGCTCGATTCGATCATCACGCAACGCCGTCAAAACGACCGTCGCTCGGCCGCGCAGGCGGTGCTCGAGGGACAGGCGACCTTCTATCAGATTGCGATCCTGATGCCGGAGCAGCGACCCGAGACGCTGCCGGAGCATTGGTTCTGGCGGCAGCGTGCCGTCATGGCCCAGCAACAGGCTGAGATGCCCGAATTCGCCGGTGCGCCGTTGTGGCTGCGCGAGACGCTGATCTTTCCCTACCTGGGCGGAGCCGATTTCGTCGCCTGGTTCACCCGCGCCCACCCGGGCCGCAAACCGTTTGGCAAGGAGATGCCCACCTCGACGGAGCAGATCATCCACCCCGACCGCTACGCAGCCGGCGACCGGCCGGTCGCGCTCGCCTTCAGGGGCCCCTCCCCGGGCGCCGAAACGGTACGGTACGAGGACGGCCTGGGTGAGTTCGAGATCGGATTGGTGTTCACGCAGCTGCTGCACGACTCGAGCGAGTCGCGGGGTGCCGTGTACGCCGAGGGCTGGGGTGGCGACCGCTACCGGGTGTACGGTGCAAACGCCGACGCGCTCGTGTGGTACACCGTGTGGGACAATACGCTGGCCCGCGATCGGTTCGCGCGCGCGCTGGCCCGTGTTTGGGGGATGCGCCGGGCAGCGGACACGAGCCGTCGCTTTCTCATTGACTCGCTCACGATCGACCGTCATCCCGGCGTGCGTCTGGTGGACGCGCCGGTCGCATGGGTCGGGTGGGAACGGATTCCCGAGGTGCGAGTCGTCGAATAAGCGTGCGTGGTGCGTGGTGCGTCGTACGTGGTATTCTCAGGTTTGCCCACGCACGACGGCTGGAGTAGCAGCCCTCGCAACCGTTTCCCAACCAATCACCGTCAAACACCACGCACCACGCACCTTATGTCCTGATGCCACACGGGTAGAACGCCCCTTGGTTTCCAGCAGTGTGCTAAGTACTTTCCGTCGCTTATGTTTACGGCCCTGACCGAGCGGCTTTCCGAGGTATTGCGGCGGCTCGTCGGTCGGGGAGTGCTCTCGGAGCAGGACGTGACCGAGGCGCTGCGGGAAATCCGGCGGTACCTGCTCGAGGCGGATGTGAGCCTCGAGGTGGCGCGCGGGTTCATCGAACGGGTGCGTGAGCGAGCCGTCGGCGCGATCCTGCTGAAGTCGGTGAGCCCCGGTCAGCAGGTGGTGAAGCTGGTGCACGACGAGCTGACCGGCCTGTTGGGCGGGACCAAGCGAGAGCTCGAGTTCGCCTCGGTCGGACCGACCGTGATCCTGCTGGTCGGACTGCAGGGGTCGGGCAAGACCACCTCGGCGGCCAAGCTGGCCCGGCGGCTGAAGCTCGAGCAGAAGGCGCCGTGCCTTGTGGCCGCCGACGTCTATCGGCCCGCGGCAGTGGAGCAACTGCGGCAACTCGGCGAGCAGGTGGGGGTCCCGGTTTTCCCCCTGGGGGATGGGGGAAGGGGGAAGGGGGTCGTCGAGCTGGTTCGCGGCGCGCTGGGCGAGGCGGAAAAGGCGCGTTGCCGCAGCGTCATCGTCGATACGGCCGGCCGGTTGCAGATCGATGCCGAGCTGATGAGCGAGCTCGTGGCCCTGAAGGCGGCGGTGCGTCCGCGCGAAGTGCTGCTGGTGGCGGATGCGATGACGGGGCAGGACGCGGTACGGATCGCGCGCGGTTTCCAGGACGGGGTCGGACTCAGCGGCGTCATTCTCACGAAGCTGGACGGCGATGCGCGCGGTGGCGCAGCCCTGTCGATTCACGGAGTGACCGGCGCCCCGATCAAGTACGTCGGCACCGGGGAGCGGCCGGATGCCCTCGAGCCGTTCGACCCCGGTCGGATGGCGGGCCGGATCCTCGGCCAGGGTGACGTGGTGACGCTGGTCGAAAAGGCCGCGGCCACGATCGACCGGGAGGCGGCGGAGCGGCTCGAGAAGAAGGCGCGGTCGAAGCGCGGTATGGATTTACAGGATTTTCTGGCCGCGCTGAAACAGATGCAGCAGATGGGTCCGCTAAAGCAGATGATGGGTCTGTTGCCGGGAGTCCCGGCGAAAGCGCTCAAGGCGCTGCCGGCCGACGACAAGCGGCTCAAGCACGTCGAGGCGATCATTCTGTCGATGACGCCGCAGGAGCGAGCCGATCCCAAGATCCTGAGTGGATCGCGCCGGCTGCGGATCGCGAAAGGGGCCGGTCGCCCGGTGCAGGAAGTGAATCGGCTGCTGGAACAGTTCCAGCAGATGCGCAAGCTCTTACAACGGATGTAGGTCAGCTATGGCTACTCGTATTCGGCTGCGGCGTGTCGGTCGGAGGGGACAGTCGTACTTCCGCATCGTGATCGCCGATCAACGTGCCGCCCGCGATGGGCGCTCCGTCGCCACGATCGGACACTACAACCCCCGCGCCAACCCGGCTGTCCTCCAGGTCGACACGGACCAGGCCGCCGCATGGCTCGCCAAGGGGGCGACGCCGACCGATACGGTCCGCTCGCTCCTCAAGAAGGCCGGGGTGTTCGGCACACGCACCGCATAGTCGCGCGGCTGCGTAAGCCGCATGGCCAGGGAGGGGAGGTCGCGGTGGTTCCCCTCGTGGACAAGGTGGGTGCGCTGTTCCAGCCGAAGGCAACGCTGTTCGTGGTGGATGAAGCGCGTCGCGTGATCGCCGGGCCGTTGGTGCTCGCCCGGCGGCGTGCGTACCATCGTGAGTGGTTGCTCGGCTTTGCTGGCGTGACGTCGCGCGAGGCGGTGGAAGATTGGCGCGACCAGTTTCTCGCGGTGCTCGAGCCCGATGCTCGCGATTAATGTGGTCACGCTGTTCCCCGAGTGGTTTGCGGCCCCGCTCGCGGGGAGCATCCTGGGACGAGCGGCCGCGGCCGGAGTGGTCGGCTACCGGGTCGTGCAGCTGCGGGACTACACGCACGACCGCCACCACACGGTGGACGATGCGCCCTATGGGGGCGGTGCCGGGATGGTGCTCAAGCCGGAACCGTTCTTCGAAGCGGTGGAGGACATCCGGCCCGCCGCGGGGGCGCCCGTCGTGCTGCTTTCGGCCCGGGGCCGGCCGTTCACCCATCGGGACGCGGTGCGGTTCGCCGTGGCCACCGAGCTGACGCTGTTGTGCGGGCATTACAAGGATGTGGATCAGCGGGTGGCCGACGGGTTGGGGGCGGAAGAGCTGTCGATCGGGGATTTCGTGCTGTCGGGTGGCGAGCCGGCGGCGCTGTGCGTGATCGACGCGGTCGTCCGGCTGCTCCCCGGAGCGCTGGGGGACCATGAATCGGCGGCCGGCGATTCGCACTACGATGGGCTCCTGGCGGCGCCCAGCTACACTCGGCCCCCGGTGTATCGCGGGCTGGCGGTCCCCGAGGTATTGTTGAGCGGGGACCACGAGAAGATCGCGGCGTGGCGCGCGGCCGAAGCCGAACGGCTCACCCGCGAACGACGACCGGATTTGCACGTCGACTGATAGAGGATACGAGTATGGAAAGACTTCGCGTGGTTTCGCGGGAAAACCTCAAGACGAACATTCCCGCCTTCGATCCCGGGGACACACTGCGCGTGATGGTGCGGGTGCGGGAAGGGGAGAAAGAGCGGCTCCAGGCGTTCGAGGGCGTGTGCATCGCGCGCCGGGGCGGCGGCATCAACGAGACCTTTACGGTGCGTAAAATCTCGGCGGGCGTTGGGGTGGAGCGGATTTTCCCGTTGCACGCGCCGTCCATCGCCGACATTGAGCTGGTGCGTAAAGGTCGCGTCCGGCGCGCCAAGCTCTACTTCCTGCGTCGCCTCGCGGGGAAGGCCGCGCGCATCCGTGAACAGCGCGCTCCCGCGGTGGCCGAGCCGACGGAGACCCCCGAGGCGTGAGCGGGCACCGCCCCACGTTCGAGCGCGAGAACGCGCTCTGGAACGCGGGGCGGACACTCGTCGCCGGTATCGACGAGGCAGGCCGCGGCCCACTGGCGGGACCAGTGGTGGCCGCGGCCGTCGTGTTTCCGGCCGGTGCGAAGCCGATCCGCGGCCTGCGCGACTCAAAACTCCTCACGCCGCTGAAGCGCGAGCGTCTGGTCGGCGTGGTGTGGGCCCGCGCGCTCGCCGTCGGCGTCGGGGCCGCCAGCGTGCGCGAGATCGACCGGCTGAACATCCGCCGGGCCACCATCCTCGCCATGCGGCGCGCGTTGGACCGTCTCCGCCTGGTCCCCGCGGCCGTTTTGGTGGATGGCTTGCCGCTTCCGGAGCTCGGGTGCGCGCACGACGCGATCGTGGATGGGGACGTGTACTGTCAGTCCATTGCCGCCGCGTCGGTGGTCGCCAAGACGGTCCGCGATCGGTTGATGCGGCGCCTCGCCGTCCGCTATCCCAGCTACGCGTGGTGCGACAACAAAGGCTACGGGACGCCCGAGCACCTCGACGCGCTGCTGCTGCACGGACCCACGCGCCATCACCGGCTGAGCTTCGAGCCGGTGGCGCAGCTGGTTCTCAGCTTCACTTACTGACCGTCGCTCCGTTCCGCCTCACCCCCTCGCGACCGCTGGCTCCGCCAACAAGTGCCCCCGAAGGGGCGCGACAGCATCAGGCGAAGCGGACAAACGAAACTGAGATGCGGGTAGCATAGGCACCTTGCCGACGCTTGACTCGGCGGGTATCGTGGCCGCGGAAGTTCGAAAGACGAAGCCAGGTGCCTACACCACCACATTCCGTGACCGAGCTCCTTCAGGCCTGGAGTCGAGGCGATGCGAGCGCCTTTGATCGCCTCATCCCCCTTGTATACGAGGAACTGCGCCGCCAAGCCCAGCGCTATTTGCGCCGCGAACGACCCGGCCACACGCTTCAAACGACCGGGCTCGTACACGAGGCCTATCTTCGGCTGGTCGATCAACGACACGCAGATTGGCGAAACCGCGCGCAGTTTTTCGGCGTCGCCGCGAAAACGATGCGCCGCGTGCTTATCGATCACGCTAGAAGCAAACAGGCAGCAAAGCGTGGTGGGGGCGGGATCCAAATCACCCTTGAGGACGTGACAACCCCGGCTCAAGAACCGGCAGTTGACCTTCTGGAGCTCGACGACGCCCTTGTCCGGCTCGCCGCATTAGACCCACAACAGGCGAAGGTGGTAGAGCTCCGATACTTCACAGGCCTCGGCATCGAAGAGACCGCAGCAGTGCTGGGGATCTCGCCCGCAACGGTGAAGCGCGACTGGGTGGTGGCTCGGGCATGGCTGCGGCGCGAGCTCGCGCCCAGGGGACAGGACAATCGAAAGCAGCATGACCCCTGAGGCCTGGCAGCGAGTCAAGGATGTCTTCGCGAGCGCGCTGGAGCTCCCACGGAGCGAGCGGGCGTCATTCCTCACGACCGCCTGTGCGGGAGACGAATCGTTGCGCGTCGAGGTTGAATCTCTCCTGGCGGCGGAAGGCGCCGGCGGTGGATTCGACGCGCTGACACCGCAGACCGATTCTCGGCTGCGCCACGAACTCGGCGGTCGCTACCGTCTCGAGCGGGAGGTGGGCTGGGGCGGGATGGCGACCGTGTATCTCGCCCAGGATCTCAGGCACGATCGCTCCGTCGCCCTGAAGGTGTTGCACCCGGAGCTCACGGCGGTCCTCGGTGCGGGCCGGTTCGAACGAGAGATCCGACTTTCCGCACGGCTGCATCACCCCAACATCCTCTCGGTCCACGACTCGGGAGCAAGCGCGGGGCTCTTGTGGTTCACGATGCCCTATGTGGAAGGGGGATCGCTCCGGAACCGGCTCGCGCGGGAGAAACAGCTCCCCGTGGACGAGGCGGTGCGCATCGTCCGGGAGGTGGCCGGCGGATTGCACCATGCGCACCAACACGGCGTCGTCCATCGGGACGTGAAGCCCGAGAACATTCTGCTGGCCGAGGGGCGGGCCCTGATTGCGGACTTCGGGATCGCCCGCAGCCTCGACAGTGCGGACCCGCAGCTCACCGGCACCGGCATTGCCCTGGGCACTCCGGCATACATGAGTCCGGAGCAGGCGAGCGGGTCACGCACCATCGATGCGCGCACCGATGTCTACGCCCTGGGCTGTGTGCTCTTCGAGCTACTGGCGGGGGAGCCGCCCTACACCGGACCAACTCCTCAGGCGATCGTCGCACGCGCGCTGACAGAACGACCGCGGACGATTCATCCGGTGCGCCCCGGCGTGACGCCCGCGTTGGATGCGGTGATCGCCAAGGCGATGGCGGCGACGCCGGCCGACCGCTACGCCAGCACGCTGGAGCTGGATCAGGCCCTCGAGCGCGCAGTGGCAGACCAGGGGCCGGGTGCGCCGGCGCCCCGCTTCGCGCCGTTCGCGCGCCGGCCAGTGTTTGCGGCCCTTGCCCTCGGCCTGCTGCTCGGCGTCGGCGTGTTGTTTGCGTGGCGGCAGTCGCAGGGCGGAGCGGATGCGGCGGGGCCGAAGGTTGTGGCGGTGCTGCCGTTCGAAACCCGTGGCGGGGCGCAGGATGAGTATCTTGCCGACGGGATCGCGGACGAGGTGCGTGGGCGGCTG
>DATBLG010000179.1:0-11980 GCA_036555485.1 Gemmatimonadales bacterium | reverse complement strand
GATCCGGAGTCAGCGGCGGGGCGACCAAGCCCCCACGGCGCGAGCGCAGCAAGGCCCCCGCCCGCCCGCGCCGCAGGACGCGTCGGTCCGTGTTGCAGTCCAACGAGGGCAAGCCGATCCGCATCGTCCACTTCGCGGCGGAGTGCTGGCCCTACGCGCGCTCGGGCGGCCTCGGCGAGGCCGTGGCCAGTCTCAGTACCTACCAGGCGGCGGCGGGACTCCCGACCACCGTCGTGATGCCGCTGTACCAGCAGGTGCGCTCCGTCGTCAGCGCCTTCGAGCCCGTGGGGCCCCCGTTCTCCGTGCAACTCGGCGCGAACAAGGAACCGGCCCGTCTGTGGCGCGCCAAGGATGCCCCCAAGGGCACCGATGTGCTGTTCGTGGAGCATGCCGGCTTTTTCGATCGCCCTTCTTTGTATGGAGAGGGCGGCGACTACCGCGACAACCACCGGCGCTTCGCCTTCTTCGCCCTGGCGGCGCTCGCCGCCCTGCCACGGATTGCTCCGGGCCTGGCAATCCTGCACGCGCACGACTGGCACGCCGCCATCTCCCTCGTCTATCTGCGCACCGCGTTCGCGCACCATCCATACTACCGGCGCGTACCCGCCGTGCTGTCGGTGCACAACGCCGGCTACCAGGGACACTTTCCACCGGCGACGCTCCCCGAGATCAGCCTCCCCTGGGAGTTGTTCCATTGGGAGCTGCTGGAGTGGTACGACAAGGTGAACTGGCTCAAGGGCGGCATCGTGTCCG
This sequence comes from Gemmatimonadales bacterium, assembly GCA_036555485.1. Taxonomy (GTDB): domain Bacteria; phylum Gemmatimonadota; class Gemmatimonadetes; order Gemmatimonadales; family GWC2-71-9; genus DASTHG01. The sequence goes on along the minus strand of DATBLG010000179.1, from coordinate 11,227 downwards.
CGGACGCCGTGGTGACGGTGAGCGCCACGCACGCGCGCGAGCTCCAATCGCCCGACGGCGGTTTCGGCCTGGGCGATACCTTCCGGGCGTTGCGCGACCGGCTGTTTGGCATCACCAACGGGATCGACTACGACATCTGGGATCCCGGGCGCGATCCCGTCATCGCCGCGCGATTCACCCCCCAGGCGATGGAGGGCAAGCGGCACTGCAAGGCGGCGTTGCAGGCCCGCTTTGGGCTGGCCCCGAACCCGCGGACGCCAGTGTTCGGGATGGCCGCCCGGTTGGTGGCGCAAAAGGGGCTCGACTTGCTGGTCGACGGGCGTGCGCTCGGCGTCGCCGACGCGCAGTACGTCTTCCTGGGACAGGGGGAACGTCGCTACATCGAGCCGTTGAAACGACTCGCCGCACGGTTTCCCGATCGCATTGCGGTCGAGACCGGCTTCACCGATCCGCTGGAACATCTCGTGGTCGCCGGCGCCGACATGCTCCTCATGCCGTGCCAGTACGAGCCCTGCGGCCTCACGCAGATGCGCGCCCAGCGGTACGGCACGCTCCCCGTCGCCCGGCGCACCGGCGGTCTCAACGACACGATCGACGACGGGATCACCGGGTTTGTGTTCGACCAGTTCTCGGTCCCCGCGCTCGCCTCCGCCGTGGAACGCGCCGTGCGCCACTACCACGACGAGCGGGGTTGGCAAGCGCGCATGCGCAAGGCGATGGCGAAGAACTTCAGCTGGCAGCGTTCGGCGCTGAAGTACATGGCCGTCTACCTCAAGGCGCTCGAGGTGGCCGAACGGACCGGCCGCGGGACCGACTGATGGACTTCGTCCTGGCGCTCCACAGCCACCTGCCGTACGTGCTGCATCATGGCCGCTGGCCCCACGGCAGCGATTGGCTGTGTGAAGCCGCCATCGACACCTACCTGCCGCTGTTGGAGACGCTGCACGGGCTCGCGGCGGACGGGGTCCCGGCGCCGGTCACGATCGGGTTCACGCCGGTACTCGCCAACCAGCTGGCCGCACCAGCGTTCGCTGCGGAGCTCGAGGCGTACTTCGAGCAGCGGCTCGAGGCATGCGACGAAGCAGCCGCCACGTTCGCGGGGACCCACGATGCGCCGCTCATCCCGCTGACGGGGTTCTGGCGCGATCGGCTCCAGGGGCTGCGCGCGCTGTTTCGATCTGTGAACGGCGACCTCGTCGCCCCGTTTCGCGCGCTCGAGGAAGCGGGCCACATCGAGATCATGGGCGGGGCCGCGACGCATGGCTTCCTGCCATTGCTCGGGCGCGACGAGAGCATCCGCCTGCAGCTCCTGCTGGGTCGGGCGGAGCACACGCGGCTGTTCGGTCGGCCGCCGGCCGGGTGCTGGCTCCCCGAATGTGCCTACCGGGCCCGCGGGTCGTGGGCGCCGTTGCCTGGAGCTCCGGCGGCCGCGGACCGTCCCGGCACCGAGGAGTTTGTGGGAGAAGCCGGATTCCGGTACTGCTTCACCGACGCGCACCTCGCCGCGGCGGGGACGCCGTTGGGCGCCTACGGCGACGACATCCCGCTGGGCGCCGAGCGGTTCGACCTGCGTCGGCGTCCAATTCGGGGCGTGGAATACACCGGCAAAGCCGAGCATTCGCCGTACCTGACCTACCGCCTGCAATCCCACGGCGCCGGCGCCGACGTCGCCGCGTTCGTGCGCGATCCCGTCGCCTCGCTCCGCGTGTGGAGCCGCCACGGCGGGTATCCCGGGGACGGGAGCTACCTCGAGTTTCACAAGATCCGTTGGCCGGGCGGCCTCAAGTTCTGGCGCGTGACGGGCACCGGCATCGACCTCGGTGAAAAGCAACCCTACGATCCGTCCACGGCGCGCGGACGCGCCGCCGGTCACGGCACGCACTTCGTCCAGCTGCTGCATCGGATCGCGCACGCTGACCCCTCGGGGGACGTCGTCGTGGCCCCGTTCGACACCGAGCTGTTCGGACATTGGTGGTTCGAGGGACCGGATTTCTTGGGTGAGGTCTACCGGAATCTCACCAGCGCATGGGGGGTGCGGGCGACCACCGCGAGCCGACACTTGGGAGAGCGCCCACCGACCACAGCGCTCCAGCTGGCAGCCGGATCCTGGGGGGCGAACGGCGATTACAGCATGTGGCTCAACGACGAGACGGCGTGGACGTGGCAGCGGATGTGGCCCTTGGAGCGCGCGTTCTGGGAGGCGGCGCCAGCGGCCCTCGCCGCACCGGCGTCACGGCCCATACTTGCCCAGGCGGCGCGCGAGCTGCTCCTGGCCCAGGCGTCGGATTGGCAGTTCATCATCTCGACTGGAGAAGTAGCGGATTACGCTATCAGTCGCTTCACCCTGCATTGTGCGGACGCCGAGCGGCTGCTCGCGTCTCTGGAGGAGCACGGGGATCGGGAAGCCGGGTCGGCCCTGGCCGAGGAGCTGCGACTGCGGGACAATGTCTTTCCCGACATCCTGCCGCAGGTGGAGGCGGCGCTGACACCCGCCGGGGCGGTCGCCTAACGGTCCGCCGTCAGTCGTGCCCCCCGATATACAGGCGAATCATCTTCTCCCAGTACGGCCAGTCGTGCGACCACCCGTCCCACGTGCGCAGCGCGTTGCCGATCCCCTTGCCCCACAACACCGCGGACATTTCCTGGTTGTTCGAGTAGGCGGGGTCGTGCGCCCCGACGGCCAGGATGATGTCCTGCCGTTGAAACGCGGCGAGCCGTGCGGGATCGCGTTCGTGACGGATGAAATCGAACGGATTGCACGCGTACACGTTCGCGTCGGAGTATCCGCCGGTCAGACGCTTGATGTCGTAGGTCCCTGAAAGACCGATGATGCGCTGGACCAGGTGTGGATTGCGGAGTCCAAAACAGAGCGCGTGGTAGGCGCCGAAGCTCGCTCCGACCGTGATGAGGAACGGCGTCTGGTTTTGTGTCAGGCTGAACGGGACGACCTCGTCGCGCAGATACCGATCGTACTGAAGATGTCGCCAGGCGCGGTGACCGGGATGGACGTGCTCCGGGGCGTACCAGCTTTCCTCGTGCACGTGATGCAGGCAGAACAGCTGGATCCAGCCGCGTTCGAGGTGCTCACCCAGAACGCCGGCGCGGTGCATCCAGCGGTCGGTCCACTCGGTAAAACTCCCCAGGGTCGTCGGAAATACGAACACCCGCGCCCCGTCGTGGCCCAAGACTTGTAATTCCATCTCGCGACCCAGCGCGGGGCTATGCCATCGGTGGCGCTCCTGGTTCATGGCGGCCCGCCGTTGCGCAGCAGAAACGGCAGCGCTTTGCGAAACCGTCGACCCCAGGCCGATTCGTGGTGTCGCCCATCCCGGTCCTCCACCCAGCGCAGCTCCCGGCGCGGCGCGTAGCCCTTGTCGATGAGGAGGTCGCGCAAGCGACGGGCGAGCGCCACGTGCGCCGCGCCCTCCCGTAGCCCGACGTCGAGGTAGACGCGGCCCGCAACCCGAGGCGCCTGCTGCACGGCGTCGAGGATTGCCGCGTTGGCGAACCACAGGGCGGGGCTCAAGGCACCGGCGATGCCGAACACGTCGCCATGGTGGAAGTACGCGTACAGGCTGATCAGGCCGCCCAACGACGAGCCGGCGATGCCTGTATGCGCGCGATCCGCGTGCGTGCGGAATCGCGCATCGACCAACGGCTTCACCGTGTGGATCAGGAAATCGAGATAGCGCTCACCATTGCCGCCGCCGATTTTCGGGTCCTCGAACGGCGTGTACTCGTCGATGCGTGCCGCGCCCATGTTCGGCACACCCACCACGATGGCCTCGACGCCGCGGCGGCTCGCCCAGGCGAGCGCGGTTTTCAGGCCCCAATCCCCCGCGAAGCTCGTGGCGGGATCGAACAGGTTTTGGCCGTCGTGCATGTAGATGACGGGATAGCGCGCATCGCTGCGCGCATACGATGCCGGGGTGTAGACCAGCAGGCTGCGCTGGTTGCCCAGCTGAGGGCTCAGAACCGCGGGGATGACCTGGACCCGGCCCTGGTGCGCGCGGGCCCTTGCGCGAGCCTTCCACCGCAAGTAGAAGCGTGGGTACCGTCGCATTCGCAGCCGGATAATGTATGCATGGCCTCCCGGGTTCCATAGGGCGCCGTGGGGTGGTGAGGCCGCTGGGGGTGCGTTAGCGTAGGCACCCCATGCTCGTGGTCATCTTCGCCGCACCGGTGCTGTCCGAGAACGCGTCGCGCATGATCGCGGCACTGGCGGAGTTGCCCAACGTGCGGGTCGGGGTGATCAGCCAAGCGCCGCTGGAGGATCTGTCTCCACCCGTGCGTTCCCAGGTCGCGGCGCATTGGCGCGTGCCCGATGTGTTGGACGCGGCGGCGCTGGTGGAAGCCGCCCGGCAGCTGGGTCGGCAGCTCGGGTCGATCGATCGGCTGATCGCTGCTTACGAACAGCTCCAGGTGCCGCTCGCCGAGGCGCGCGAGCAGCTTGGCCTGGCCGGCATGAGGGCGGACGCGGCGCGCAATTTCCGAGACAAGGCGCGCATGAAATCGTTGTTGCGCGAGGCGGGGCTCCCGTGTGCGCGCCACCGACTGGTCACGGTGCACGAGGATGCGGCGGGCTTTGCGCGCGAGGTCGGATTCCCCCTGATCGTGAAGCCTCCGGCGGGCGCGGGCGCGCAGGCCACGACGCGAGTGGACGGCGTGGACGCGTTGCAGGCTGCGCTGAACACCGCCGCGCCCGGGCCGGGCCGCCCGGTCTTACTGGAAGAATACGTGACGGGAGACGAGCACTCGTTCGAGACGGTCTCGATCGACGGCCGGGCGGTGTGGCACTCCCTGACGCACTACTATCCGTCGCCGCTGGAAGTGTTGCGCAACCCGTGGATCCAGTGGTGTCTCGTACTGCCCCGAGAAGTGGACGAGCCGCAGTACGACGACATCCGGCACTCGGCGTTCCGCGCGCTGGATGTGTTGGGCATGGAGACCGGGCTGTCGCACATGGAGTGGTTTCGCCGCCCGGATGGCAGTATTGCAATCTCCGAAGTCGCGGCGCGTCCGCCCGGCGCGCAGCTGACGACGATAATGTCACGAGCCCATGACTTCGACTTCGTCGCCGCCTGGGCGCGGTTGATGGTGTTCAACGAGTTCGCCGCGCCGCCGCGCCGCTACGCGGTCGGGGCGGCCTATCTACGGGGACAGGGGCGCGGGCGGGTAACTGCGATCCACGGTTTGGACCAGGTGCAGCACGAGATGGGGTCACTGGTCGTGGACGCCAAGCTGCCAACCCCAGGGCAGGAGCCGACCGGCAGTTACGAAGGAGAAGGGTTCGTCATTGTGCGCCATGCCGAGACCGCGGTCGTGCAGCGGGCGCTGCAGCGACTCATTTCGTTGGTTAAGGTCGAGCTGGGATAAAAGAAGGGGAGTCACATGAACGTGCTCATGGTTTCACCCGGGTATCCCACGGAGATCAACTACTTCACGCGCGGCCTAGCGGTGCAGGGGGCGCGGGTGTTCGGCATCGGCGACCAGCCGGAGGGCGAGCTGCCGCAGATCGTCCGCGAACACCTCGCGGGCTACCTGCAGGTGCCTTCGCTGTTGGACGATGCCGCGGTCGTCAAGCAGGTCCGCGAGTGGAAAGCGGCCCAACCGCTCAACCAGGTCGAGTGTCTGTGGGAGCCGGGGGTGATCCTGGCCGCGCGCCTGCGCGAAGGACTCGGGGTGCCGGGCCAGGACGTCGCGCAAGCGACGCTGTTTCGCGACAAGGATGCGATGAAGCAGGCTGTCGCCGCCGCGGGAATCCGCACGCCGAAGCATCAGCGCGCGACAACGGCCGCGGAGTGTCAGCGAGCGGCCGAGCAGATCGGGTTCCCGGTAATCGTGAAACCGATCGCCGGCGCCGGTTCGGCCGATACGTTCCAGGTGAACTCCCGGCTCGAGCTCGACGCGGTGCTCGCCCGCGTCGGTCACGTCCGGGAGGTCAACGTCGAGGAGTTCATCGACGCGGTCGAATACACGTTTGATACGATCTGCATTAAGGGGAAAATCGCGTACTGGAACATCTGTCTCTACCGACCCCGCCCGTTGACGGCTCGGCAGGAAGAGTGGATCAGCCCGCAAACCGTCGTGCTGCGCGACGTGGACGCCGACAATCTCGCGGGCGGGCGGGAAATGGGCCGCGCCGTGATCAAGGCGCTCGGCTTCCAAACGGGGTTCACGCACATGGAGTGGTACCGCAAGGCGAACGGAGAAACCGTGTTTGGCGAGATCGCGGCCCGACCACCGGGGGCGCGGACCGTCGATGTCATGAACTATGCATCCGACATCGATCTATACACGGCGTGGGCCGAGGCCGTCCTGCACCGGCGCTTCAGCACCAAGCTCGAGCGTCGCTACAACGCCGCGATCATTTTCAAACGCGCCCGCGGCGCCGGGCACATCCGGCACATCGAGGGGCTGGACCGCTTGCAGGCCCGGTTCGGCGCGCACATCGCCGCGGTGGAGCTGTTGCCGGTGGGTGCGCCGCGACGCAATTGGCTCCTGACGCTGGTGTCCGATGGGTTCCTCGTGGTGCGGCATCCCGATCTGCAGACCACGCTGGATATGGCGGACGCCGTCGGGACCGACTTGCATCTGTACGCGGGGAGCGCACGATGACTGCAAAAGTGGGCCTCATCGTCGGCCAGGAATGGTCGTTTCCGCCCAAGTTCATCGATGAGGTGAACCGCCGCGACCAGGGTGTCGTGGCGGACTTCGTCAAGCTTGGGGCGACGGCGATGGACACTCCGAGCACCTATGCGGTCTTCATCGACCGTATTTCCCACGAGGTTCCGTTCTATCGGTCACACTTGAAGCACGCGGTGCTCCAGGGAGTCACCGTCGTGAACAACCCCTTTATGTGGAGCGCCGACGACAAGTTTTTCGGCGCCACCCTCGCCACACAGCTCGGCGTCGCGAGCCCCAAGACCATGGCCCTGCCGAACAAGGACTACATCCCGGGGATCAGCCATCGGGAGAGTCTGCGCAACCTGGCGTTTCCGCTCGATTGGGACGGGGTGGTTCGCGATATCGGTCTGCCCTGCATCCTGAAAGACGCGCACGGCGGGGGATGGAAAGACGTGTTCATCTGTCGTACGCGGGAGGAGCTGCTCACGCATTACAACGAGTCGGGACTGCGGACCATGATCGTGCAGGAGTTCATCGAGTGGGAGCAGTTCGTGCGGTGCGTGTGCATCGGGCAGCAGGACGTGCTGCCGATCCGCTACGACCCCAAGGCGCGGGCGTACATCGTGGATCCCCACTACTTGGCCCCGGCCTTGCGCGATCGGATCGTCAAGGACTCGCTCACGCTCGTGCGCGCGCTGGGCTACGACATGAACTCGATCGAGTTTGCGGTCAAGGACGGCGTGCCGTACGCGATCGACTTCATGAATCCGGCGCCGGACTTCGACGTCAATTCCCTCACCCCTGAGTACTTCGAGTGGGTGGTGCAGCACATGGCCGACTTGGCGATTCGCCTGGCAACCCAGCGACCGGTGGGGAAGGACTTCCATTGGCAAGCCATGTTTCGGGGCCGCGCCGCAAGCCGGTCCCCATCGGCATGAAGGCGGCGATCGACTATTACCACGAGCTGCTGAGCGACGAGCTTGCCGGAGAATCACAGGCGACGCTCGATGCCGAGTTGCGACGCCGCGGGTTGTTCTTTGGGGAGCGGGCGTTGTGTACCGTGCTGCGACCGCGGTTTCTCACGCCGGAGCAGTACCGCTTTCTGCGGGAGCGTTGCGCGATCCTGCTGGGAGCCTTCGATCGCGCCTACCGGGCCGCGGTCGAGAACGACGCCGTGCGGAGCCAATTCGGTCTCCTCGAGTGGGAGGAGGCGTTGATCCAACGGGACCCGGGATTTCCAGAACCCAGCCCGACTTCCCGCATCGATGCCTTCTATCTGCCCGAAGAGGGTGTGCTGCGGCTCACCGAATACAACGCCGAGACCCCGGCCGGAGCGGCCTATGCCGACGCGCTCGCGGAGGCGTTTCTGGCACTGCCGGTCATGCGACCGTTCATGCGTCGCTTTGATGTTCGCCCACTTCCTGGACGGCATGGTGTGCTCCACGCCCTGCTGGCGGCCTACCACCAGTGGGGCGGCCGCCAGGCGGCGCCGCGCATCGCCATCCTCGATTGGCGGGAGGTGCCGACCCGCAACGAGTTCGCCCTGTGGGTGGACTACTTTCGCGCGCGGGGCCTCGAGGCCGACATCATCGACCCGCGGGACACGGAGCTCCGCGACGGGCGCCTCGTAGCGGGCGGCGCGGCGTTTGACCTGATCTATAAGCGCGTGCTGATCAGCGAGCTCGTGGAGCGGGGCGGCCGCGACCATCCCGTGATCCGGGCCGTCCAGTCCGGCGCGGTATGCATGGTGAATCCGTTTCGCTGCAAGATCCTCCACAAGAAAGCGAGCCTGGCCGTGTTGAGTGATGAGCGGAACGTCGGGCTGTTCTCGGACCCAGAGCGCCAGGCCATCGACGCCCACATTCCCTGGACCCGGACTGTGGCCGAGCGGACCACCCGGTACGGCGGCAAGACGGTGGACCTCCTGCCGTTTGTCGTCGCGCAGCGGGAGCAGCTCGTGCTCAAGCCCAATGATGAATACGGAGGGAAGGGGATCGTGCTCGGCTGGGAGGTGGATGACGCCGCGTGGCAGCGCGCGCTTGACGTGGCCCTGCACGAGCCGCACGTCGTGCAGGAGCGGGTACCGATCCCGAGCGAGGCGTTTCCGAGCATGGTGGACGGTCGCGTCATCTTCGCCGAGCGCATCCTGGACACCGCCCCGTTCGCCTACCAGGGCACGCACGTGGACGGTTGCCTGTCGCGGCTCTCGACGGCCGCCCTCGTCAACGTCACGGCGGGCGGGGGTTCGCAGGTGCCGACCTTCCTGGTGGAGGCGCGATGAAGCCGCCGACACTCACCCTCGGGATTGAAGAAGAGTATCAGATCATCGATCCCAACACGCGCGAGCTCAAGTCGTACATCACGGAGATCCTGAGCGGCGATCACCTCGTGCTCGCGCAGGTGAAGCCGGAGCTGCACCAGTCCATCGTAGAGGTCGGCACCAAAGTGTGCACGACGCCGGCCGAAGCCCGGGCCGAGCTGGTGCGGTTGCGCCGGGACATCCTGGGGCTGACCGCCAAGAACGGTCTCCGAATCGCGGCCGCGGGCACTCATCCGTTTTCCTCGTGGATCGACCAGGAGATCACGCCACTCGAGCGGTATCTCGGCGTGCGCGAGGACATGGGAGAGCTGGCGCAGCGGTTGCTCATTTTTGGCACCCATGTCCACATCGGCATCGAGGATCGTGAATTCCTGATCGACGCGCTCAACGTGTCGCGCTATTTCCTGCCCCACCTCATGTGTCTATCGACCAGCTCGCCGTTCTGGGTGGGGCGCAAGACGGGGCTCAAGTCCTATCGCAGTGTCGTGTGGCGTGGCTTCCCGCGCACCGGCGTCCCCCGCGCCTTGCGGTCGTGGAGCGAGTACACGGAGCTGGTGGACAAGCTCACCAGCACCGGGTGCATCCCCGACGGGTCCAAGATCTGGTGGGACGTGCGACCCAACTGGAGCTACCCGACGCTCGAGTTCCGCGTGTGCGACGTGTGCACCCGCGTGGACGAGGCGATCTGTATCGCGGCGATTCTGCAAGCGATCGTGGCGAAGATCTGGAAGCTGCGGCGGGACAACATGACGTTCCGGGTGTACCCCGCCGACTTCATCGAGGAAAACAAATGGCGCGCCGTCCGCTACGGTCTCGACGGTCGGCTCGTGGACTTCGGAAAAGGCGTCGAGCTGCCGGCGCGGGAGCTGGTGCGCGAGCTCCTGGAATGGTTTATCGACGATGTGGTGGACGAGCTGGGCAGTCGGAAGGAAGTCGCCTATGCCTACCGCATTCTGGAAGAGGGGTCGAGTGCGGATCGCCAGCTCGCCACGTTTGCGCGCACCGGGGATCTCAAGGCCGTCGTGGACCAGTTGATCGCCGAGACGGCAGAAGGCTTGTAGCGGGGCGGACCCGCCACTAGGATGTTGCGCATGCCCGCTCGCCCGACCATTGGCATCACGACCCAGACGCTCGAGGCCATCCCCGAGCAGCTGCCACGCTGTTGGGTCATGAGCCAGCGCTACGTCCAGGTGCTCGCCGCCGCGGGCGCCGTTCCGTGGGTGATCCCGTTGCTGGAAGGGGACGAGGCGTCGCTGCGGGAGATCTACGAGCGGCTCGACGGCCTGTTTCTGCCGGGTGGCGTGGATGTGGACCCGGCCGCCTATGGCGAGCCGCGTGGCCCGCTGTGCGGCCGCACCGATCCGGCGCGCGACTGGACCGAGCTGCTGTTCGTGCGGTGGGCGCTCGCCGACAAGAAGCCGGTGCTCGCGGTGTGTCGCGGGGCGCAGCTGCTCAATGTAGCGGTGGGCGGGTCGCTCTATCAGGACGTCGGAGAGCAGCACCCGGCCGCGATCAAGCACGACCACTTTCCCGTCGCGGGCCGGCGGCGCGACGAGCTGGCGCACGAGGTGCAGCTCGTCGCCGGATCGCGACTCGGTCGGTTGTTAGCGACCGAGACTCTCGCGGTGAACAGCATGCACCATCAGGGCATCGCGCGTCTGGCGCCCGGGCTCGTGGCGGTCGCCACCTCGCCCGACGGGCTGATCGAGGGTGTCGAAGCCGCGAACGGACATTTCCTGATCGGCGTGCAATGGCACCCGGAAGATTTGGTGGACGTGGATCCGCGGATGGGCCGCTTGTTCGCTGCCTTCATCGACGCGGCCGGGCAGGGGGGGTAACTTCTCCGGGCCTCCAACCCGTGTCTGGACCCCATGGCTTGGCTCACGTCGCCCGAAACCTGGATCGCGCTCCTCACCCTCACGGTGCTCGAGATCGTCCTCGGGATCGACAACATCATCTTCATTTCGATCCTCGCCGGGAAGCTGCCGGCGGGCCAACAGCGGCGGGCTCGCCGCGTCGGTCTGGCGCTGGCGATGTTGATGCGCATCGCGCTGCTCATGTCGCTCGCCTGGATCATCCGTCTCACCCAGCCACTGTTCACGATTCTGTCGCAGGAGATTTCCGGACGCGACCTGATTCTCATCGGGGGCGGCCTGTTTCTCATTGCCAAGAGCACGCACGAAATCCACGAGAAGCTCGAAGGGGAGGAGCACGGGGGGGACAAACGGGCCGCGCACACGTTCACGGGCGTCATCACCCAGATCCTCTTGCTCGACATCG